>CAVWKL010000154.1:0-22226 GCA_963755075.1 uncultured Alphaproteobacteria bacterium
GGTTAGCCGTCGCCTTGCTCTGCTCGTCGCCGTCGCGGTCGTCACGAGCCTGACGGCCACCTGCATCCAGCTTGCCTCGTTGCGCTCGGCCCTCTTCAGCGAGCGACAGGCCGCGATTGCCGGGCAAGTCCAAACCGCGGCCTCGATCGTCAAGAGCTTGGCGGCTCAGGTCGAGAAAGGGAGCTTGAGCGAGACGGACGCGCAGGAGCGCGCCAAGGCGGAACTGCGCGCGATCCGTTATGGCCATAACGACTATATCTTCGTCTATCGCCCGGACGGCCAAAACCTGGTGCTGGGCCCCCGGCCGGAGCTCGAGGGCAAGAACCTGATGGAGGCCAAAGACGTCAACGGGTTCTTATGGGCGCGCGCCCTTATCGAGGCCGGCATGGGCGGCGGCGGCTACGTCTCGTATATGTTCCCGCGCGCCGGCAGCGACACGCAAATCCCCAAGTTGGTCTACGCCCTAAAGGTCGAGCCATGGAACTGGATCATCGGGACCGGGGTCTATATCGACGATTTGGACTCGATCTTTTATTCGCGCGTCGGCATGGCGGCGATCTGGACGGCGGCGCTGATCGGCGCGCTGAGCGCGTTTGCAATTCCGCTCGCCCGCGGACTGGTGCGGCCCCTTCGCGCCATGACAGCCGCCATGGGACGTCTCGCCGCGGGCGACGTGACGGCCGATATTCCGGCCCAGAATCGTCGCGACGAAGTCGGCTTGATGTCGAAGGCGGTGCAGCAGTTCAAAGAGACGGCGATCGAGAAAGCCCGCCTGAACACCGAATCCGACGAACAAACTCGGTTGGCGGACGCCGAACGTCGGCAGAGCGAGGACGAGCGCCGGACGACCGCCGAACGGCAGAAGGAAGCGATCAGCCTGATCGGCGAGGCGCTGGACAGCCTTTCCGAGGGACGCTTGACGAAGCGAATCACCGCCGAAATCTCCGGCGAATATCAGAAATTGAAAGACGACTTCAACGTGACCGCGGAGAAGCTGCAGAAGGCGATGTGGGCTGTCAAAATGGCCGCCGACAACATCAACGCCGGCGCCGGCGAAATCTCCGAGGCGTCCGCCGATCTGTCGCGTCGCAACGAACATCAGGCGGCGAGCCTGGAAGAGACGGCGACGACGCTCAACGAAATCATGACGACCGTCGGCAAGACCGCGGAGGGGGCAAAGCACGCCCACAGCGTCGTCTTGGCGACCAAGAACGACGCGGAGCGCATTGGCGAAGTCGTCCAGCGAGCGGTCGCCGCGATGGGCAAGATTGAAAATTCGTCCCGTCAGATCAGCCAGATCATCAGCGTAATCGACGAAATTGCCTTCCAGACGAATCTGCTCGCCCTCAATGCGGGGGTCGAGGCGGCGCGGGCCGGAGAATTCGGGCGCGGGTTCGCAGTCGTCGCCTCGGAAGTGCGGGCGCTGGCTCAGCGGTCGGCGGGGGCCGCCAAGGAGATCAAGGGCCTCATCTCGGCCTCGGCCACCGAAGTCGGCGAGGGCGTCAAGCTGGTCGCGGAGACCGGCGAATCGCTGGTGGGAATCGTAGGGAAAATATCCGAGATCAACGCCGTGGTCTCGACCATCGCCAGCGGCGCCACCGAGCAATCCGTCGGCTTGCAGGACGTCAACGCCAAAGTCGGCGAGATCGATCACGTCACGCAGCAGAACGCCGCGATGGCCGAGCAGGCGACCGCCTCCAGCCGTTCGCTCGCCGAGCAAAGCGGCCAATTGGCGAGCTTGATCGGACAGTTCGAATTCGGCGGGGCGGCGTCGCACGCGGCGCGCCAGAGGGGCGTCGAGGCCGATCCGAACGCGACAATTTCCAAGGCAAAGCGCAAGTTGGTCGCCTGAGGGCGAGCCAGCGTCCCGAATCCTTGCCGCACCGGCGGGCGGGCGATGGGGTGGGCTTAGCGCCTCAGCGATAAACCAGCACGGGGATCGTGCTGTAGGTCAGCACCTTCACCGTCTCGCTGCCGACGAGAAGCGCGGCGACGCCGCGGCGGCCGTGCGAGGCCATGACGATGAGGTCGCACTTGTTGGCGAGCGCGCAGTCGATGATGGCGCGGTAGGGCTGATCGTGGGATTCGCGCACCGTCTCGGCTTGCACGCCGGCCGCCTCGGCCGCCATCTTGACTTGTTCGAGCGCCCGGTCGGCGACACGGGCGACGCGCGCCTCGTGCTCCTCGACGGTCTCGGCAACCAGCACGGCGTCCATCGAGGCGACATGGTAGGGCTCGGTGAGAGTGATCGCGGTGACGCGCGCGCCGAGCGTCTTGGCCAGTTGCATGCCGTAGATGACGGCCTTGCGCGACAGATCGCTGCCGTCCGTCGGAATGAGAATATGTTTGAACATCGCGCCTCTTCCTCCCCCCGCCACTATACCGAATTTGTTTAGCCGCCAAAGCGCCGCAAGTCATGATTTGCGTCAATATGCACAATGGACGGCGCGGCCCGCGGTCGATCCGCGCCTCGCCGATGACGGCATTTTGAATTGCCGGGGCGGCGCCGGCGCCGGACAATGGCGATCGAGGATCTCAAGCCCGATGGAGGCGCTGCGATGCGCGACTTCGACCCGCCGTCCCTCCCCCCGCTCAGCCGCCGCGCCTTGGTCAAGGCGAGCCTCAGCGTCGGCTTCTGCGCCGCGATCGCCCCGGTCTGCGCGCAGACGATCGCGACTTCGACCGATGGGCTGATCGCCGGCGAAGTCAAGGTTCGCCGCCGGCGACGCCGACATTCCCGCCTATCGCGCCATGCCCGAGGGCGGCGGGCCGTTCCCGACCGTGGTGGTCGTGCATGAGATCTTCGGCGTTCACGAGCACATCAAGGACGTCTGCCGCCGCTGGGCCAAGCTCGGATATTACGCGATCGCGCCCGATTTGTTCGCGCGCCAGGGCGATGCGGGCAAAGAGAGCGGACATGCCCAAGCTGATGGCGACCATCGTCGCCAAGACGCCCGACGCGCAGGTCGCCAGCGATCTCGACGCGACGTTCGCCTTCGCCAAGGCGAGCGGCTCGGCCGACCCATCGCGCGCGGCGATCGTCGGCTTCTGCTGGGGCGGGCGGCAGGTCTGGCTCTATGCGGCGCGCAATCCGAGCCTGAAAGCCGCCGTCGCCTGGTACGGGCCCCTCGCCTACCCCGTCAGCGACATCAGGCCGAAGAACCCGCCCGACGTCGTGGGCACGCTGAAGGTTGCCGTGCTCGGGCTCTACGGCGGCATGGACAAGGGCATCCCGCTCGATCAGATCGAGGCGATGCGCGCCAAGCTCGCGGCCGCCGGCGGCGCCTCGCGGATCGTCGTCTACCCCGACGCCGGCCACGCCTTCTACGCCGACTACCGCCCGAGCTACGTCAAGGCCGACGCCGAGGCCTCGTGGACAGAGGCGACGGCGTGGCTGAAGGCGCACGGCGTCTAGCGCCGTTCAAGCCCGTTCGATCACCTTGGCCGCCGCGTCGAGCGCGTCGGCGATCGTCTGGATCTGGATGGGCGAAGCGTCGCGGCGCTTCATGCGCAGGCGCACCGCCGTGCGCAGGTTCTCCATCGCGCGCAGCAGCGGGGCGAAGTCGCCGCGCCGCGTTTCGTTGGCGCCGTCGAGGCGGGCGAAGATCGCATCGACCTGGGCGCGGTTGGCGGCGAGAAACGCCTCGCCCTCGGGGGTGAGCGTGTAAAGCTTGCGCCCGCCCTGGTCCTGGGCGGCGGTGGCGTAGCCCATCTCCTCGATCAAGGTCAGCGTGGGATAGACGACGCCGGGGCTCGGGCTGTAGCCGCCCCCGACCCGCTCCTCCAGCGCCTTGATGATCTCGTAGCCGTGGCGCGGCTTTTCCGCCGCCAGCGCGAGAATGACGAGCCGGAGATCGCCGCTGTCGAACATGCGGCCTTCGCGGGGCTCGAAGCCGCCGCCTCGCCAGTGGCGGCCGAACCCGCGCTCCCGGCCGAACCCGTCATGGGCGCAGCGCTCGTGATCGAAGTCCTTGAAATAACGATGAAACATTGTTGCATTCCCTCTGTGAGATGGGTTTCGATATATCTCGTTACGAAACATGTCACGATATATCTTCGAACAAGATATATCTCACCATTGCAATGTCAAGCCCAAAAGTGAAGACCCGCCGAGACGCCGCTCCCCCATCCTCATGGCGAGCCAAGCGCAGCGATGACCGGAGCAGGGATCGCGAAGAAATCTATTTCGCCGCCGCGCGCACGATCGCGGCCATCGCCAGCGCGTCCGGGTCGCCGTCGGCTTCCAGGCCGGCGACGACGCCGGCGCGGTCGGCGGCGGAGCGGTTCTGGCTCGCCTTCCATTTGCCGCGGATGTCGACGATCTCGATCTCGACGCCGACGATTTGCTTGACCATCGCGGCGACGAAGTCCTCCGGCGCATCGGCGACCGCCCAGGGCGCTTGTCGCGGCTGCTCCTGAGACCGCGTCAGCGCCGCGATCTGGCGGCTGAGCCAGGCCTCGTCCTCGATCACCCGGGCGACCCCGCGCGCCTGGACCATGACATAGTTCCAGGTCGGCACGACCTTGCCGGTCTCGCGCTTGGTCGCATACCAGGAGGGCGAAACGTAATGGTCGGGGCCCTGAAACACCACCAGCGCCTCGCCCGCCGCCTGCAATGCGCGCCATTGCGGGTTGGCGCGCGCCATATGGGCGGCCAGCGTCCCGAAGCGGCCGAGCCCCGGGTCGACGAGGAACGGAATTGCATTGGCGAGAAAGCCCTGCGGCCCATGACTGACGAGGAGGCCGAGCGGATGGCGGCGGATCAGGTCGTGCTGCGCGGCGAGGTCGTCCTGGCGGTGAAGCGGGGGTTCGTACATGGGCGCGTTCCCGAGAGGCGGCCGGTTTGGCGGCGGCGCGTGCCAAGGCGCTTGGTAGCGCACTTGTCGCACCGGCGCCATTGCCCGGGACGGCTAGGTTGGGTCAGAGGCACGGACTTGCGCTCGTCGATACGATCAAGAGCGTAGGAGCCCGATCGCTGGCCCGCTCGGCGCCCATTGCGGCCGGCCACGGTCGATGGGGCGGGTTTCGATAGCGGACGCCATGCCGGCGAGGCGCTTTCGGCGGCCTAGGGTCGAGAGCGTCCGCAGCGCGCACAGGAGACGGTCTCCTCCGCGACCGCGTGGCGCGCATTGTCCGGCCGCAGCGCTTTGACGGCCAACGAACTCGTCTCGACGCCGCGACCACGTTGCACAGCGCCCGCCCGAGGCGTCGCGTCGTCATGTCGCTCTCGCGAATCGTCGAGGGAGTGGTCTAGAATACGAAATTGCGGCGATTCCGGTGACCGGAGAACCCGCCGGCGCGATCGGAGGCGGCCCAAGCGCGGTCCGTCGTGAAATCTCGAATGCTATCTCGCCTTGCGCTTCTAGCCGGGGGCGTTTCTCCCGGACTGGCGTACGACGCGGCCAAGCGCCTCGCCATCGATGCGAGGAAGGATTGAAATCCAATGCGCGACGGTTTTGAGAGTTTTCGGGCGGTTGTCTTGATTGTCGCAATTGGGCTCGCCTTCTCCGTTTCCCGCGCGACCGCCGACCAAAGCGCGCCAGCGTCGGGCGTCTATGACAGCTTGCTGCTCGGGCTCGATCCGACCGACGGAACGCTCAGCGGAGTCGTACAGGCGGATTGGGTCGGCAATGGAACCGAAAAGGCGCCGCAATTCAGCTGCCGTTTCGCTCTGGGCGGCAAGGCGTCGGCGCCAGGCCAATATGCCATCTCCGCCTGGCTTCCGGGCGATCGCATTGCGCCGGATCGCTCCACGCTCAAAGGCGCGCTCGCCGTCAAGAAGGGATCGGTGACGGTGACTTTGGAACAGCAGCCGGGCGGCTGTCAGTATCTGATGGCCGACTCCAGCTTCAACGCCGATTTGGTCGCGAAACACGCGTGGCGGGCGGTGCGGATCGTCAAGGCGCAACGCGCCTATTTTTACGCTACGCCGAGCGACACGGCGCGACAGAAGAGTTTTGTGGTGCGAGGCGACGGACTCGGCGTCGTTGCGATGCAGACCGACTGGGCGGAGGTCGAATATGTCAAGGACGAACGCATCACCCACGGCTGGATCAAGGCTGGCGATCTCTTTCCCGATCATCCCGACCAATAGCCAAATCAGGAGTCGCGCAGCCGCGTTTGGCCATGCCTGATGACGTCGTTTCACGAGCGGCCGGCGGCGGCGCTTGGCGAATGGAGCCGGGTCCATTGCCGACCGGCTTGCCGTCGTTTCGTCGTCGCGGCGGACAGCCTCGGCTTAGCGATGACAAACGGTCTTAGGGAGGCGTCAAATGGCGAATTCTGCGGCGTCAAGAAAGTGGATGACTTGGGTCGCAACGTTTTGTTTCGCGTTGCTCGCCGCGACCAGCGCGCAGGCTGGCGAGGCGCAGGCGGCGCAGGCGGGGCAGTCGGCCGAGGCGAAAATCCTGCCGCCGGAGCCGGGCCGCAAGGCGTGCTACCGGCGGATTTACGATGCGCGGCATCTGCTTGACCACCCACGGCAGAAGGTCGCCGAAGTGCTGTTTTTCCTGCGTGTCGTGGGTTACGACAAGCAGGGTGAGTTTGTCGTCAAGGACCCCGACCACATCGCCTATAATTTCGCGATTTCACTGAAACGCCGCGGCGACAGGCAGGCGCTGCGCGAAGGCGGCGACTGTCTCGGCGACAAGAGCGCGGAATGTGTCGTCGATTGCGACAACGGCGGCGTCATCATCGAAAATTCATCCGATGGCCAGGGCCTTTTGCTTCGGCTGATGGATCGCGGCATCGCGTTTGGCGCCCATTGCGACCTGAAACCCGGTCTTTGGGTCACGCCCGGCGCCGCCGATAAGGAGTTCCTCCTTGAGCCGGCGCCATTGGCGCTTTGCCAGCCGCTCGAAAAGGAAATGTGGTAGTGGGTCCGTTTGAAAATGCGCCCCGTTGACAGCCTCTCGGCGCTCGCCGTGAATCGTGATAGGCTCGGTCATGCCCAAGCATCCCAAGCGCCCGCGCGACCCGGCCCAGCTCGCCAAGATGATAGTCGATTTGGCGACAGGCGAAATGGACGAGTCCATCAAGGCGGCGGAGTCTCCGGCGACGGAATTTGCCCGCAGGGGGGGCCTCAAAGGTGGAAAGGCGCGAGCCGCTTTATTGACGCCAGAACGGCGCCAGGAAATAGCGCGCTTGGCGGCGAAAACACGCTGGCGGAAAAAACAGCAGTAGCGGCAAATTATGGATGTGGTAGCCTCCATAGGCCAAAGAGACGGCCAATGGGGGATGGCGCCGTGACTGTTTGCATCGCAGCCCGAAGTTATTCAAGCGTCTTTCTCGTGTCCGATCGAATGATCACTGCGGGTGACATTCAATTTGAGCCTCCGGTGGCAAAAATATCGTTCCTGACGTCATCGATCGCGGTTATGGCAAGCGGTGATTCTGCATTTTTTGCGGAAATACTTGCCGACGTTAAGAACGAAGTACGCGCTCGCGTGAAACAGGAACCATCTAACTGGTGGCTGGTACGAGATATTGTTGATATATACATAAAATACCGAAATGTTGCGAAACTAAAACGATCAGAAGCTGCAATCCTTGCGCCACTAGGATTGGATAGAAATTCATGGCTTACGACGCAGAATGTCATGGATAGTGCGTTGGTTAGTAGGATCGCGTATGATTTAATTAATTTCGATATCCCAAGTGTCTCCGTAATAATTGCCGGCGTAGACAAACAGGACATTGACAAAGGCGACGATGAGCCAACGTCTCACATCTATTCAATCGACAACGATTACGTTAGTTGTGATGATACGATAGGATTTAGAGCCATCGGTAGCGGAGCGAGACACGCCGAATCACAATTCATGCTGGCTGGATATGCGTGGAACTCGAACCCACATATGGTCGCGACGATTGCCTATCGTGCGAAAAGAGATGCGGAGGTGGCGCCTGGAGTAGGCACGGCCACCGATATGCATATGATCGGGTCTGGACTTGGGCAGTCCGCCGAAATAAGAACTGATATTCAGGAAAAGATGGAGCAAGAATATCAAAAGATGAAGGCAAAAAACAAAGAGCTTCAGGAAGAGTTTGTTAGAGGAGTAGGCCAATATGTCGATAACCTCCCCGGACCAGAGTCTACAGCGCAAGCCGACAAACCTGAAATCGCCGAAGCGCCTACGGAGTCCGGCCCCCCCAAGCCTGCTTCGTAACCGAAACGATAGTAAGCTTTACGTGCCGCGAAAGCCCAGAAAACGCGCTGAGGATTAAAGAGACCGAGGTGCTTGACAGTCAAGCATGAACGGTCTATATGGAGAGCATGAACAGGCTCTCTCCGGCTCAGCGCGCCAAAATCCTTCACCTGCTTTGCGAGGGTATGTCGGTTCGCGCGATCACTCGCGCTGAGAGCGTCGGCAAAAACACGGTTCTCAACCTGATGATTGACGCGGGAAAGGCCTGCGCCGACTATCACGACGCGCATGTTCACGGCTTGAAATCCAAGCGCATCCAATGCGATGAAATTTGGAGCTTCGTCTATGCAAAGCAGAAGAACGTCGCCGAGGCTAAAGCAGCCCCGGACGGCGCCGGCGACGCTTGGACGTGGACGGCGATCGACGCCGACTCGAAGATGATCGTTTCTTATTTCATCGGCGATCGCTCTGGACAGTCGGCAATCGCACTGATGGACGACCTGTGCGGGCGTCTAGCGAACCGCGTGCAACTGACGACGGACGGCCACAAGGCTTACTTAGAAGCCGTTGAGGGGGCGTTCGGAGCTGATATCGACTACGCAATCTTGAACAAGATTTATGGGACCGCGCCAGAGGCCGCAAAGGGACGCTACAGCCCAGCCGAGTGCATCGGCGTCAAGAAGGATACGATCGAGGGAAAGCCCGATCCCAAGCACGTTTCAACGTCCTACGTCGAGCGGAGCAATCTCACGATCCGGATGCAAAACCGTCGCTTCACGCGGCTTACCAACGGATTTTCGAAGAAGCTGGAAAACCACGCATTTTCGGTCGCGTTGTTCGCGTTCTTCTACAATTTCTGCCGCATCCATAAGACGCTGCGCGTGACGCCGGCGATGGCGGCCGGCGTGAGCAAAACCCTTTGGGGAGTCGAGGATGTCGTCAAGTTGGTCGAAACTGAAGAAGCCAAGGTTGCCCCGGCGAAACGCGGCCCGTTCAGAAAGAGCGCAGCTTAATTTGCGGGAGGCACTAAAGGAGGTTCATTGATGACAATTACAATTTCGCGCGGTTCGCCAAATGCGAAACATTGGTCTGGCCCTGGGTTCAACCCCGAAACCTTGATCCTTGGCGATGGAATCGCGCTTAGAGGCACTGTCAATTACGGAAAGGGTGAGACTGAGGTCGAATTCAAAATTGACCTCGATAGCTTCGCCGACTTGGCCAATGCAATGATGGAAGCGAACAGAGATGTAGCCATAAGGGCCTTTGGGAAGGCGCTTAGTGGCGCATCCGATAGATGAAATTTCAAACGGACCCACTACCGGAAATGTTCGAACCTTGACCGACCGGCCGATACTGCGCTCGACGCGGATTTTCCAGACAGCTGTGCGATGCAGGCGTTTGGCTCCCAAGAAACGCCGCCTCGACCAGACGTGATCGAGGGTCCGCCCGAATAAGCCGATCTCTTCGGACGGCGCGCCTCAAGTCGCTTCAACCGCTCGGATGGCGTCGGATTCGCTTCGAACATTGAACGCTCAGGCGGCGCCGGGGTCGGAGCGGTCGGGAGAGATCCATCGCCAGCGACACGCCGCCCAGCCCCCCGACGCTGAGCGGAATCGCCGCGCGGCGCGACGGGCTTCGGCGGGCCTCTGGAGAGCGTTGATCGGCCCCTGCGGCGCTTCGCCGCGGCGGCGCGCGGCGCGATTGCGCGCGCGGCAAAAGCCGTCGCAGGATTTGCGCGCTGCGTCGATCAGCGGCTCGCCCGATCGGCGGGCGCGGCGCGGCGACGCGATCCGGAGAGCCGATCATGCGAATGCTCTGGCCGGCCGCCTTGGCGGCCTTGACGATCCCTGCGGTTGCCGCGACGGCCGTCGCGGCGGAGGACCTCTGCCGGGTGATGGACCCAACGGGAACGCCGCTCAACGTGCGCCTCGCCCCCAACGGTCGCATCGTCGGGACGGTGAACAACGGCGTGCTTGTCGCGGTCGTCGATACGCGCGGCGACGCCAACGGCAGGCTTTGGGCCTTCATCGTTCGCGCCAACGATGGCCGGCCGTTCGGTTGGGCGTTCAGAGAATTCATCGCCTGCTTCTGAGGGGGCGCGCCGAATCGTCGGTCCCTCGGGTTGACGAGGAACCGAATCGCATTGGCGAAAAGGCCCTGCGGCCCGCGGCTGACGATGAGGCCGAGCGGACGGCGGCGGATCCGATCGCGCGGCGCGGCGAGGTGGTCCTGGCGGCGAAGCGGGTTCGTACATGGGCGCGTTCCCGAGGCGCGGCCGTCAGGACGCAGCGCGCCAAGGCGCTTCATGCCCAAGACGGCGACGTTGCGCCTCGCCTTCGGCGGCCCTATCAGGCCACGAGAGGGTTGCTGGTCGGCTCGGCCGCGTCCCATAGTGAGCCGCGAACGCGAGAGATCGAAAGCCAAGCGAGCAGAGGCGCGCGCGCATGCCTACCGCCGATCTATGCGAGTCCCTAAGCCGCCTGGGCCTCATGAGGCCCGGCGACGCCGTCCGCGAGACGCCCCTGACCGGCGGCGTCTCGTCGGAGATTTCGTTGATCGAGGTCGGCGAGCGGCGCTTTTGCGTCAAACGCGCGCTGCCGAGGTTGAAAGTCGCCGCTTTGTGGGAGGCGCCGGTCGCGCGCAACGCGGCGGAGGCCGCCTGGATGCGGACGGTCGCCGGCTGGCTGCCGCAAGCGGTTCCGCGCGTGATCGGCGAGGACGCGGCGGCCGGCTTGTTCGCCATGGAGTATCTCGCGCCGGAAGATTATCCGCTGTGGAAATTGGAACTGCTCGCCGGTCATGTCGAGCCGAGCTTCGCCGCCGCGGTCGGGCGCGACCTGGCGATCATCCATGCCCGCAGCGCCGCCGACCCGAGCACGCCCATATCCTTCGCCAACGACGTCACGTTCGAGGCGATCCGCATCGAGCCCTATCTGCGCGCCACCGGCCGCGCTCATCCGGGGCTCGCCGACCGCTTCGACGCGCTGGCGCGCACGACCTTGGCGACCAAGCGCGCCCTGGTCCACGGCGACGTCAGTCCGAAAAACATCCTGCATGGCAGGTTCGGGCCGGTTTTTCTCGACGCCGAATGCGCCTGGTGCGGCGATCCCGCCTTCGACCTCGCCTTTTGCCTCAACCACCTGATGCTGAAGGGCGCGCGCGACGGCGCCGGCAAGGCTCCCTACGCCGCCGCCTTTGCCGCCTTGGCGGGCGCCTATCTCGCCGGCGTCGACTGGGAAGAGGGGGGAGCGCTGGAAGCCCGCGCGGCGGCGCTCCTGCCGGCGCTGTTGCTTTCCCGGATCGACGGCAAATCGCCGGTCGAATATCTTACCCGCGAGAGCGAACGGGAGACCGTCCGGCGCTTCGCCATCCCGCTCGTCGCCGCGCCGCCGCCGCGCCTGATGGACATCGCCAACGCCTGGAGCCGAACGCCATGAGCGAACCCGTCATTCGATCGCTTCGCGCCCGGCGCATCTGGGATTCGCGCGGCCGCCCGACCCTCGAGGCCGAGGTCGCCTTGAGCGACGGCGCCGAGGGGCGCGGCGTCGCGCCGGCCGGCGCCTCGCGCGGCCGCAACGAAGCGGTCGACAAGCGCGACGGGGGACCGCGCCTCGGCGGCCTCGACGTTCAAGTCGCGTTGGCGGGCCTTCGCGACGAAATCGCCCCTGCGCTCGTCGGCCTCGACCCGTTCGATCAGGCCGGGGTCGACGCCCGGCTCATCGCGCTCGACGGCACACAAAACAAATCCCGGCTCGGCGGCAACGCCCTGACCGCGGCGTCGCTGGCGGTGCTGCATGCGGCGGCGGCGAGCCGAGGCGTTCCGCTCTGGCGCTATCTCTGCGGCGACGAACCGGCGCTTCTTCCGCTGCCGGAAATCCAGATCTTCGGCGGCGGCGCCCATGCCGGGCGGCGAACCGATATCCAGGATTTCATGGTCGTCGCGCCGCGGGCCAAGACATTCGCCGAGGCTTTGGAAGTCACGGCGGAGGTCTATCACGCCGCCGGCAAGATCATGGCCGAGCGCGGTCTGTTGGGCGGCGTCGCCGACGAAGGCGGCTGGTGGCCGGCCTTTTCGAGCAACGAAGCGGCGCTCGACGCCTTGATGGGGGCGATCGAGCGCGCCGGCCTCGCTCCGGGCGAGGATGTGGCGATCTCGCTCGACGTCGCCGCATCCGAATTTGGCCGCGGCGGCCGCTATCGGCTCGGCCTCGAGGACCGCGATCTCGACCGCGACGGCTTCGCCGAGGTTCTCCTGGGATGGTGCGCCCGCTATCCCATCCTTTCCATCGAAGACCCCTTCGCCGAGGACGACGAAGAGGGAATGCGCCGGTTCACCGCCGCCGTCGGCGACCGCATCCAGGTGATCGGCGACGACTGTCTCGTCACCAGCGCGCGGCGCGTCGACGAGGCGGCGCTGAACCGCAGCCTCAACGCGGTTCTCGTCAAGGTCAATCAGGCGGGAACGGTGAGCGAGGCGAAGGCCGCCTATGACGCGGGCCGCCGTCACGGCTTCGGAACGATCGTCTCGGCCCGATCAGGCGAAACGGAGGACGTGTCGATCGTTCACCTGGCGATCGGCTGGGGCGCCGGACAACTCAAAGTCGGCGCCTTCGCGCGATCCGAGCGGATGGCGAAATGGAACGAGGCGCTGCGCATCGAGGAGAGCCTCGGGCCGAGGGCGCGCTTTGCCGGATTAAGCGGGACGCCCGTCCATAGAATGGGGAGCGGGCGCGATAAAATCGGGCCGCGTGCGTAGATCGCGCGTCGCGACCGCGACCGCGGGCAGGCGCTCGGCGCTCATCGCTGCATAGTCGACCGCGCTCATTTCAACAGCCTGAACATGCGTAGCGCCGCCAGGACGGCTTCGATTCGGGCAATATCAGTAGAGCTGACCGCCCCCGCCGCGCATTTCCAGTCTGCGCCAGCGTTTCACAGCCCGTCGACGAGGCACTTTCCTTTATGCCAATTTTCGAGCACGTCGCCCGCGGCCAGGCGGTCGTCGAAGCTTCCGCTCGCCACGACGCTCTCCAGCGCGGCGACCGCCTTGTCCTCGGCAAGGCGCATGCACCCCTGCGCGGCGCGACGGCGGACGCCCATGTTGTCGCTCGAGAGCAACGGAAGCAGTTTCGCGAGCGCCCCGCGCGACTTCAGTTCCTGCATGACGTCGACCAATTCGCCAGCGATTCGGTTGTGCGTCGCCATATCCTCCGGATCGCCTGAGCAATCGAGGAATTGCGTCGCGTACTCGCGCGTCGCCGCGTCCTCGAATCGCGCGACGACCGCGTCGTCGGACATTTCCTTCAGCGTCGGGCTGTCCGGCGGCGCCTGCCGTGCGCGCCGGGTCAGTGCGAGCACCTCCCGAGTCGGAAGGTTCGCAAAAAGTCCACTCCAGGTCGCCGCCGCCCATTCCGGATCGATCGGGCCGAACTGACCGGCTGCGCAGGCGCGCACGTCGCGATCGTCGTCTTCGAACAACCGACGGATCTCCGGGATCGGCTTGCGCGGCCGAAGCGCGGCGCCAAGCGCCTGCACCGCGGCCACGGCTTCCGGCGACTGCGAGATCGGCCGCCGCGTCTCCGGCGGGGCGGGAGACGCCATATCGTCCAACAATCCGAAGAGACCGCTGCCAGCGATTGTCTTTTTCGCCGCTTCGATGAACAGAGCGACCAAGCGCTCGGTGCTCATTGCGGAATAATTGTCAGCGCTCATTGCAGCACCCCGAATTTCCGCAGCGCCGCCAGTCCGGCTTCGCGTTGGCCATTGAAATCCATGTCGTTGACGACCTGCCTGTGCAGACGCTTCGCGGGATCGCCTAAGTCCGTGCTGTTGTAGTACGCGGTGATCAATTCGTGCTTGAGGCGCGGAACCCAGACGATGTTGCTCGGATCGTCGATCTTGTCCCAGCCGAATTTTTCAATGACGATTTCCGTCGGAGATTTGGCGACATTGTCCCGGTTCTGCTCGACGATGTGATGGCGCTCATAGCCAAGCACGTTCTGGGTCGGATCCTGTTGCAACGCCTCCAGCGTCTTGGGCGGATCGACGCTGGCGCGCACTTGGTCGATAACCCGCTGCTCGCCCGTAAGAAGCTCGGTCGGCGTCATAATTTGCAGCGTCGCCTCGACAAGAACCTTCGCCTCGGGAACGAACCAAGCGGCGGTCCGTCCCGTTGCGACGGCCTTCTTCGCCGCATCTTTGAGAATGCTCCGCACAGCCGTGAGGGCGCTTCGCCACAGTTCTCCCGTCGCCGACGGCGCCGGCGCGCGCGCGCTCGGCGCGGTGAGCTCGCCCTTGTCGGGCTTCACCGCAAACCAGCCGCCGTTCGGCGCCGTTCCGGTTCGCGGATGTTTGGTCGAATCCCACCCCCCTTTGAGGAGATCGCTTTCGAACAGTTGGGTCGCGAGTTCGAGCGATCCGCGCCCCGGGGCGTCCTTGGCGAGCGAGGGCGGTTCGGGAAACCGAAGCAGGAGGGCGCCGATTTTTGCGAGCGCGAGATCGCCGCGCTCCAGCGCCCGCGCAACGCCCGCCATCCGCACGCATTTCGCGGCGATGTCGATCGAAAGCCCATAACAGGCGCTGAGATCGCGTTCGAGTTCGTCGCTCGGCCGCACGGTCCAGGAGTCGCCGCCGGGCCGTGGCGAGCGGAGCAGCAGCGGCGTCGACCCGACGAACAGCCCGTCCTCGCCGCATTGGACGCCGCCCTCGCTCAGGCGGAAGAAGCGCATCAGCGGAATCGCGCCCAAGCGCGTGCTCCATGCTCTCAGGGAAACTTTGACTTTCTCTATGAGAACATATCATGAACATGTAGTCAACAAAGAAAGTTAGGTCGGCGACGTCGGCGCTCCGCCAGCCATGCGCGCGGCAAACGCCCCCTTTCACTCCGCCGCCATCCCCCTCCCGCCAAACCGCTTCTCGACGTAATCGGCGACCAGCGCCTTGAATTCGGCGGCGATCGTGGGCCCGCGCAGCGTCACCGTTTTCACCCCGTCGACGAACACCGGCGCGGCCGGCGTCTCGCCGGTGCCGGGCAGCGAAATGCCGATGTCGGCGTGCTTGCTCTCGCCGGGGCCGTTGACGATGCAGCCCATGACAGCCACCTCGAGCGCCTCGACGCCGGGATAGGTCCGCCGCCAGATCGGCATCGCCTCTTCGAGATAGACTTCGATCTCGCGCGCCAGCTCCTGAAACACCGTCGAGGTCGTGCGCCCGCAGCCCGGGCACGCCGCCACCTGCGGCGTGAAGGCGCGAAAGCCCATGGTCTGCAGGATCTCGCGCGCCACCTTGACCTCGAGCGTGCGGTCGCCGCCGGGCTCCGGCGTCAGCGAGACGCGGATGGTGTCGCCGATCCCCTCCTGCAGCAGCACGCCGAGCGCCGCCGACGACGCGACGATTCCTTTCGAGCCCATGCCCGCCTCGGTGAGGCCGAGATGCAGCGCGTAGTCGGAGCGCTCCGCGAGCATGCGATAGACGGTGATGAGATCCTGCACCGCCGAGACCTTCGCCGACAGGATGATGCGGTCGCGCTTCAGGCCGATCTCCTCGGCGCGGGCGGCCGAGCCGAGCGCCGATTGCGCCATCGCTTCGCGCATCACCGCGCGCGCCTCGACCGGCCGGGCCGAAGCCGCGTTGGCGTCCATCAGCGCGGTGAGCAAGTCCTGGTCGAGCGAGCCCCAATTGGCGCCGATGCGCACGCACTTGCCGTTGCGGATCGCGATTTCGACGATCTCGCCGAATTGCGTGTCGCGCTTCCGCTTGAAGCCGACATTGCCGGGATTGATGCGGTATTTGTCCAGCGCCTCGGCGCAGGCGGGGTGTTCGCGCAGCAATTTGTGGCCGATGTAGTGGAAATCGCCGACCAGCGGGACGCTGACGCCCATCGCCGCCAGTCGGTCGCGGATATGGGGCACGGCGGCCGCCGCCTCGTCGCGATCGACGGTGACGCGCACGAATTCGGAACCGGCGCGCGCCAGCGCCGCGACCTGCCGCGTCGTCGCCTCGACGTCGGCGGTGTCGGTGTTGGTCATCGACTGCACGGCGATCGGCGCGCCGCCGCCCACCGTGACCGCGCCCGCGCCGCGCCCGACGCGCACGCCGACGCTGGCGCGCCGCGGAGTTGGCCCGAAGGCCGGTTGGCTCTCGTCGTTCATCGCATGGTCTCTCGCCGAGCGCCGTCGCGGGCGCCCCCACGCGCTATTTAGGCCGCGCGAGGAAAAATGTCACCCGCCGCGCCCGCATGGGCCTCCGTCGCGCGCCGTCAAAGCCGCTCGAAGAGATAGTCGTCGAGCGTGGCGCGCACGCCCTGCGCCCACAGCTTCGACAGCGCGTTGGAAAACGCGCCGACATAGGCGGGAGCGTCGGCGAGTTCGCCGAAAACGTCGCGGATGGCGAGGAAGGCCGTCGGCTCTTGGCGCGCCCGCCGCGCCGCCGCCTGGAGGCGGCCCCAGCTCGGATCGCGCTGCGGCAGCGCCTTGCCGCTCTCCGTCTCGCCATAGCAATAGCGGCACCACATGGCCGAGACGAGCGCCAGGCCTTTCACGCTCGCGCCGGCCTTCAGGCGATCTCTGATGGAGGGCAGAATGAACTTCGGCTGCCGGTCGGAGCCGTCCTCGCACAGGCGCGCGATGGTGTCGGCGATCTTCGGATTGGCGAAGCGCTCGGCGACCTTCAAGCGATAGGCGTCAAGATCGACCTCAGGCGGCGGGGGAACGACGGAGAGGATCTCGCGCCGGGTCAGCGCGTCGAGAAAGGCGCGAATCTGGGCGTCCTCCATCGCCTCGTGGACGAAATGAATGTCGAGCAAGCCTCCCAAGTAGGCGAGCGCCGCATGGCCGCCGTTGAGGATGCGGATCTTCATCAGTTCGAAGGGCGCGACGTCGGAGGCGAAGGTCACGCCGACCGTCTCCAGCGCCGGCCGCCCCGCCGGAAACTTGTCCTCGATCACCCACTGCCGGAACTCCTCGCAGAACACCGGCCAGTCGTCGTCGAGGCCCCAATGATCCCTCAGGATCGCGCGTTCGCGGTCGGTCGTGGCGGGCGTGATGCGGTCGACCATCGAACTGGGGAAGGCGATGTTCGCCCGAATCCAGCCTGCGAGTTCGGGATCGGCGAGTTCCGCCACGCCGGCGACGGCGTTCTCGCAGACATGGCCGTTGCCGGGAATGTTGTCGCACGACATCACGGCGAAGGGCGCGACGCCGGCGGCGCGACGCCGCTTCAGGCCGGCCACGATCAGCCCGAACGCGGTCTTCGGCGCTTCGATGCGGCGGGCGTCGGCGACGATGTCGGGATGGGTCGCGTCGAACCGTTGCGTGGCGGGCGAAATGTAATATCCGCCTTCGGTGACCGTCAGCGAGACGATGCGGATGTTGGGACGGGCGAGCGCGTCGAGGGTCGCGGCGACGTCGAAGGGTTTGATGAAATCGATCATCGCGCCGGTGACGCGAACCCTCGTCGCATGGGCTTCCTGTTCGACGACGGTCGTCAGCCAGTCCTGGGCGGCGAGCTTCTCGCGCATGACGAGGTCGTATTCCCTCACGCCGGCGCCGACGAGCGCCCAGTCGTGGTCGCGCCCGGCGCCGAAGAGGTCGTCGAGATAGACCGCCTGGTGGGCGCGATGGAAATTGCCGACGCCGAAATGCACGATGCCCGGGGTGAGTTGGGCGCGCCGATAGTTGGGGACGCGGATCGCGGGCGGCATGTGGGCCAGCGCGGCGGCGGAGAGTTTGACGCTCATGGGGTCATCTCCACGATTGATGGATTGCGGGTTTTCCGATGGCGCGCGGACGGGGCCGTGCGAGCCTCTGCGCGCCGTCAGCCAATTCGCTTGCCGTCCTTGTCGAAGCGATGCAGATGCGCTTCGCGCGGCGTCACGAATATCCTGTCGCCCGGCTGGTGAGGCGCTTCGCCGGCGATCCGCAGCGTCAGCGCCCCCGCCTCGTCGGTCTGGGCGTAGATGAAGGTGTCGGAGCCGAGATGTTCGGCATGCATGACCTGCGCCGGCCACTCGCCCGCGGTGGTGGAAAGATCGACGTGCTCGGGCCGCACGCCGAGCGTCGCCGCCCCGCGCCTGGCCGCCGAGGCGCCGGTGACGAGGTTCATCGTCGGCGAGCCGATGAAGCGCGCAACGAAGAGGCCGTTCGGCCGGTTGTAGAGTTCGAGCGGCGAGCCGATCTGCGCCACCGCGCCGCGGTCGAGCACCACGATGTTGTCGGCCATCGTCATCGCCTCCACCTGATCGTGGGTGACGTAGATCATCGTCGTCTTCAGCTTGTGATGCAGCTCGCCGAGCTCGACGCGCATTTGCACGCGCAGCGCGGCGTCGAGATTGGACAAGGGCTCATCGAACAGAAACGCCTTGGGCTCGCGCACGATGGCGCGGCCAATCGCGACGCGCTGGCGCTGCCCGCCCGACAATTGGCGCGGCTTGCGATCGAGATAGTCGCTGAGGTTGAGGATCCCCGCCGCCTGCTTCACCTTCTGCTCGATGACGTCGGGGGGCTGTTTGGCCATCTTGAGCGCGAAGGCGATGTTGCCGCGCACGCTCATGTGCGGATAGAGCGCGTAGGACTGGAAGACCATCGCCAGGCCGCGCTTGGCCGGCCCGACGTGCGTCATGTCCAGCCCGTCGATCAGCACCTGGCCCGAGGTGACGTCTTCGAGGCCGGCGATCAGGCGCAGCAACGTCGACTTGCCGCAGCCGGACGGACCGACGAAGACCGTGAACGAGCCGTCCTCGATCGAGAGGTCGACGCCGTTGATGACTTTGACGCCGCCGAATTCCTTGCGCACGCCGACGAGTTGGATGCTGCCCATGGTCGTCTCTTCCGTTGTCGCCTCTATTTCACCGCGCCGAAGGTCAGGCCGCGCACCAATTGCTTCTGCGAGAACCAGCCGAGGATGAGGATGGGCGCGATCGCCAGCACCGAGGCGGCTGACAGCAGCGCCCAGAAGTCGCCTTCGGGACTGGAGAAGGAGGCGATCATGTTGGTCAGGGGCGCGGCGTTCACATTCGTCAGATTGAGCGTCCAGAACGCCTCGTTCCAGGACAGGATGATCGACAGGAGCATCGTCGAGGCGATTCCGGGGATCGCCATCGGGGTCAGCACGTAAATGATCTCGTTGGCGAGCGAGGCCCCGTCCATCCGCGCCGCCTCGAGAATGTCGACCGGGATTTCCTTGAAGTAGGTGTAAAGCATCCACACGATGATCGGCAGATTGACCATCAACAATAGGAACCCGACGCCCCAGCGGCTGTCGATCAAATGCGCCTGCAGGAAAAGGAAGTAGATCGCCATGAAGACGCCGGCGCCCGGCATCATCTTGGTCGACAGCATCCACATCAAGAGGTCCTTGGTGCCCTTGGTCGGCGCGAAAGCCATCGACCATGCCGCGGGAACGCCGATCAGCAGGCCGGCGAGGTTGGCGCCGACCGAGAGCACGATCGAGTTGGTGGCGTGCAGGAGATAGTCGGAGCGCGCCTGCACTTCGACATAGTTTTCCAGCGTCCAATGGAAGAAGAGGAACTTGGGCGGGATCGCGTAGGCGTCGCCCTCGGTCTTGAAGCTGGTCAGGAACATCCACAAGATCGGGAAGAATATCAGGAAGGCTACGAGCCACGCCGCGGCCGTCATGCCGAGGCGCCGACCCATCGATTGTTTCAGCGCCATGGCTCAGGCCTCCAGGTTCTTGCCGATCATGCGGACGAGAAAGATTGCGACGATGTTGGCGAGCACCACCGCCACGATGCCTCCGGCCGCCGCGCCGCCGACGTCGTTGGCGTTGGTGGCGAGTTCGAAGATGCGGAACGGGATGTTGGTGGTCGCCGGGCCGCCGTTGGTGGTGACGCGAATCTCCGCGAACACATTCAGGAGAAAGATCGTTTCGATGAGCACGACGACGGTGATCGCCCGGGCGATGTGGGGCAGCACGATGTAGAAGAAATACGAGACCGCCTTCGCGCCGTCGAGGGTGGCCGCTTCCTTCTGCTCCTCGTCCAGCGATTGCAGCGCGGTCAGCAGGATCAGGCTGGCGAACGGCAGCCATTGCCAAGTGACGATGAGGATGACCGACAGCATCGGGTAGTTGGTGAACCAATCGATCACCGGCAGGCCGAACAGCTTGGAAATCCAGGCGAAGAGACCGAACACCGGATTCATCAGCATGTTCTTCCAGATCAGCGCGCTCACCGTCGGCATGACGAAAAACGGCGCGAGCACCATGACGCGCACGATGTTCTGCCCGTAGATCTGCTGGTCCATCAGCAGGGCGACGAATATGCCGCCGACGACGCTGAGGACCAGCACGGCGGCGACGAGGATGAGCGTGTTCACCAGCGCGCCGAGAAAGTCGGGGTCGGAGAGGAAGTCCAGATAATTCTGGAAGTAGACGAACGTCTCGGAGTCCGGGTTGTTCAGGTTGTAGTTCAGGGTCGAGAAATAGAGCGTCATCGCCAACGGCACGATCATCCAGACCAAGAGCAGGATGACGGAGGGCGCCAACAAAAGGCGTCCCGCGATTTTGGTTTGTTGGGTCGCCATCGTTCGAACTCCCGTGGAGGGACCGGCGGCCGACGGCCGCGCCCGCTTCGGCCGCCCGGGACTGGCGCGGCTCGAAGCTCGAAGGAATGCCGCCGACATCGTATCGGAAGGCTCGCCCCCGCGCACCTCTCGCCTCGCTCCCCCTCCCCGCGAGCGGGGAGGGGGGCGGAGCCTGGGCGGGGAGGAACGCCCCGCTCCGTCGCGACGGCGCGCGACCTCGAACGCGAGGCCGCGCGATGCGCCCTTACTTGATGTAGCCGGCCTTCTTCATCGCCGATATCTTGCTCTGGTTAGCGAATGCGAAGACCCTTCCCGTGTTGCTATCAATGAGCGGGGCGTCGGCAAAGGCATCCGCGATCACTCCCGTGGTTCCGTGCACCGAAGCAGCAGTGGTTCCCGCCGTCCCCGAGCCCACGGAATAAAGCGTTCCGCCCATGTCGCCGACAAAGATGTAGCCCGAGACAGTGTCGAGCACGGGGGACGAAAGAGCGGCGGTTCCGAGGTTCGCCGGCCAGGAACCTCCGGATATGGCGACCGCTCCGTTGAAGACACCAGTGAACTCTTCAAGTTTGCCGCTGTTGTCGCCAACCCAGAGGATGTCACCGCCGGCAGTGTTGTAATCGTAGAACGGCGACGAGTAAGTGTCGTTATGGGCGAGCTCAGTGACGGTCATGCACGGGGCAGTGCAGGTGGTGATGTTATTGCCCGCACTTGGGGAAGTCACGATGGTCGGGGCAACTGGGCTAGTTTCCGCCGCCGGACCCCGCCTTCACGACGACCAGGTACGCATTGGTACCGTTGGATTGGATAAAGGCTACCTTCGATCCGTCCAGGGAGAGGATGGGAGAAGTCGTTGCGGAATAGCCGGTCATGCCGTTCTCAGTGTTATAGGCCCAGGCGACGGACGGCACGGTTCCGGTGCACGAGCTATAGATGTTGTTATACGCAACGATCGTCGCCGAGGTTGCGCTGCCCGCCTGGCCGGTTGGGTAAATGACAAAATCACCGCTGCAGTTGCCGCGGTGAGGCTCGCGCCGTACTTCGCCGGATAGGCGTTCGGCTGGATGGCTGAATCGGAGGCGGTCGCTGAAATTATCTGGTCGGCGGGCGTGAGGGCACTAAAGCCGGAGGCGGTTACGATATAAGGCCCATCGCCAGATTTGGGCGTGAGTGTGACAGTCCCCCCGCTTGTGCTGCAGGTAGTTGGGCCGACTGTGATGTCGGCTGTAACGTCGGTGTCGGATTGGAGAGCGGAGCAGATGTTCTGCGCGGTAGCAGCAGCGGTCGCGTAGTTGTTGCCGCTCCAGTAAACGAACGTTGGCGCAAGCGTGGTGCTTGAGGTCTGCGTCCCGTTCGTGCCGGCGGTGCTAGTGAACGTGGTGAAATTCGTGCGAGAGTTGGTAAATGTTCCGAACCCGGTCGACCCGGGGGTTGCTGCGTAGAGCGTAATCGTGCTGCCGCTTAGATTGCTCGTCGATGAGTTGAAGGCGGTATTGGGTGTGTCCCCTGAACGGCACTCATAGGTTCCTGAGCCCGCGGTTCC
>CAVWKL010000155.1:0-7258 GCA_963755075.1 uncultured Alphaproteobacteria bacterium
GGCTAGTCTCAGATATCCGAATCGACGCGCGCGCGACGTTCGATTTGCTGCAAATATCAAGAATTCTGACGAAGCGCTTTTCGCTTCAAAATAGGGGACTTTTGAGAGATTGGCATACGGCGCCGTAGCGCCTCAACCAACAGGGCAAAGGCCGGGCTTGGCTGCCGGTTCGGATAATAGAGATGATAGCCGGTTATGACCGGCGACCAGTCCGCTAGGACTTGCACAAGGCGTCCCGCTGCCACGTGTTGCCGCACCATGTCTTCGGGTAGATACGCCAGCCCAAGACCGGCGAGGGCGGCGTTGAGGATTAGCGAAATAGCGTTGAACGAAAGTGGCCCTTCGGCCCGTACTTTCAGCTCGCGCCCGTCTTTAGCAAACGGCCAAGACCAAAGGCCGCCCGACGTAGGCAGCCGTAGGTTGATGCAAGCATGGGCGGTCAGGTCGTGTGGCGTGCCTAGCTGGGGTCGCTGGTCGAAGTAGGATGGCGCACCGACGAGGGCTTGCCGAAAATCCGGGCCAATCCGTAGGGCGATCATGTCCTTGGCGACCTGTTCGCCGAGACGCACGCCTGCATCATACCGCTCGGCCACAATGTCGGTTAGGGCATAGTCGTTGATGATCTCGACCCGGATATCCGGGTAGTCCGTTAGAAGTCGGGCCACGGCAGGCGCGAGGATCGTCTCCGAGGCGTGTTCAACGGATGAGATGCGCAGGCCGCCAGCGGGCTTGTCGCGCATGGCGGTCAGGGCGGCCAATCCGGCGTCGATCCCATCGAAATGCGGCCCCACGGTTTGCACCAGGCGCTCGCCTGCCTCGGTCAGGGCAACGCTACGCGTGCTGCGCGTCAGGAGCCGCATGCCGAGGCGCGCCTCGAGCGCGCGAATGGTTCGACTGAGGGCTGGTTGCGACACGCCGAGTTGTGCGGCGGCTCGGGTGAAATTTCGTTCCCGCGCTACGGCCAACAAAGCGATCAAGTCCGCGACGGTTTCCCGCGCCATTCATGCACCTCGGTTATAAGTACAAGGCGAACATAGCATCTAATCACATGGATGGTCACGGGCTAGGTTGGACACCGGAGCAAACGAGCGTTTGCCCGAAGACAAACACCGCAACGGGAGTCGAGATGATGAGTAAAGTTTGGTTCATTACGGGCGCCGGTCGCGGTATGGGTCTCGAAATCGCGAAAGCGGCGTTGGCGGCGGGCCACAAGGTTGTTGCGACCGGTCGCAGGATCGATAGCGTGGCAAAGGCAGTGAGCGAATCCGCCGACCTTTTGGTTGTCAAACTGGACGTCACCAAGGCTTCCGATGCCGAGGCTGCGGCTAAAGCGACGATTGACCGGTTTGGCCGCATAGACGTGCTCGTCAACAATGCCGCGAGCTTTTATGCTGGCTACTTCGAAGAGCTGACACCCGAGCAGATGGACCTTCAATTGGCGACGAGCCTTCGTGGTCCGATGAACGTCACCCGCGCTTTCCTGCCGGTCATGCGTAAACGGCGCTCCGGGAAGATCATCTCGATTTCATCGACGGCGGGCCTCGTCGGATACGAGTTTTGCACAGCCTATTCTGCATCGAAGTTCGGCCTCGACGGCTGGACAGAAGCATTGCAAGCCGAGGTTGGCCCGTTCGGCATTCAGACGATGATTGTCAATCCGGGCGCTTTCCGCACGCAGCTGCTCACCAAAGAATCGACGACTTACGCCTCGCACGCCATTGAGGACTATCATGAGCGGAGAATGCAGCAAGAACAGTTCTGGACGTCAAGAAACGGAAAGCAAGATGGTGATCCGGCGAAGCTCGCTCGGGCGTTGATCGAGTTGGCGAGCCTGGATGAATTGCCTCGTCGTTTCCTCGCAGGCGCTGACGCCGTCGCCACGGCAGAGCAGAAGATCGCAGAGTTGCAGCGGCAGATCGATGCCTACCGGAAACTGTCGAGTTCGCTCGGGGTCGACGATTAGTCAAGCCAGGTTACCGATACGACAGGCCTGCCGGACTCGTCGAAAACGTCTCTCAAAACTCATTCTTGATTCCTACCTCTCGAAAGGGCGAGTGAATCGCGAGTTTCGAGCAGTGCAAAACACAAGATATTTACATCGTGTGGCGACCGTAAGCAGATCAAACGCTTACACACTGCAAAAATATGTTGCAAATATCTGTTTTCCACTCCCAATCGATCACCGGCGTCGCGAGCCAAACTTCGCAAACGCGCCGCAGCCATCATTCGACAGGGTTCCCTCGCCACCTATCCACTGCCCGACTTACGCCGCCAGCGCTTCGATGACCGCGTTGGGGTTGCGCTTGAGAACCAGGAGAAGCGTGTGCGCGGCGCCGCTCGGCGAGCGCGCGCCGCCTCCCATTTTTGCAGTGTGCCGATGGCCGTTCCCAGGATGGCGGCAAATTGTTTGTGCGCCAGGCCGGCCTGCGGACGAATGGCGACGATGTCGCCCGCAGCGGGAGGGAGCTAGACGCACAATCCCGGGACGGCCTCGCAGTGGGCATGGGCGGCGGCTTGCTTGAGGCTCTCGGCGAGATCGTCGAAAAGCGCCTGCTTCACGATCGCCTCCGGCCCGGCCCGGCCCGGCGCCCCGCCTCACTCCCCCTTCGGCACGACCTTCGCCGCGCCCTTGGAAAGTCCGACCAGGGCGGGACGCAGGACGCGTTCGCCGATTTTCCAGCCGCTCTGCATGACCTGGGCGACCGCGCCGGCCGGCAGGTCCTCGTGGGGCGCCTCGTACATCGCCTGATGGAAATTCGGGTCGAACTTTTCGCCCAGCGGCTCGAGCTTGGCGACCCCGTGGCGCAGAAGCGCGCTTTGCAGGTCGCGGGCGGTCAATTCGACCCCCTCGATCAGGCCCTTCAGCGGCCCCTCGGCGCTCGTCCGCGCCTCGGGGGGCACGCTTTCGAGCGCGCGAGCGAGGTTGTCGGCGACGGTGAGCATGTCGCGCGCGAACGCGCTGACGCTATAGGCGCGCGCGTCGGCGACTTCGCGCTCGGTGCGTCGGCGCAAGTTTTCCATTTCCGCCAGGGCGCGCAAGAGGCGGTCCCTCAATTCGGCGTTTTCCGCGTTGAGCTTTTCGATCACGGCGAAGGCGTCAGCCTCGGCCGGCGGCGTCGCGCCGACCGAGGTTTCGGGGGTCTGCGCGTTGGTCGAATCGGTCATCTCGTCAAAATCCTGGATTTGATCGCGCCCGATATCAGGGTTGGCGGCGCAAAAATCAAGCGTGCGCATGCGCCGGGCGGCGCGTCGCGAGCTTCAGAAAACCGCCAGCAAATGCCTCCTGATCGCCGCCTGCCGTGACGCCGAGGCGATCTTCGCCCCGGTCAGATCGGTGACGTAGAAGGAATCGACCGCCTTCTCGCCGAACGTCACGATATGCGCCGAGCCGATGTTCAAATTGAGCTTCGAGAGCTCCGAAGTCAGACTGTAGAGCAGCCCCGGGCGGTCGAGCCCGGAGACCTCGAGAACCGTGTAACGGTTGGAAAGGGTATTGTCGATCATCACCTCGGGCGGAATCGCGAAGGCCCGCGTTCGGGCGTCGCGCCCGTTCTTGGCCGAAACGATTTCGCTCAAGCGAATTTCGCCGCGCAACGCCTGCTCGATGGCGCGCGCGATGCGCCCGGCGCGCCGGAGTTCGTCCTCGTCGCGATCGAAGGCGCGCGAGACGGAAATCGTGTCGAGCGCGAGTCCGTCGGTCGTGGTGAAGATCTGCGCGTCGACGATATTGCCGCCGGCGCCGGCGCAGGCGCCGGCGATGATCGACAGCAGGCGCGGGTGGTCGGGTGCGACGATCGTCAGTTCGGTCACGCCGCGGTACGCGTCGCTTGCGACTTCCGTCGCCAGCGAGCGCACGTCCGCCGCCATCGCATAGAGCAGCTTGGCGTGCGCGACCTGGCGAGCCAGATCCACTTTCAGCCAATAGGCGGGGTAGTGGCGCTGCGCATAGGCGTCGAAGTCCGGGTCGGACCAGCCGGGCAGCGCGCGCCGCAGCGCCTCCTGAGCCGCCGCGACGCGCGATTTGCGGTCGATCGCCGAATGTCCGCCGCCCAGCACGACCTCGGTCTCCCAGAACAGCGTGCGCAGCAATTGGCCTTTCCAGCCGTTCCACACCCCGGGCCCGACGGCGCGGATGTCGCACACCGTCAGCGTGAGCAGCATCCTCAGCCGCTCCAAGGTCTGCACGATCGCGGCGAGCGATTCGGCGGTGCGGGGGTCGGCGAGATCGCGCCCCTGCGCCATGTTGGACATGGTGAGATGCCACCGGACGAGCCAGGCGACGCGGTCGCAATCGGCCGGCGACAGGCCCAGGCGCGGGCAAAGGCGGCGCGCGACCTCGGCTCCGGCGATCGAATGATCCTCGGGACGGCCCTTGGCGATGTCGTGCAGGAAGGCGGCGACGTATATCGCGGTGCGATTGGCGATATTGGGCAGGATTTCGCTGACCAGCGGGTGCTCCTCCTTGAGGGTTCCCGCCTCGATCTGGCTGAGCACCCCGACGGTGCGCAGCAGATGCTCGTCGATGGTGTAGTGATGGTACATGGAGAATTGCATCATCCCGACGACGCGGCCGAAGTCGGGAATGAAGCGGCCGAGCACGCCGGCTTCGTTCATCCGCCGCAGCGCCGCTTCCGGCGAGCGGCGCGAGGTCAGGATTTCCAGGAACAGCCGGTTGGCTTCGGGATTGGCGCGGAGTTCCGCGTCGATGCGCTTGAGCGACTGGGTGACGAGCCGCGTCGCGTCGGGATGGATCGCCAGGCTCGACCGGTCGGCGGCCCAATAGAGACGGATGAGGTTGACCGGATCGCGCTCGAACGCGTCGGCATGGATCACCCCGATGCGCTCGTGCTCGATCTTGAAATCGACGGCGTCGGCCACGGCGCGCGGCCTGCGGCGCAACCGGCCAAGGAAGCGGTCGAGCGCCGGGGTCGGCTTGGCGTGCCGCTCCTCGAGCGCGGCGCAGACGATCGCGGTGAGATCGCCGACGTCCTTGGCGACGAGGAAGTAGTGCTTCATGAAGCGCTCGACGTCGGCCTGGCCGGCGCGCGCGGCGTAGCCGAGCCGCTCGGCGATCGGGCGCTGCAGATCGAAGCTCAGACGCTCCTCGGCGCGCCCGGTGAGAAAATGCAGGTGGCAGCGCACCGACCAGAGAAACGCCTCGCAGCGCGAGAACAGCGCGAACTCCCGATGCGAGAAGAGGCCGGCGGGGACGAGCTCGTCGGCGCTGCGCACGCGATAGACGTACTTGGCGATCCAGAACAGGGTGTTGAGATCGCGCAGGCCCCCCTTGCCCTCCTTGACGTTGGGTTCGACGAGATAGCGCGATTCGCCGGCGCGCTTGACCCGCTCCTCGCGCTCGGCGAGCTTGGCGGCGACGAATTCGCTCGCCGTCTTGGCGACGATTTCTCTTTCGAAGCGTAAGCGCAATCGATCGAACAGCGCCTCCTCGCCGATGATGAGGCGGGCTTCGAGCAGCGTCGTGCGGATCGTCATGTCGGCCCGCGCCAGCTTGAGGCACTCCTCGATCGAGCGCGTGGCGTGGCCGACCTTCTGCTTGAGGTCCCACAGCACGTAGAGCGTCGTCTCGATGATCCCCAGGGTTTCGGGGGCCGCCTCGCCGGGCAACAGGAAGAGAAGATCGATGTCCGAGCCCGGCGCCAGCATGCCGCGTCCGTAGCCGCCGACCGCGACGATCGTCGGGCGCGCCGCCGCCGGCAGGCCGGGATGGAAATATCGCGCCGCCCAGTCGTGGATCGCGCAGATCAGATGGTCCTCGAGATCGCTGAGGCGCGCGGCGCAGACGCGTCCCGTGCCGCCATCCTCGAACGCGCGGCGCGTCTCGGCGCGGCACTCCTCCAACCGCTCGCGAAAAAGCTCGACGGCGCCGTGACGGAACGCTGCGTCGTCGTCCGGCGTTTCCAGGCGAAGCGCTTCCAAGATTTCGTTCGAGCCGCGCCCGGTCGAAGTTGCTTTTCGGCGCGGCCGCGCGGGGCCGGCGGCGGGATCGCACCGCGATGGGGGAGGCTTCCATAGCGCGGCCCTAGGCGGAAGCGGCGCGATCGAGAGCGCCGGACGCGAAGGCGCTGCGCTTGGCCTCGATTGCGTCCCAGATCGCCGCGGCGAGGTCCGGGCCGCCGAGCCGCCGGATCGCTCTCAGGCCGGTTGGCGATGTGACGTTGATCTCCGTCAGATACCCGTCGATGACGTCGATGCCGACGAAGATGAGGCCGCGACGCTTGAGTTCCGGGCCGATCGCCGCGCAAATCTCGCGCTCGCGCGGGGTGATCTCGGTTTCCTCGGCCGAGCCGCCACGAACCATATTCGAGCGGATGTCGTCGCCGACCGGCACGCGGTTGACCGCGCCGAGCGGCTCGCCGTCGACGAGGACGATGCGCTTGTCGCCGACGGCGACCGCCGGCAGGAACTTCTGGATCACCCAGGGTTCGCGGAAGGTGACGCAGAAGAGGTCGAACAACGAGCCGAAATTCGGGTCTTTGGGGGCGATTTTGAACACCGCCTGGCCCCCCGCTCCGAACAACGGCTTCATCACCACGTCGCCGTGTTGGGCGCGAAACGCTTCAATCGCGGCGCGATCGCGCGCAATGAGCGTCGGCGGCATCAGCTCGGGAAAATCCATGACCAACAGCTTTTCCGGCGCGTCGCGCACCGCGCGCGGGTCGTTGACGACGAGCGTGTTGGGATGAATGCGCTCGAGAAGGTGCGTCGTCGCGATATAGGCGAGGTCGAACGGCGGATCCTGACGAAGCAGGACCACGTCCACTTCGGAGAGATCGACGCGCTTGGCTTTACCGAGGCTGAAGTGTTCGCCCTGCGCGTCCTTGACGCTGAGCGGCCGGGCCTGGGTGAGGAGAGAACGGCCTTCGAGACACAGTTGGTCGGGCGTATAATAGAGGAGCGCATGCCCGCGCGCCTGCGCCTCGATGAGCAGGGCGAACGTCGAGTCGCCGGCGATGCGGATGCGCTCGATTGGGTCCATTTGCACGGCGACGGTCAAAGACATGGCGCGGGATTTCCTGTCAGTCGATGTCCAGCCTATACGCCGCGCCGACGTGGCGGGGAAGCCGCCCGGGAGCGATGAACACCGCGTCGCCGCGCAACGTGGCGCCCGCCGCCCAGGGATTGCGGGCGAGCCAGACCCGCGCGGCGCGCGATATGCGCCGCCGCTTGGCCTCGAGGATCGCGGCGGCGGCCTCCTCGAGACGATCGCGCGCCTTGACTTCGACGAAAGCGATTCTCG
>CAVWKL010000156.1:0-37734 GCA_963755075.1 uncultured Alphaproteobacteria bacterium
GGCTAGGGGTGAACGCGCCGCCAACCGCGGCGCCCAATCGAGGAGACGCAAATGTCCGACGCCAATCATCCCACCGCCCTGCGCGCCGCCGAGGCGCCCGCGCGCGCCAAGCCGTCGAACTATCCCGAGCCCTTCGCCTCGCGCATGAAGGGCCGGGAGAAGCGGCCGCTCGGCGATCTCTTCGGGCTGACCAACTTCGGCGTCAACCTGACGCGGCTTACGCCCGGCGGATCGTCGGCGCTGCGCCACGCCCATTCCAAGCAGGACGAATTCGTCTACGTCCTCGAGGGGCGCCCGACGCTGCACACCGACGAAGGCAAGGTCCTGCTCGCGCCCGGCATGTGCGCGGGCTTCAAGGCGGGCACGGGAAACGGCCATCGCCTCGTCAACGAAACGGCCGAGGACGTCGTCTATCTCGAAGCCGGCGACCGCATGGCCGGCGACGTCGTGAGCTATCCCGACGACGATCTCAAGGCCGAATTCGTCGACGGCCGATGGCGGTTCGCGCGCAAGGACGGCTCGCTCTATTGATGGGCGAGCCCAGTCCACCGAAGGGTCAGGCGCGATTGACCGCGCCCACCTGGGCCCGGTAGCGGCCGGGGGCAACGCCCATCAATCGCTTGAAAACGCGGTTCAAATGGCTCTGGTCGGCGAATCCGCAAGCGGCGGCGGCTTCGCTCAACCCCACGCCTTCGCCGAGCAGCGTTCGCACCTGGCGAAGCCGCGCCAAGGTTTGCTGCTGGCGGGGGGTGAGGCCGGTGTAGCGAACGTAGAGCCTTTCAAGGTGAAAGGGCGACAACCCGGCGCCGTTCGCCAGGCTGCGCAAGGTCTTGCGGCGCGCGAGGTCAGCGAAAAGGTCTCTGCGCGCTTGCCGGACCGCTCTCGGCTCGATGGCGGGCGGCGAGGCAAACGCGCCGGTGATCGACGCAGTCAGCGGCGTAAGCGTCGCCAACGCCTCGACCAAAGCGCCTTCGCCGCCGACGGCGAGCGCGAAAGTCCGCTCGAAAGCGGTTCGCCAATCCGGCGAAGCGATGCGGCCCCAGCCTGGCCGCAGCGCCGGCGGGGCCGGGTCGTCAAGGCAGAGAACGCGGTAATCGACGCCGCCGCAATCGAAGCAGCGGTGCGCGACGTGCGGCGGCAGGACGAAACCTTCCCCCGCGCCGATCTCGAGCCGGGCGTCGCGCAATGCGATGACGCGAACGCCCCAGTCCACCAGTCCGAGGACGAGATGGTCGTGGTCGTGCCACGGCGTCGCCGCCTTCGCCGCCGTCGCCTGAACGGCATGAACGCGGGCCGCGGTCCAATGGCGAATGGCTTCGAGCGACATCGCTTCAGGGCAAAGCGGGTGAAAACAGGGCGAGGATCATCATACCACGATCGCCGGCCTTTACCGAGTGCTCGGCCCCTTGGGGAATGACCGCCAGACTGCCCGGCTGATAGTCGCAGAACCGGCCATCCAATTCCAGGCGCCCGTCGCCGCCGAGAACCACATGCTGCTCCACTTCGGCCTCGTGCCGATGGGCGAGCATGCGGCCGTTGGGATCGATCGACACCAGGAGCGTCGTGAAGCGTCCGCCGCTCTGGGCGCCCGAGACCAGGCGGCGCATGCGGACGCCGGCGAATTTGGGGTGGGCGGCCCAGGCGGGCCGTTCCGACGGCGCCCCGTTGGGGCCAGCCAGCCGATCCAATAGCGGAGTGTCGAACATCGCGCGCTTCCTCGATAGGTCAATGCCGTCTCGGTGTAGCGCCGGGAGCGTCGACGGTCTTGGACAAGCTTGCGACTGAGTCGCGGCGTATTCGCCCTGCGCCTTCGCGCTCTCGCCGACGAACGTCGGCCGCGCGTCCGATTTTCCCCCGCAAGCGATCGGGCCGGCCCGCCAGCATGGATTTGATCGCGCCGCAGCCTGCGTCGCCCCGGCGCGCCGCCGCCGGTTCCCTTTAACGCGTCCTGCAACGCCGAGTTGGGCAAACCGTTGAGCCGCGCGATGGCGGCGGAGCTGAGGAGGCGGTCGCGGTAGGCGGCGGAGCCGACGCTTGGCGACAGGCTCGGATCGTCGGCAGCGGGGGAAAGGCGGATACTTGCAACAATTTGGCGACTGACATTGTTAGAGTCGTCGCCTGCTGCAATGATCCCCTTGCTTGAACTCGCAACCGCCAAACCAATCAGAACGCTCGCGCGGATCCCGATCTATTTTGCTGCGAACGCGATATCGACCATAACTTTAATAATGTACAATGCTGAGATTCCGATGCAAACGATTGGGAACTTTCGTCCAATCTTGGCTTTGGTCGCCCAGTCGAATCCTAGGATGCCTAATATTCCGGCGACAACGCTAAACCCCAAGAGTATCAAATCGGATTGCGTACGCGCCAACGTCGACAACCCCGAGGCGCTTGTGCCGACAATGATCAAGACGCCGCTCGCTATGGCAAATTTGTTCGGACTGTCTTCCGGCGTTTGATTCGACCGGGGTATGGACATTTTTGCGACCTTCCAACATTTCCCGCCAAAAACTGTCCTATCCTTGGCTGTTTTCCCGAGCCAACGCAACGATCGAGTATCGCCTTGGAAGCTGCGAAATCCTCGTCCGCGAGTTCTGCGCCCGGCCGCCGAGGCGGGTCTGTCCGTGATCGTCCCTTCGCTCCCTACCGATCCAGCCCGCCCATCAGCATGTACTTGATCTCGACGAATTCTTCGGCCCCGTGGCGCGAGCCCTCGCGGCCGAGGCCGGATTCCTTGACGCCGCCGAAGGGGGCGAGTTCGGAGGAGATGAGGCCGGAGTTGATCCCCACCATGCCGTATTCGAGCGCCTCGGCGACCCGCCAGACGCGGCCGAGATCGCGCGCGTAGAAGTAGGACGCCAAGCCGAACGGCGTGTCGTTGGCGAGGCGGATGACCTCGGCCTCGTCCGTGAAGCGAAACACGGGGGCGACCGGACCGAAGGTTTCCTCGCGCGACATGAGCATCGCCGGCGTCGCGTCGGCGAGGACGGTGGGCTCGTAGAAGGTTCCGCCGAGGGCGTGGCGCTTGCCGCCGACGGTGGCGCGCGCCCCCTTGGCCAGCGCGTCGGCGACGTGGGCCTCGACCTTGGCGACGGCGGCTTCGTCGATCAGCGGCCCCTGGTTGACGCCGGGCGCGGTTCCGTCGCCGACCCGCAGGGCGCCGACCGCGCGCGTCAGCTTGTCGACGAAGGCCTCGTAGATCTTGTCCTGTGCGAAGAGGCGGTTGGCGCAGACGCAGGTCTGGCCCATGTTGCGGAACTTGGAGGCGATCGCGCCCTCCACGGCGGCGTCGAGGTCGGCGTCGTCGAAGACGATGAACGGCGCGTTGCCGCCGAGTTCCAGCCCGACCTTCTTCACCGTCGAAGCGGCCTGGCGCATCAGGAGCTTGCCGACGTCGGTCGAGCCGGTGAAGCCGACGAAGCGCACCGCGGGGTGCTCGCACATCGCCTTGCCGATCGCCGTAGCGCCGCCGGTGAGAATGTTGATGACGCCGGCGGGCAGGCCGGCGCGCTCGGCGAGCAGCCCGAGCGCCAGCGCGGTCAGCGGCGTGGCGTGGGCGGGCTTGACCACCGCCGTGCAGCCCACCGCGATCGCCGGCGCGACCTTGCGGGTGATCATCGCGGCGGGAAAGTTCCACGGCGTGATCGCCGCGACGACGCCGATCGGCTGCTTGACCACGAGAATGCGCGAATCGGCGCGGAAGGTCGGGTTGATCTCGCCATAGATGCGTTTGGCCTCCTCGGCGTAGAATTCGACGAACGCGGCGGCGTAGTCGATTTCGCCGCGCGCCTCGGCGAGGGGCTTGCCCTGTTCGCTGGTCATGATCAGCGCGAGGTCGTCGCGGTTGGCGACGATGAGATCGAACCAACGCTTGAGGATCGCGGCGCGCTCCTTGGCGGTGCGCTTGGCCCACAGCGGAAAGGCCCGCGCCGCCGCCTCGATCGCCTCGACCGCCTGCCCTTCGCCGAGGCGCGGCACGGTGGCGATGGGCGCCCCATTGGCGGGATTGCGGATGGTGTCGACGCCTTCGCCGACCCAGGCGCCGTCGATGAGGCACTGCGAGCGCAAGAGGGTCGGGTCGGAAAGGTTCATCGCGAGCCTCGCGTCAGTCGCCGTCGCGCGCGCTTCGCGCGGGAACGGCCGATCGGCGACGATATAGTGTCGGCGCGGCGAGGGGTAAAGCGGGCTTCCGCACGGCGATCGACGGGCGGCAAGAAATGGCCGCAATGTTGCCGGACTGATCGTGCGCCAGCGACATCCGGCGAATTGTCGCGTTGCCCTTTTCGACTCTTTCCGACCAAGCTCCGATGCGCAGGCCGTGATTCGGCCCCGTCGAGCCGCTCGGCCAAATTGGACACGCAGGCGGATCAAGCGATGCCGCGAAAGAAGCAGCGAAGTCTCGCAACTCGGGCGCCTCGACCCGCGCTCCCCGACGAGGCGGAGAAGCGGGAAATCGTCGCCGCATGCGAGGCTTTCATCCGCGACGTTCTCAAACCGCGGTTCCTGCCGGAGATCAGGCCGACGCAGTGGAACTATGCCGTCGACATCCATGGGGCGTGGGCGACAGGACGGTATCGTTTTATCCAGCGCTACCGATCGGGCTGGGAAGACAATCGCGGCGAGGAGTTCGATGCGCCCTTCGCCCGCATCGATCGGGTGGGACGCGACCGCTTCGACATCTATTGGATGCGCCACACGGGAAAATGGTGGCGCGTCCATGTCGGCGTCACGCTTGCAAAGGCGCTTCGGATCCTCGAAACGGACGAGGTTCTGCATCCGATCTGACGAGGCGGGCCGGCCGCGCATATGCGTCATTTCTCACTCTCAATAGGGCTCGGCGACGGCGGCGATGAGCGAATACCAATATTATGAATTCCAGGCGATCGACCGCCCGCTCAGCGAAGCGGATCGCCAGGCCCTTCGGGGTTTGTCGACGCGGGCGCGAATCACCGCGACGAGCTTCACCAACTCATACGAATGGGGCGACTTCAAAGGCGACCCGGCCAAGCTCATGGAGCGCTGGTTCGACCTTCATCTCTATCTCGCCAACTGGGGCTCGCGCCGCTTGATGATCCGGCTGCCGAAGCGGCTGGTCGATCGGGCTCGCCTCGATGCCTTCCTGCGCGAGGTCGATTGCGCCGAGCTTCGCATTACCGGCGACAACCTGATCCTCGACGTGAGGCGCGACGAGGTGGAACTGGAGGACTGGAACGACGGCGCGGGCTGGCTTTCGGCCCTGACGCCGCTTCGCGCCGAAGCGCTCGCAGGCGACCTGCGGCTCTTCTATCTCCCTTGGCTGACCGCGGTCGAGGGGGATGCGTTCGAGGCGGACGAGCCGGAGCCCATGCCGGGGATTGGGCCGATGACGGCGGCGGTCGCGGCCTTCGCGGATTTCTTCGGCATCGATTCCGACCTTGTCGCCGCCGCGGCCGAGCATGGCGCAACTGCGCCACGGAGCGCGGCGTCCTCGGACGCGATCCGGGCGATCGTCTCGGCGATGACCGGCGCCGAGTTGGCCGCGCTGTTGTCGCGGCTGGTCGACGGCGATCCCTATGTCGTCGCCGAGATGCGGGCCAAAGTCAGAGAGGCCGAGGGCGCCGACGCCCCGTCGGCCGCCGTCCGGACCGTCGGCGAGTTGCGCGCGCGCGCCGCCGCAATTCGGCTCGCCCGTGAGCAGGCCGCGGCCGAGAGGCTTTCCGCCGACCGCAAGCGGCAAGCGGAAGAGGCGGAGAAGACCCGTCAGGCCCGGCTCGTGGCGATTGCACGGCGCGGCGAAAGCGTCTGGCGCGAAGTCGAGGCCGAAATCGAGCGCCGCAATGCCGCCGGCTACGACAAGGCGGCGGGCCTGCTGCTCGATTTGCGGGCGGTGGCGGAGAATCGCGGCGGGGCGCCCGACTTCGAAATGCGCCTGAGCGCCATCCGGGAACGCCACGCCGGCAAACGGCGGTTTATCGAGCGGCTGGCGAAGATCGGATAGTCGGGAGCGCCGTCGCGTGGAGCCGGCGGGCGAGGCTCGGCGATGACCGCCGCGGCGGGGCGCTCGCAAGCGGCCGGAAATGAGCTAAAACGTAAGGCGGCGCATTGGAGTGGGGCGATGACCATCGATAGACGCCGGATGATGGGCGGCGCGATTGGCTTCGCCGGCGCAGGCCTCTTGCCGATCCCAAGCGGCCGTGGCGAGGAGTTCGGCTCGGGCGCCGAGGCGACCGCCGCGCTTCGCCGCGCCATCGAGGCCGCCACCCGCGCCGGCCGCCCCACGATCCTGCGCGCCGGCGCGTTGCGCACCGCGACCTTGCGTCTTCCCGACGGGGCGCGGCTCATCGGCGTGCCCGGCGCGACGCGGCTGACGCTCGAAGGCGACGGACCGCTGATCGCCGCCGACGGGGCCGCGCGCGTCACGCTCTCGGGTCTCGTCTTCGACGGCGCCGACGGGGCGCTCGAAAGCGATCGCGGCCTGGTCGACTTTGCCAATGTCGGCGAGCTGTCGATCGCCGACTGCGCCATCGAGCGCGCCGGCGGCGTCGGCCTGCGCTTGCGCGGCTGCGGCGGCTGGGTCGAGCGCAACAGCATCCGCGATGTCGGCGGCGTCGGCGTCTTTTCCACCGACGCGGCCGGCCTCGTCATCGCCGACAATCACATAGAGCGCTGCGGCGACAACGGCGTTCAGGTGTGGCGCGCGACGCGGGGCGACGACGGCACGCGCGTCTCGGGCAATCGCATCAGCGACATCAAGGCCGTCTCGGGGGCGCCGGCCAATACGGCAACGGAATTTCGCTTTTCCGCGCCGGCGGCGTCGTGGCGACGAGCAACGTCATCCGCCGCTGCGCCTATAGCGCGGTGCGCAACAACGGCGGCGCGGGGGTTCTCATCAGCGACAACAGCTGCGCCGACCTCGGCGAGGCGGCGATCTTCGCCGAGTTCGACTTCGAGGGCTGCGTCGTCGCCAACAACGCCATCGACGGCGCCGTTTGCGGCGTCCAGATGGTCAATTTCGCCGACCATGGAGGCCGCGCCGCGGTCTGTTCGGGCAACCTCATCCGCAATCTCAGGCCCAGCCAGAACCACGCCGGCCACGAATTCGGCTATGAATGCGGCGTCAAGGTCGAGGCCGACGCCACCGTCAGCGCCAACGTGATCGAGGGCGCGCCGTGGGTCGGCATTCTCGTGGGCTGGGGCGCGTCTCTCAGGGACGCAGCGATCGTCGGCAACGTCGTGCGCGACGCGCCGATCGGCGTCGGCGTGTCGATCGTCGAAGGGGCGGGCGGGGCGGTCATCGCCGACAACCTCATCTCGGGGGCGAGCCGGGGCGCGATCCTGGGGATGAATTTCGACCAACCGGCCACCGCCGATCTTGCGCGCGGCGCCGCCGCGCCGGCCCAATTGCGGATCAGCGGCAACCAGGCCACGTGAGGGTGGGTCGCAACCGACGATGAATGGAGAAGCGGAGCGCGCCGGGCGGGTTTGGTAAGTTCCCTCGCGCTCGCGCGATTCTCATGTCGCCCGCGCGCTCATTCGGCAGAACGCCTGCTCGACGCTCGGGCGGTCAGGGTTGGAGACATCCTCATTTGAGGCCGAAGACGGCTTTGACGGAAGCCTCGATGAGGGCGAGCTCCGCATCGGTGACAGCGCCAATCAGGCGGTCGAACTTGCGTTTGTCCACGGCGCGCAACTGGTCGCAAATCGCTACGGTCTGCGGGCCAATGGATGGCACGGCGACCACGATCGGCTCAGCGACCTGTGGGGAACTCGAGAAGGGGATGACGCCGATCGTGCGCCGCACGGCGTTGAGCGGATCGACGGTCAAAACGAGACAAGGACGTCGGCCGCGCTGCTGGCTGCCGGCGGCGGGTTCAAGATCGACCCAATAGACGTGTCCTCGCTGGATCGGCATCTCAGATCGTGTCGAGGCCGTCGGGCGCCGTCGCGCGCTCCCATAGCGCACAGTCGTCGCGCACGGTCTGGAAGTCGGGATGGGTTTCGACCTGCTCGGCCGCGCGCGTGAGCTGAGCGAGCCGGCCGTCGAGGTCTTGCTCGATCAATCGCTGGATGACTTGGCTGCGTCTTCCCGCGGGATAGGCGCGGAAGAAGCGATCGAGCGCGGCCTTGTCGATTGAGACTGTGATGCGGGCGGTCGGCATCTTCGTATCCTTCATACGTACTACTGTAATACCGTCGTACGAATCGCGCAACCATAGGATCATGGCGCGGCGAAGCGGACGCGCCGGCGGACTGATTTGGAAAGGCTGTTACGTTCATGGTCATTGTTGGGACAGTCGGCCTCGTTCAGGCTGTGACGCTGCGCGGAATGGCGGCTTCGGCGACGAGCGGCGGTCAGCTATCGTGATAATCCTAACGTTGGCGATTCGGTATGCCCGCCCTCAAGAACCAGCATTTCGTGCCCAAATGCCTACTGCGGCCGTTCACGATTGCCGGAAACGGCCGTTCGATCAACCTTTATAACTTGCGTCACAAGCAATCGATTACAAACGCTCCGATAAAGGGTCAATGCGCCCGCAACTATTTTTACGGAAAGGATGGAAAAATTGAGCAAATGCTTTCTGCGGCGGAGGGCGGTTATAGTCGAATTATGCAGCGGATCATAGCAGGGGGAAAAGAGGATGAGCGCGACTTGGAGAATCTCAGGTTCTTCACCTATCTGCAACTGCTTCGTACCGAAATGGCATTGGAGCGCGCGCGGTCCGCTTACCAGAAGATGCACGTTGGCGTTTTCCGGGAGAACGTTGAAGACACCGTAACGCCGAGCGACCACCAGCTGATGATTGGGTCTCTCAAGAGTTGTATTGACACGCATCGATATATCTGTGACCTGAAACCGCGTCTCATTGAAAATCGTACAAGGGCAGAGTTTGTCATTTCAGACGATCCATCGATCTTCACGAATCGGTTTGCGTTCCAACGATTGAGGGATGGAAGCTTCGGAATCGGTTCATCGGGTGCATTGTTCTTGATGCCGCTCGCTCCGCGCCTTTGCTTTGTTTGTTACGACAGGCAGGTTTACACCGCGCCTGACCTCAGCAACGGAAGGATCGTGCTGACAAAGGAAAGCGACGTCGAAGCCGTAAATGAATTCCAATATCTGAAAGCTGCTGAGAATATCTACTTCGGGCAGTGGGACGATCGTGAGCACATTGAGAACTCGTTTGAGGCTGTGCGCGAACGGCGGCCGAAAGAATGGGCTGAGATCAAGCATCTTATTCCAGACGGCGTGGATGAGATCGGAGAGCGCTATGTCCTCGGGACTTTTGACGAGGCGAGGCAAGCAGGCCATTCGATGATCCAACTCACGTCTCGTCATCCGGAACCCACGCGTTGGCTCTCTGCGATTACATATCGCTCATCGCCGAGGACCTTCTATAACGGGAGCGCAGCAGGCCATGTCAGGAAGGCCGAATGGCTAGGGAAGCGGGACAGATAAGGCCTCGGCATTTGCCAACCCAGCGCCGTTGAGACTGCGCGGGGGTATTGCGGCGCCTGCACACGTGCGACGCACGAAGGATATTATACAACCGAAATAGGGAGCCTTAAGTTCGACCGTGAGTTCCCGGGGAGAAACGTGAGATGAACGAACCAGAAACGATTCAGGTCGGACTTCTGCTTGAGGTCTGGTTCCGGGGATAATTCAACCGGCACGGGCCGAAGGGCTTTCCTTTGCCATCAAGGGATCGAGAGAGTTACGTCTTTCCGTTCTGCCGATGCACCCCATTGACGATCCGTTCGGAAACCGCCGTGACCTCACTTGCAAGATACGGGGGTCGTTTCCTGCATTGCAGAGTGAAAGGGACTTGCCGGTTGCGCTGTGTACCATAGAGTGGTACATAGGCTCATATACGGAGCCGCCACATGATCGTCAGCTTTCGCGACGCGTGGCTGCGCGCCTTCTTCATCGAGGATGCGCGGTCGCGGCATATCCCTTCCGATCTCGAAAGCCGGGTTTTCCGCAAGCTTCAGATGATCGACGACGCAACCAACGATCAGGATTTGCGGGCGCCGCCCAGCAATCATTTCGAGAAGTTGCGCGGCGCCCGGGCAGGCTTCCATTCGATCCGCGTCAACGACCAGTGGCGGCTGGTCTTCCGCTGGCACGGCGGCCGCGGCGAAGCAGAGGGCGTCTATCTCGACGACCACAGTTACAGATGAGGCGAACCATGCTGACGACGAAGCGCAAGCCGGCCACGGTCGGCGAGATTCTGATCGAGGAGTTCATGGGGCCGATGGGGCTGACGCAGACCGCTTTGGCCAAGGCGATGGGCGTTCAGCGCAAGCACGTCAACGAGCTTTGCAACAACCGCCGAAATGTGACGGCGGCGACTGCGCTCATCCTCGCGCGCGTCTTCGGCAACAGCGCGGATTTCTGGCTCAACGTGCAGCGGCGCAGCGATTTGTGGGAGGCGATGAACAGTCCTCGCGAGCGCAAGCGGATCGAGCGGGCGAAGCCGCTGGGCGCGGCGGCGTGATCCCCATCGTCACGCCGTCGCCGAGGCTTCGGCGGGCGCCCTGCTTCGCTTGGAGGCCGCCGCCAATCCTGCGAAGCGCGCGGCGCGAAGCCGGATGGCGGAGGGGGCGGGATTCGAACCCGCGATACGGTTTCCCGTATACACACTTTCCAGGCGTGCGCCTTCAGCCTCTCGGCCACCCCTCCGCGCCGCGCCTTTTGGCGCGGGAGAGCGCGCATAACACCCCGTGCGGGCCGCGCGCAAGTCGACGCGCCGCCGCAGCGCCCCCTTTCGGCGCCGTGGACAGAGCGCGGGGCATTGCTTAAGACGAGGGCGCTTCGGCCTTGCGCGGGAAAAGCGACGTGTTCCGATTGTTGTTTCGCTTCATCGGCCTGATTCTGCTCGCCGGCGCCTTCGCCGCCGCGGTCATCGACGGCGCCCGCTCGCTCGCCGATCAACGCCTCGAGCTGACGACGATGGGCCGGGCGCTCGATTACGCCTTTCCCAGCAAATTCCCGCTGCTGCAACCCTTCGTCGAGAAGCGGCTGGGACCGCTGGTGTGGGACCCGGTGCTGCTCGCCATCCTCTCGGCCCCGGCCTTTGTCGACATGGCGGTTCTCGGGTTTTGCCTCTTCTATCTCGTCCGCCCGCGCGCGCCGAAGTTCGGCGCCTCGATCCCGGCCCGCTGAGGCGCGCAAGGCGCGTGGGAGGTAACAAACGGCGCCACCCGCGCGACGTAAGCGCAGACACCAATCAGGAGCCGACCATGCTGAGCTTCCTCGTCAACAAGGCGCGCATCGTTTCACCCTCCGAGGCGCTGCCCGGCCGTTCGCAGAAGATCGCCAAGGCGCATGCGCATTTCGTCAACGGGCGCCCGCTCGAGGGTCCGTACCCCGAGGGAATCGAGACGGCGATCTTCGCCATGGGCTGCTTCTGGGGCGCGGAGCGCAAGTTTTGGCAGGCCGGCGAGGGCGTCTGGGTCACCGCGGTCGGCTATGCCGGAGGCTTCACCCCCAATCCGACCTACGAAGAAGTGTGCGGCGGGCGCACCGGCCATGCCGAAGCGGTGCTCATCGCCTTCGACGCGAGAAAAATCGCCTATGACGAACTCCTGCGCATCTTTTGGGAAGGCCACGATCCGACCCAGGGCATGCGGCAGGGAAACGACGTCGGTTCGCAATATCGATCGGCGATCTATGCCACGACATCAGGCCAATTGCAGGCGGCGCGCCGGTCCCAGGCGATGTTCGGCGAGGCGCTGAAGGGGAAGGGTTATGGCCCGATCACCACCGAAATCGCCGAGGCCGGACCGTTCTATTTCGCCGAAGGCTATCACCAGCAATATCTGGCGAAGAACCCCGGCGGTTACTGCGGTCTCGGCGGCACGGGGGTCTCCTGCCCGATCGGCGTCAGCGCCGCCTGAGGGCCTTCGCTGAAGCGATAGCCGATCCCCGACTCGGTGCGGATGATCGTCGGCGCCGAAGGGTCGCGCTCGATCTTGTTGCGCAGCTGGCCGACGAAGACGCGCAGGTATTGGGTGTCGTCCTTATGCGCCGGGCCCCACACCGCGGTGAGGATGTGGCCGTGCGTCATCACCCGCCCGGCGTTGCTCGCCAGCGCGCAGAGGAGGTCGTATTCGCGCGGCGTCAGCTTGATCGCCGCGCCGTCGCGGGTGACCAGGCGCTTGTCCATGTCGATCGTCAGGCCGTCGATCTCGACCCGGGTCTTGGGCGCGGCGCCGGTCTTGGCGTGGCGCAGCGCGGCGCGCAGACGCGCCAGCAATTCGCCGATCGCAAACGGCTTTTCGACATAGTCGTCGGCGCCCAGATCGAGCGCCGCGATCTTTTCGGCTTCGCGGTCGCGGGCGGAGAGAACGACGATCGGCGCCGGCGTGAATTGGCGCGCCTTGACGATCACCTCCTTGCCGTCCATGTCGGGAAGCCCCAGGTCGAGCACCATCAGATCCGGGGCGGCGTTGGCCATCTGCCGCAGCGCCTCGTGACCGGTGCCGGCGTGCAGCACTTGATAGCCCGAGGCTTCGAGCGCGGGGCGCAGGAACCGCAGGATCTGCGGCTCGTCGTCGACGACGAGAATGCGGGGTCCGCTCATGGCGCCGCCTTGGCCATTTCCGGCGCCTCGGCGGCCGGCATCGCGATGACGACGCGCGTGCCGCGCCGCCTCGCCGCCGGGCTTTCCGCCCAGATCCGACCGCCCATCGCCTCGATCAGGCCGCGGCTGATGGAAAGGCCGAGGCCGGTGCCGGTCTTGCGTCCGTCAGACCGCCCGCCGCGATAGAATTTCTCGAAAATGCGGTCGAGATCGGCGGGCTTGATGCCCGGCCCTTCGTCGGTGACGGAAAGCAGGACCGAGGCGCCGTCGCGCCGCGCGTGAATGCTCACGCGCCCGCCCGCGCCATATTTCTGCGCGTTGTCGAGCAGATTGAACAGTACCTGCTCGAGGAGGTTGGCGTCGCCGCGCACGAACGGCAGATCGCGCGCCAAACTGGTCGAAAAGACCTGCCCTGCAAAGGCTTTGCTGGCGCGCTCGGCCGCCGCGCGGACGACTTCGGCGACGTCGACGTAATCGCTCTTCGGCCGCAAGGCGCCAGCTTCGATGCGCGACATGTCCAAGAGATTGGCGATGAAGCGCGTCAGGCGGCTCGCTTCCTCCTCGATCGAGGCGAGCAGGTCGCGGCGTTGCTCGGGCGGGATCGTCTCGCCGAACTTCTGCAACGTCGTCACCGCGCCGGTGATCGTCGCCAGCGGCGTGCGCAAATCGTGCGAAAGCGAGGCCAGCAAGGTCGTGCGCAGCTTTTCGTTCTCCTCCAACGCCACCGTGCGCACCGAGGCCTTGACCAGGATCGCGCGGTCGATGGCGATGGCGGTCTGTTCGAGAATGAGGTTGAGCCCGTGCTCCAGCGTCGGCGAAGTCGGGGCGGCGGCGTCGGCCGGCTCGAAGCCGCAAACGCCGACCACGCCGCGCGAGGTGACCAGCGGGCGGAACTGAAAACGAACGTTCGGCAGGGTGTCGGTCTTCCAGCCCGCCGGCTCGGCTTTCTCGAACGCCCAGCGCGCCGCGCCGGTTTCGCCCGGGTTGAGCGCGTCGATAGGCGGCCAAGCCGAACGGAGAATGAGATCGCCGTCCTCGGGCAGCAGCATCACGACGCAGCGCGCGTTGAGCGTGTTCTGCGCATGGACGGTGGCCGCCTGCAGAATGTCGTTGAGCGCGACGGCGCCGGAAAGCTTGCGCGACAGTTCGAACGACAAGCGCATCGTCTGAGCGCTTTCGCGCGCCAGGCGCTCCTGGTCGCGGGCCCGTCCGGCGAGCCAGCCCACCAGAGTGGCGGAGATGAGGAAAATGGCGAGCGCGAAAAACTCGTGAGGCTCGTTGACGGAGAATCCGTACCGCGGCTCGATGAAGAAGAAATCATAGGCGAAAAACGAAAGAAAGGCCGCCATGACCCCGGAGCGCACGCCAAAGCGCGCGGCGCTGACCAGCACGGCGATCAGAAAGATCATCGACAGATTGGGCAGGCGCACCCACAGATCGAGCAACTCGCCGACGCCGAGCGCCGCGCCGACCGAGGCGATCGCGGCGAGCAAGCCGATCGGCAGATCGCGCCCGAACGCGATGCTGGGCCGCCATCGGTTGGTCCTCTCGGGCGGCTTGTCTCCGGTGACCACGTGCACGCCGATGAGGACGGCGCGCCGCACCAGCGCCTCCGACAAGGAGCGCCCGGCAAGACGGACGAGGAATCCGGCCCGCGAGCGCCCGACGACGATTTGGGTGATGTTCCGCGCTGCGCATAGTTGAGGATTTCGGCGGGGAGGTCGTGGCCGACCAGTCGCGACACCTCGGCCCCCAGACTTTGCGCCAGGCGCAGGGCGTCCTCGACGTGTTTGGCGCGCTTGCCCTCCGCGTCGCCGCGTCCCGGCGTGTCGACGGTCACCGCGACCCAGCCGGCGTTGAGGCCGGTGGCGAGGCGGCTCGCGGCGCGCACGACGTCCATCGACAGCGTGTCCGGGCCGACGCAAACGAGCAGGCGCTCGGCGGTTTCCCACGGGCCTTCGATGGCGTTTTGGCGCAACTGTTCGACCATCTGGTCGTCGACGCGCGCCGCGGTGCGCCGCAGCGCGATTTCGCGCAAGGCGGTGAGATTGCGCAGCGTGAAGAACTTCTGTTGCGCCAGCCTGGCGGTTTCCGGAAGATAGACCTTGCCGTCCTTGAGGCGCTGGATCAGCTCCTCGGAGGTGATGTCGACGAGCACGATGTCGTCGGCGTCGCGCAGCACGATGTCGGGCACCGTTTCGCGCACGGTGACCCCGGTGATGCGCGACACCACGTCCGCCAAACTTTCGAGGTGTTGGATGTTGAGCGCGGTCCAGACGTCGATGCGGGCGTCGAGCAATTCCTCGACGTCCTGCCAGCGCTTGGGATGCCGGCTCTCCGGGGCGTTGGTGTGGGCGAGTTCGTCGACGATGATCAGCTTGGGCCTGCGGCGCAAGGCGGCGTCGAGGTCGAACTCTTCGATCAGCCGATCCTGATAGCGCACCACGCGCCGCGGCAGGATCTCGAGGCCTCGGGTCAGCGCCTCGGTGTCGTTGCGCGCGTGGGTTTCGACCAGGCCGACGACGACGTCGACGCCCTCCTGGCGCAGCAGCCGCGCGCGCTGCAGCATCGCGTAGGTCTTGCCGACGCCGGGCGCGGCGCCGAGGAACACCAGCAATCGGCCACGTTTTTCCTTCTCCGCCAACGCCAGCAAGGCGTCCGGGTCGGGTCGTCGCTCGGGATTTCGCTCGTTGGGCAAGGGACCGCGACTTCGCCAATTTCCGTCGGTCAGTATAGCGCATGAGGCGCGAAGTTAGGCAACAGAGCGGCGCCGTGCGGCGCGACCCCCTTGACGCGTCAAGCCCGGGCCGTCCTTATCGGCGCTGCAGTTGCAAAGCGCCGGTCGGCGATGCGCGGACGGGAACAGATCAACCAGGCCATGACCAAGGCGGCGGCGATGGCGACAGATGTCGCTTGCGACACGGCGCGGGCGATCTCGCCCGGCGGCGCGCCAGCGCCGAAGGCGGCAAGACGTCCACGTCGAGTGGCGGTCGCGGTCGCAAGGGATTGATAAGGGCGATCGTCTGGCCGCCCGATCGGCGTCCGACGCCCCGATCTTTACGTTTTCCTTATGTCGCGGCGCCCACTGCCGCATTGATCGCTTACACCCTCGCGGCGCAAGACAGCGCGGTTAACCCGGAGGCGCCGCGCCATGGCTGACGTTGTCTATTTGGTCATTGGAGTTGTGTTTTTCGCTCTGATGGGCCTTTACGCCGCCGCTTGCGACCGATTGTAAGGAGAATCGCCATGACCGAGCCCATTATCGGCTTGATCGTCGGATTGAGCCTCGGGATCTATCTCCTGTACACGCTGATTCATCCCGAAAAATTCTGACCTTTCAAGACATTCCGAACTCGAAGGTGACGCCATGACTCTCGTCGGCTGGTCGCAAATCGCGATCGTGCTCGCGCTCGTGCTCGCAACCGCCATGCCCTTGAGCGGCTATATCGCGAGCGTCTATGCGGGCGAAAGAAACTTTCTCTCGCCCATCCTGGGGCCGCTCGAGCGCGCCTTCTATCGCCTCGCCGGCGTCGACGAGACGGGCGAGCAGGGCTGGTTTCTTTATGCGATGGCCATGATCGCCTTCTCGATCGCCGGGTTCGTGTCGCTCTATGCGCTGCAGCGGTTTCAGAACGTGTTGCCGCTCAATCCGCAGGGCTTCGACGCCGTTCCGCCCGATCTGGCCTTCAACACGTCGATCAGCTTTATCACCAACACCAACTGGCAGAACTACGGCGGCGAGACGACGATGAGTCATCTCACCCAGATGCTCGGCCTCACCGTGCATAACTTCCTGTCGGCGGCGACGGGCCTCGCCATGGCCTTTGCGCTGGTGCGCGCTTTCGCGCGCTCGTCGGCCGCGACGGTGGGAAATTTCTGGGTCGATATGAGCCGTATCACCCTCTATCTCCTGCTGCCGATCTCGGTCCTCTTCGCCATTGTCTTCGTCGCGCTCGGCATGCCGCAGACGTTGGCCGGCTCGGTCGACGTGACCACGCTGGAAGGCGCCAAGCAGACCATTTCGATGGGGCCGATGGCGAGTCAGGAGATTATCAAGGAGCTCGGCACCAACGGCGGCGGCTTCATGAACGCCAATTCGGCGCATCCGTTCGAGAACCCCAACGCCTGGACGAATATGCTCGAGATCTGGGCGTTGCTGCTCGTACCGACCGCTTCGGTGCTCGCCTTCGGCCGCGCCGTCGGCGACTTCAAGCAAGGCCGCGCGATCCTGATCGCCATGGCGATTCTGCTCGTCCTCGGCGTCGGCGCCGTCTATTGGGCGGAGAGCGCCGGAACGCCGGGCGTGACCGCGCTGGGCGTCGATCCGTCCGCCGGTAATCTCGAAGGCAAGGAACTCCGATTTGGCCAGGCGCTGAGCGCTCTGTTCGCCACCGCGACGACCGCGACGAGCACGGGCGCGGTCAACACGATGCACGATTCGCTGACGCCGCTCGGCGGCCTCGTGCCGATGTTCAACCTGCTCGCCGGCTGCATCTGGCCGGGCGGCGTCGGCGCCGGGCTCTACGGCTTTCTCGTCGTCGCCGTCATCGCCGTGTTCATCGCCGGACTGATGGTCGGCCGCACGCCGGAATATCTCGGCAAGAAGATCGAATCGCGCGAAATGAAGCTCGCGATGTTCGCGGTGCTGATCTATCCGCTGAGCGTGCTCGGCTTCTCGGCGGTTTCGGTGCTGTTGCCGTCGGCCCTTGCCAGTCTCAACAACGCCGGTCCGCACGGATTGTCGGAAATCCTTTACCAATATGCCTCGCAGAACGCCAACAACGGCTCGGCCTTCGCCGGGCTCAACGGTGACACGCCGTGGTTCAACGCGACGGGCGGCCTCGTCATGTTGCTCGGCCGCTTCGCCTACGTCATCCCGGTGCTCGCGCTGGCCGGAGGGCTGGCCGCCAAGAAGAAGGCGCCGGCGTCGGCGGGAACCTTCCCGACCACCGGTCCGCTGTTCGTCGGGCTGCTCATCGGCGTCATCGTCATCCTCTACCTGCTGCAATATTTCCCCGCGCTCGCGCTGGGGCCGGTCGTCGAGCATTACCTGATGCTCAGCGGCAAGGCGTTTTGACAGCAGATCTCATTCCGATTGGAGTGCTCCATGTCCACGAAGGCGAAGGCTCAGGGACTGTTCGATCCCACGATTATTCGCGGAGCGGCCCTTGACGCGCTGCGCAAGCTCGATCCCCGCGCGCTGGCGCGCAACCCGGTGATCTTCGTCACCGAGATGGTCTCGATCGTCGTCACCGGCTTTTTCATCCGCGATCTCGTCACGCAGGAAACGTCGCCGTTGTTCTCCGGGCAGATCGCATTCTGGCTGTGGTTCACGGTGCTCTTCGCCAATTTCGCCGAAGCGGTCGCGGAAGGACGCGGCAAGGCGCAGGCCGAAACGCTGCGCCGCAGCCGCAGCGACACGCGCGCCAAGCGCTACGTCGACCCGAAGAACCTCCGCGGCGCCACCGAAGCGGTGAACGCAACGGAGTTGCGCGTCGACGACGTCGTTCTCGTCGAGGCGGGCGACATCATCCCCGGCGACGGCGACATCGTCGAAGGGCTGGCCTCGGTCAACGAATCGGCGGTCACCGGCGAATCGGCGCCGGTCATCCGCGAAGCGGGCGGCGATCGTTCGGCGGTGACCGGGGGCACGACGGTGCTGTCCGACTCGATCAAGGTGCGAATCAGCGCTTCCGCCGGCTCGACCTTCATCGATCGCATGATCGCGCTCGTCGAGGGCGCCGAGCGGCAGAAGACGCCCAACGAGATCGCCCTGTCGATCCTGCTCTCCGGCCTGACGCTGATCTTCCTGATCGTCTGCGTGACGTTGTGGCCGCTGGCGACCTATTCCGGAACGGTTCTTTCGGTGACGGTGCTCATCGCGTTGCTGGTCTGCCTCATCCCGACGACGATCGGCGGGCTCCTGTCGGCGATCGGCATCGCCGGCATGGACCGCCTGATCCGCTTCAACGTCATCGCCACGTCGGGCCGCGCCGTGGAGGCGGCGGGCGACGTCGACACCTTGCTGCTCGACAAGACCGGCACGATCACCTTCGGCAATCGCATGGCCGACGAGTTCATCGCCGTCACCGGCGTCACCGAGCGTGCGTTGGCCGAAGCGGTGTTGCTCGCCAGCCTCGCCGACGAGACGCCGGAAGGCCGCTCGATCGTCGGGCTCGCCAAGAGCCGCTACGGCGTGGAGACGCCCGCCGATATGCCGCGGTCGGCGCCCGTGGCCTTCAGCGCCCATACCCGGATATCCGGCATCGACCTGCCGGGTCGCGTCTTGCGCAAGGGCGCCGTCGACGCGATCCTGGCTCAGTCCGGCCTGACCCGCGACAGCGCGCCGGCCGAATTCATTCAAAACGTCGATCGCATCTCGCGCGCCGGCGGCACGCCTCTGGCCGTCTCAGACAACCAGCGATTGCTCGGGATCATTCATCTCAAGGACATCGTCAAGCCCGACATCCGCCCGCGGTTCGCCGAGTTGCGCGCCATGGGCATCAAGACGGTGATGGTCACCGGCGACAATCCGTTGACCGCCGCGGCGATCGCCGGCGAGGCCGGGGTCGACGATTTTCTCGCCCAGGCGACCCCGGAAGACAAGCTCGCCTATATCAGGAAAGAACAGCAGGGCGGCCGTCTCATCGCCATGTGCGGCGACGGCACCAACGACGCGCCGGCGCTCGCGCAAGCCGACGTCGGCGTCGCCATGCAGACCGGCACCCAGGCGGCGCGCGAAGCCGGCAACATGGTCGATCTCGATTCCGATCCGACCAAGCTGATCGAGATCGTCGGCATCGGCAAGCAATTGCTGATGACGCGCGGTTCGCTGACGACCTTCTCGATCGCCAACGACGTGGCGAAGTATTTCGCCATCATTCCCGCCTTGTTCGTGACGACCTATCCCGAACTCGGCGCGCTCAACGTCATGGGGCTGCATTCGGCCGAAGTCGGCGATCCTTTCGGCGGTGATCTTCAACGCGTTGATCATCATCGCGCTCATTCCGCTGGCGCTGAAGGGCGTGGCCTATCGCCCGGTCGGCGCGGCGGCCCTGCTGCGCCGCAACCTGGCGATCTACGGCCTTGGCGGCATCGTCGTTCCCTTCATCGGCATCAAGATCATCGACGTCGTGATCGCTATGCTGCATCTGGCTTGAGGATAATGGTCATGCTGAGCCAAATTCGTCCCGCCGTCGTTCTGCTGGCGCTGTTCACCTTGCTGACGGGGTTCGCCTATCCCATGGCGATCACCGGCGTTGCGCAGTCCTCATGCCCTATCAGGCCGGCGGCAGCCTGCTGGCGATCGACGGCAAGACCGTCGGATCGGCGCTGATCGGCCAGAACTTCGTCAGCGACAAATACTTCCATAGCCGTCCTTCGGCGACGCAGGCGCAGGATCCGGCCCATCCTGACGATCCCACTAAGACGATCGACGCGCCCTATAACGCCGCCAATTCCACCGGCTCGAACCTCGGCCCGACGTCGCAGAAGCTCATCGACCGGGTCAAGGCCGACGTCGCCGCCAAGCAGGCCGCCGGCTGGAGCGGGCCGATCCCGGCCGACGCGGTGACGACCTCGGCCTCCGGGCTCGACCCGCACATTTCGCCGCAAAACGCCTTCGCTCAAGTTCCGGCGGTCGCCAAGGCGCGCAATTTGCCCGAAGACCAAGTGCGCGCGCTGGTCGAGGCGAACATCGAGGGCCGCGTCCTTGGCTTGTTCGGCGAGCCGCGCGTCAACGTCCTGCGCTTGAATATCGCGCTGGACGCGCTGAAGGCCTCGTGAGGCCGGGGCGGCCGCCCGCGTTCACTCTTTCAGCAGCTTGCGGATCGCCTGCAATTCGCGCCGCCGCGCCGCGTCGATCGGCGGCGGGGCGAGCTTCAGGCTTTCCAGCGTGTCGATGACGATCTTGGAAACGATCAGGCGGGCGTTTTTCTTGTCGTCGGCGGGAACGACATGCCACGGCGCGGCCTCGACGGTCGTGGCCGCCAACCCATGCTCGTAGGCGGCCATATAATCCTTCCAGTACTTGCGCTCCTCGGCGTCGGCGCGCGAGGCCTTCCAGGCTTTGTCGGGCGAATCGAGGCGTTGGAGCAGGCGCTTGAGCTGCTCCTCCTTCGACAGGTGCAGATAAATCTTGACGAGGCGCGTGCCGTTGGCGCGCAGATGGCGCTCGAGCTCGCGGATCGAATGCAAGCGCTCCGCCCACAACGCCTCGCGGTCGCCGCGCGCCTCGAAGGCGCCCTCGGCGCGCAACAGTTCGGGGTGGACGCGGCTGATCAGCACCAATTCGTAGTAGGAGCGATTGAAGACGCCGATGACGCCGCGCTCCGGCAATTCGCGCACCGCGCGCCAGAGAAAATCGTGCCCCTCCTCGACCGGGGTCGGCTGCTTGAAGGCGACGACCTTGCAACCCTGCGGATTGACGCCCGACATCACGTGCGCGATCGCCCCGTCCTTGCCCGCGGTGTCCATGCCTTGCAGGATGACCAGCAGCGCGTAGCGGCCCGACCGGTGAAGATGCTCCTGCAGCCGGCTGAGTTCAGCCGCGTGCTTGGCGAGGATCTCCCCATAGTCGGCTTTCGATTCGTAGACCGGATCGACCCGCGTGGCGCGCTTGTCGAGCGAAGCGGCCTCGCCCTCGGCGAGACGAAAGGCGTCGACGTCGATCTTCATGGTCTCCCGCCCTCTCGGCCCCGCGCCGCTCACAGCGGCCGGTGGTCTTCGGCCGCGCGCTTGGCCATCTTGACGAATTTCTTCACCACCCGGTCGCGCTTGAGCTTGGAGATATAGTCGATGAACAGCACGCCGTTGAGATGGTCGATCTCGTGCTGCAGCGCGGTCGCCAGCATCCCCTCGGCGAGAATCTCCTGCGGCTTGCCGTCGCGGTCGAGAAAGCGCGCCCGCACTTTCGCCGGGCGCTCGACCTCCTCGTAATATTCCGGGATCGACAGGCAGCCCTCCTCGTAGACCGAGCGTTCGTCGGAGGACCAGACGATTTCCGGATTGACGAAATATTGCGGCTGCGGCGCCTCCTCCTTCTTGGCGAGATCGATCACGACGAGGCGCACCGGCTCGGCGATCTGGATCGCCGCCAGGCCGATGCCGGGGGCTTCGTGCATGGTCTCGACCATGTCGTCCATCAGCTTGCGCAAGGCGTCGTCGACTTGGCCCGCCGGGCCGCTGACGAGGCGCAGCTTCGGGTCGGGAAGAATGATGATGGGGCGCAGAGCCATGGCGTCGGTTTCGTCCTTGCGTTGCGTCTTCGTCTGATAATCGCGCGCCGCGGCGCGGTCAAACCTGTTCGTCTTTCGTTCGATGCGCGGCGGCGAATCAGCTAAGGTCGGCGCCATGAACCCGGTTCTCGTCGTCGTCGACGGCACTCCCCTGACCTTCACTGAGGCGCTCGGCGGCGCGCTGGCGGCGATCGCGCTCATGCTCGCCATTCTCATCGTCGCGCTCGCCCGCTCGGGCGCGGCGCGCCGGGCCGAGGCGCGGGCCGCCGACGCGCGCCAGCGCGAGCTCGAGGCGCGCCTCGCCGCGGTGCTGCAATCCAACGCCGAGCTCGCCGGCCGCTTCGGCTCGATGAGCGAATGGCTGGGCTCGCGGCAGGCCGACATGACGCGGGTGATGGCCGAGCGTCTCGACAACGTCGGCGCGCGGCTCGGGGCCGGCCTCGAAAGCCACGCGCAGACGACGGGGGCCAATCTCGGCAAGCTGAACGAGCGGCTCGCCGTCATCGACGCCGCCCAGGCGCGCATCGCCGGCATGACCGAGGAAGTGATCTCGCTGAAGGACATCCTTTCCAACAAGCAGACGCGCGGCGCCTTCGGCCAGGGGCGGATGGAGGCGATCGTGCGCGACGGCCTCCCCCCCGGCGCCTATGAGTTCCAGGCCGCGCTCTCCAACAAGACGCGCCCCGACTGCGTCATCCGTCTGCCCGGCGATTCGCGCGTGCTGGCGGTCGACGCCAAGTTCCCGCTCGAGGCCTTCACGTTGTTCAATGAGGCGCGCTCCGAGGAGGCGCGCAAGGCGGCGACGGCCCGCGTGCGCGCCGACGTCGGCAAACACGTCAAGGACATCGCCGAGCGCTATCTCCTGCCCGGCGAGACGCAGGACATCGCGCTGATGTTCGTGCCCTCGGAATCGATCTATTCCGATCTCGTCGAGCATTTCGACGACGTCGTGCAGAAGGCGCATCGCGGCCGCGTCGTCATCGTTTCGCCGTCGCTGATGATGATGGCGATCCAGGTGACGCAGGCGATCCTGCGCGACGCGCGCATGCGCGACCAGGCGCACGCGATCCACGCCGAAGTGGGCAAGCTGCTCAACGACGTGCGCCTGCTCGCCGAGCGCGCGGCGAAGCTGGAAGGGCATTTCCGCCAGGCCCAGGAAGACGTCGGCCTGATCGCGACGTCGACCGAAAAAGTCACCCGCCGCGCCGCGCGCATCGACGCGATGGAATTCGCCGAGGAGGCGGCGGGCAAGGTCGAGGCGCTGCCGAACCTGCGACTGGCGAAGGGCGGGGAGTAGGACGCGGTCGGGTTATCGCACGATTCCACGGCGCGTCGACGTCAGCTCTTCAATCACAGACGGCGGCGATCCGCTTCTGGTTCTCGAGTTGATGTTCGATGACCGCCGAGGGCACCCCGAACTCGTTCGCGATTGTGATCGCGTCTCGACCTTCGGCACGCATAGCGCGCACTTCGTCGATCGGCGCGAGGAACTCAGCCGCAAATGCCCGGCCCGCGGCCTGCCGGTAGGCGACTTTTAGCTCGTTCACCGGCGCCCGACCAACTTCAGGAAAGCAGGCCACGTCGCCAACCGCCCGGGCAAAACTAAACAGGTGTGTGGTGCTCGCAGCCGGGCTTGATCCCGCGCTTCGGACATGAAGTCTGACCCCATCGGCGTGGTCGCTGCGCAATGCGCGAAGGCCATCTACCGGCTCGGCGAGGTCGAAAGAGTCTGAAGCCCCTAGCTTTTTCGCGAGGAGGTCGAAGGTTCGAAATCGATCCGCGATGTTTAGGTGCAGAACCGTGCGAAATGCACGAGCGCGGCGGTACCCCAGCGCCCAGCTCTCTTCCAGATTGCGCCTTGGAGTGCGACTGGCGGCCGCCAAAGCGGCGGGTCTAAGATCGTGGACACTTGCTTTGTCTCGCAGGCGGCGTTCCACGGCGTCCACCCAATCTAGGAGGCGTTGTTTGTCCGCCCCAACTACGCCCGCGAGAAATTCTGTTAGGGGCTCGCCTTCGAAGCGAGCAGCCGCTTTGTCGATGGTAACCGCGCCCTGATCAGGAATGCTGTACGGGTCGAGGCCAAGCGCACCGGCAGATTCGCAAAATGCGGCTTCATCGGCATCGGCCCGAGAAGCCTTAACTCTGGCCCACCGGAGTGCTGCGCTGGATGTGCGAAGGTCGCGAGCATCCAGCCGTCCCAGCACATTCTCAATGAGACTGTCGAGTTGCGCCTCTGCGGTCGCGCGGTCCATGATTTCCGACGGGCCGGCCCAGAATCGAACGTCGGGGTTCGGATAGGCGCTCTGATGCGCAGAGACTTCAAAGACGGCGCCGTCGAATCGTACCCTCAGGTCGGGAACGACGAAGCCACTGCGATACTTGCGGAGCGATGTTTCCTGATCCCGCCCGCCGAATAGCCCCCACCAATCGTGAACTAGGCCTTCCACAATTCCGTAAAGCGAGATCGTGACGTGATCGATACTATCTGTTCCTCGCAGGTGCAACGTCACATTCTGATCTTGCAACCACAGACGCAGATCAGCGACGGTCGCACGTTCCTCCGGTGCTCCGTTCTGCGCATCATCGCGCCAGTCAGCCGAATACCGCAATGAGATCGTCCTCCTCGATGGGCCAACCTTTGTAGTGGCCGAGGATGCCGTTCACACAGAAACCCATCCATAGCTTGCCGGTCGTCAGATCTCGATACCATATGCGGGCAGGAAAATCCTTGTCCCCCTCAAAGTACCGATATTGCTTGGACGTAAGCGCATTCTGGACCCAATTGGTGGCCTCGACCGGGTCAGCTTCAGACGTCATTGGGCAGATTGTCGTGTCTTGCTTCTTGGGGCGAGTAGCTTGGCCACCTGGGCCAACCCGGGCTTGCGGTAGCCCGCCCCAGAAGCGCTGGACCTTGTGTTCCGCACTTCCAACATAGCTCGCGCTCTTGACCTGATCGACCGTCAATGGCGGGCGGACAGGAACTTGGTTGGGCTTTTTCGCCATCCGTCCTGAATCCTCGTCCAATTCACACTCCGTCTACGACTAACGAAGGGGCTGGTCGAGCATCAACTTCGAGCAAACTTCGGTCACGCGCAATGCAGCAAAGGAGCGGGTTTTCTTGCGAGGCGCTGGGGCCGAGCATCTTGTCGACGGTGACCGTGCGAGTGCGCCTCGCGCAATATCCCACCTTCGCCCACGCTTTGGCGCAGGCCCGGAATTGCACTCTCGGCACGAGCAAGATCGCCCGGAACAGGCGCCTTACCGCCAAAACGAAAATGCGGTCTCAACCGCAATTCGCCGGTGCTCGCCTACGCGTCCGTCCTCCTCAGCCGCGGCCCCGCCGGCGCCCTTCGCTCTGCGGTAGTAAGGCGGGGAACGCCCGACGCACCCTATCCCGTCGTAGGCGGGTTTCACCAGTCATCCCGAGGCGATTGGGCAGGGGTCGGCGGCTAAATCCCGATCCGCTCCACCTCGTCGAGCGTCGCCTCCTCGGCGCGGCGATCGTAGAGCTGCGTCGTGCGTGCGCTGGCGTGGTCGGCCATTTGCGCGGCCTTTTCGAGCGCGCCGCCGTTCTTGAGGTAGGCGGTGAGGCCGGTGGCGCGAAACGTGTGGCAGCCGACGCGCGTCGCGACGCCGGCCGCCCGGGCGCGCCGCTGGATCATCGCATAGGCGTTGGCCTGGGGCAGCGGGTTGCCGGCGAGCCGGCCCCTCGCGCGGCTGTAGGTCTGGAAGAGAAGCGCCTTAGGATCGCCCGCGAGCCCCGCGCCGTCGACGTAGGCGCGCAGGTAGGCTTCGAGCTTGTGATGGCACGGCATGGCGTGCCGCTTGCCGCCCTTCTCGGGCAGGCGAACCCAGAGGCGCCGGTTCCGCCGATAGACGTCCTCGACGCGCATCGCGATCGCCGCGCCGATGCGCGCGAAGGCGTAGACCATCAGGCCGATGAGCGCGCGGTCGCGCAGGCCGATGACGCTTCGCGTGTCGATCGCTTCGATCAGGCGGCGCGCCTCGGGAGGATCAAGCGCCGGCGTCTTGCGCCCCGCACGACGTGGCGCGGCCCGCGCACGGCGGCGGCCGGGTTGGCCGGCATGATCCCGCCCGTCGCCATCCAATCGAACAGGCGGCGCAGCGCGGCCAGGCGCAGCTTCGCCGTCGGGGCGGAACGCGTCTTCTGCAGCTCATCGACATAGGCGGCGACGTGCGCGCTCTCGATCGCCGCGAGCCGCGCGACGCCGCGCGTCTCGAGCCAATCGAAGAATTCCGTCGCCGCCTGCGCATAGGCGCGGCGCGTGTGCGGATTGCCGATCTGCGCGGCGAAGACCTCGAGCAAGCCATGGGAAGCGGGCGCGCCGGACGCGGCGACGAAGGGGGGAACGTGCGAGGCAGGGGCGGCGACGCGTGGGTTCACTGCGCCTCGCTTCTCTGGCTAAGGGCCGCATGCAGCCCCTTCATCCTTTCGATGATGTCCGCGCTGCGCTTGGTCAGCGCCTTGTGAAGCTGAATCAGCTCCGGGTTCTTGTATTCGCCCGGATGGACTTCATGACTCCCGCCTTGACGTGGTTTGCAATTTGCTGAACCGCGCGGTCAACTCCGCGGAGTTGGTTGTCCAGCGCCATCATGGTCTCCAAGTTTCGTTGCTCGACCTCGTCCAAAGAACCCTCCCGCGCATATGTGATAAAGACAATTATCATATATTAAGAGGGTTGCCAAACGGGCAAGGGCGTGAAGTCATCGGTGCGGGTTCATTCCGCATGGTATCGTGTGGCGCCGTCCACCCCAGCACCGTAAATCCGCAAATCCGCGGCACATTCCGGCTTCTTGAGCCGGAAACCGTTTCGCATATGAATTCGCGCCAAAGCAAACTCCCGTTACGACGCAGCGTGATCAATTGATATTGCAAAAGAATTTGACGCCAATGAAGGGTGTCGGGGGCATGCGATCCCCGGCCCCAATGCGTTAGGATCGCGCGAGCGCACTGTCGATCGTTCGTCAGACCGCTATGACATTGTTCCACTCTTGACAACTAAAGGCCGAATAAGTAATACCATTGGCAAAATTAAGAATGAATGCGCGATCTGAGCACGGCGCGGCGACATTGGGAGAGACGTTTGGAGTGGCTGAAGTCAGTGCCGCGCCTGCGAAGGGCGAGGCACGTTCTCGCTGCCGAAACCATCGGTCGGAGGATCGTGTCTGGCGACCTAAGGCCGGGCGCTACTCTGCCCAATTCGACCGAGCTTGCCCGACAATTGTCCATTGCACGCCCGGCCATGCGTGAAGCGATCAAGCTTCTCGCTGGCAAAGGACTGTTGGAATCGACGCCGCGCCGCGGAACGGTCGTGCGTCCCCGTCAGGCCTGGAACTGCCTCGACGAGGATGTGCTGAGTTGGCAGCTGCGCGATACGCCAAACGCCGCATTCATGCGCGACCTGTACGAGCTCAGGCGCATTATCGAGCCAGAGGCCGCCGTTTGCGCGGCCATACGCGCAACCTCGACGACATTGTCAGACATAGAGAATGCCTTGCATGTGATGGAAATTGCCGAACCGGCGTCCTCGGCCTCGATCAAGGCCGATGTCGCGTTTCATCTGTCTATCCTTGCTGCTTCGGGCAACCCCTTCCTGACGTCCTTCGCGCCCGCCATCCAAGCATCGTTAACGATGGCGTTTAGCTTTCAGCGAAGCGCCTGTCCCGGCCCGGATCATTTCGTTCCGGGGCACCGATTGATCGTCGACGCAATCCGGCGCGGCGACACGGACGCCGCCCGGTCCGCCGTGCGCGCGCTACTGGTCAGGGCAGAGTCGGACGCCATGACGAGTCTGCGGCGGAAGGAAGGCGTGGAGTGAGCCTGTCCATTCAACTGCCGCGTCAGTGGCGGAGCGGACTTAATCTGCCTCCACGCCAGCGAGCCGCAAAGACGCGCCGCGCCAATTGCGCGCTTCGCGCGACTACTGATTTCCGGCCGGCGAAGCCCAGTCGGAAAAGCACCCGCGCCAAAAGGCGCGGACAAAACTAGCGTTAAGCCGAGATCACGTCGGAAAATGCAAACGAACAGGGAGGAATGCTATGAACCGTCGTCACTATCCGTATCGCGTCGCAGCTTTCTGTGCATTGCTGACCGCTGCCTGCGCTTTGAAACCGGCGCCGTCACTCGCCGGCCCGGCGGTCGTAACCGGTCCGTCAGCCGATCCCGAGTGTTTCGCGCCCTGGGGCGCCGAGACGAAATACTTCAAATATCCCGCCAAGAAGGGTCCGTTTCGTATCGCGCTCGCCAACGGTTACATCGCCAACACCTGGCGCATTCAAATGATCCAGACCGCCAAGGCGTATGCGGCGCAACCGGACGTCGCCGCCAAACTCAAGGAATTCAAGGTGGTCTCGACCGGCGAGGATGTTGCGGCGCAGATCGCGGCGATCAACAATTTCATCGACTCTGGCTATGATGCGATCGTAACCGACGCTACGAATCCCACGGCCTTCAAGCAGGTGATCAAACGCGCGAACGACGCCGGCGTTGTCCTTGTCGCTTTCGACAATACTCTGGATACGGAGGATGCGATCAACGTCAACGTTGATCAAAAAGGCCTTGGCGTCTATTGGGGCGATTGGCTGATCAAGAATTTGCCGAATGGCGGCAAAATTCTCGAAGTGCGAGGCGTGTCGGGCAACTCAGTCGATCGCGATCGCCATGACGGCATCCATCAAGCGCTCGACAAGTCGGGCAAGAAGTGGGACGTCGTAGAAGTAAACGGCATGTGGGACGATCCCACCGCCCAGAAGGTCACGGCGGACGCGATCGCCGTGCATAAGCATTTCGATGGCTTCACGGCGCAGGGCGGCGACACTGGCGTCGTACAGGCGATGATTGACGCCAAGCAACCGTTCGTTCCCTTCGGCGGCGAGACGGAGAACGGCTTTCGCAAGTTCTGCGGCAAGTTTGGCGACGAAGGGCTGAAATGCGCGTCGGGCGGCACAGGTCCGGCGCAGGTTGCGGTCGCCATTCATGTGGCGATCGCCGCGCTCGAGGGTGAGGTTCTGCCCCAGGCCGTCAAGCTTCCGCTCGCCGAGGTCGAATATCCGAACTTCAAAGACGGGGTTAATTATTATTCCGACCAGTCCGACAATTTCTTTGTCGGAAATTCCTTCCCGACCTGTCACATCAACTTTACAGCCCAGGAAATCATGGGGCAGACAAAAGAGAACAAGTAGCAAGCACGAGTGGAATTGGCGCCGCGAGAGATATTTCTCGCGGCGCTCGGCGTATTTGGGGGAGGAGATGGAGCCAGCCGCGGTCCCGGTGTTTCGAATAGAAGGCGCCTCCAAACGGTACGGCGGCGTCATGGCTCTAGAGAACGCCGACCTGACCGTCGAGGCCGGCCGAATTCACGCCATTCTCGGCGAGAACGGCGCTGGTAAGTCCACGCTGATTAAGATCATGGCCGGGGTCGTCGAGCCCGACCACGGACGGATGCTGCTCGACGGCGGCGAAGTCAAATTCGCCTCCCCCTCGGCGGCCAATCAGGCCGGCATCGTCTCTGTTTTTCAGGAACTTTCGCTGATCCCCGATCTTTCCGTCGCCGACAATATTTCAATCAGCAGTCCGCCCCGGAAGTTCGGATTGATTGACAAACGGGAGCAGCGCAGAATTGCCGAACAGGCGCTGGCCCGGGCTGGCGGGGAAGACATCCATCCGCTCGCGCCGGTCAAGGACCTAGCCCTGTCGCGCCGGCAGATCGTCGAGATCGCCAAGGCGCTGGCGCGCAATCCGCGCGTGCTCATTCTTGACGAGGCGACTTCGGCGCTCGCAGGGGCCGACGTCGCCAAGGTGTTTGTTGTGCTCAAGCGGCTGCGCTCGGAAGGCTTGGCGCTGCTCTACATCTCGCATCGCATGCATGAGATCGCCGAGTTGGCGGATCAATGCACTGTATTCCGCAACGGCCGCAACGTCGCGTCGTACCATGCCGGCGAAAAAAGCGACAATGAAGTCGTCGAAATGATGATTGGGCGGGAATACAGCCATGTTTTCCCAGCCAAACCTGCGCTCGCGCCAATCGACAAGGCGCCGACGCTCGAAGTGCGCCATCTGTCGTGGTCCGAGAGGTTAAGGGACATTTCGCTGAGCGTCCGCGCGGGCGAGGTTGTGGGTTTGGGCGGACTCGACGGACAGGGGCAGCGCGAGTTTCTTTTGGCGTTGTTCGGAGTGCTGCGCGGCGTCTCCGGCGAGATCTTAATCGACGGAACGCCTGTGTCGATTTCGAGCCCCAGCGCCGCAAAAGCCGCCAAAATCGGCATGGCGCTAATCCCCGAGGACCGCAAGACCGAAGGGTTGATGCTGCCAATGTCCGTCGGCGTCAACCTTTCCTTTGCCGCGCTCGACCGCATCGCCCGGTGGGGGGTCGTTGATCGCGTCAAAGAGCGCAAACTGATCGACGAAATGATTGAGTTGCTCGCGATTCGCTCCGCAGGAACCGAAGTCCCCGTCGGATCGCTCTCGGGAGGCAACCAACAGAAGGTGGTGATTGCCAAATGGCTGATGGGCAAACCGCGCATCATCTTGCTCAACGATCCCACCCGCGGCATCGATGTCGGCACAAAGGCCGAGATTTACCGGCTCCTGCGCAAGCTCGCCGCCAGCGGCGCCGCGATTATCTTCTATTCCACCGACTATGACGAATTGATCGGCTGTTGCGACCGCGTGCTCGTTCTCTACGATGGCGCCGTCAAGCGGGTCCTGGTCGGCGAACAAATCACCGAGCGCGCGCTGATCAGCAGCGCGCTTAACATAGCCGCTCAAGGCGAGGAGGCTGATATGGCGTCGGCGATAAGCGCGTGAACGACTGGCGCTATTGGCTTCGCGAGCGCAGGGGGACGCTACTTGCCTTCTTGTTCTTCTTCGTGATGTTCGCCATTTACGTGAGCAACCATCCTGCGGGATTTACCGCCAATGTCGTGCAGACGGCCGCCAACAAAGGCGTACTGCTTGCGCTCGTCGCGATGGCTCAGACTTTCGTCGTCGTGACCGCCGGCATCGACCTCTCAGTTGGCATGGTGTTCGTCCTGGCCAATTGCATCGCCTCATGGATCGTTGTCGGCTCTCCCGCAATGGTCGGCGTTGGCGTTATTGGCGTTCTTCTGACCGGAGTGATCTGTGGCGCGATTAATGGCGTGATCGTCATATATGGGCGCTTGCAGCCGATCGTGACGACAATCGCCACGGGCGCCATTTACTACGGCGTCGCGCTCGCGCTGCGGCCGGTTCCAGGGGGCGACATCGACACGGCGCTCGCAGATGCGCTCACCGGCCGCGTCGTCAGCGTGGTTCCCGCGAGCCTCGTCGCGTTAGCGGCTGTCGTTGTCGTGATCTGGCTCCCCTATAGGCGGTCATTGATCGGGCGCGCAGCCTATGCGGTCGGCTCATCGGAGATCGCGGCCTATATGTCCGGCGTGCCGGTCAAAGCGGCAAAATTCTTCGCTTATGTGCTGTCAGGACTCGTGGCCTCGCTTGGCGGCCTTTTTCTCAGCTTCATCACGGCTTCGGGTGAAGCTTCGGCGGCGATTGGGGGCTCCTACACGCTCTATTCGATCGCCGCGATTGTGCTTGGGGGCGTATCCTTGTTCGGCGGATCGGGCAGCGCGATCGGCGCAATTTTCGGCGCTTTGATGTTTCGCACCATCGGCGATCTCCTATTTGTGTTCGACCTCGATCCGCTATGGCAGCCGCTTTTCCAAGGCGCCGTGCTTTTGGCGGCGGTGTGCATCGGCTCCGCTCGGTTGTTTCAAATTCGCAATCGTCTCGATCTGTTCGAATGAGGGTCCATTCGATGACCTCGCGCGCCGGCGCCCTCTGGCAAAAGGTCGATCCGGCGGTGGCGACCGCCTTTGGATGCATCGTCCTGCTGTTATGTCTGGGCAGCCTTTATTCCTCAAGCTTCCTGTCGCCCGAATATCTGTTGCAGCAGTTGAAGGTGGCCTCGTTTCTGGGCGTCATCGCCACGGGCATGATGCTCGTGATCCTTCTTGGCCAGATTGATCTTTCCGTGCCCTGGGTCGTGGCGGTCGGCGGCATGATGTCGACGGCGGCGACGGGATGGGGGCCGTGGGGCGTTGCGCTCGCCATGCCGTTCGGCGTGCTTTGCGGGGTCGCGCTCGGCTTCGCCAATGGCTTTGGGGTCGCCTACCTGCGCATTCCCTCGATGATCATCACTTTGGCTGTGAACGCGGTCGCGCGAGGGCTGATGGTGGTGCACACCGGCGGTTTCTCGCCGCAGGACGCTTCGTCGACCGCGATGCGGGTTCTCGCAACCGGGCATTTCCTGTATGTCGTGCCCAATGCGCTGCTCGTTTGGGCGGCGATCGGCGCGATGACGATATTCTTGCTTTCGCGCACGACTTTTGGGCGCGCAATCTACGGCATCGGCAACCGAGAGCGCGCCGCCTACCTTTCCGGCGTTAGGACTCAACGCGTCGTTCTCTTCACCTTTGCGATCGCCGGCGGCCTGTCGGCGTTTGGCGGCGTCCTGCTCGCGGGCTATGCGAGCAAGGCGGCCCAGGCGATGGGCGACGCGTATCTGCTTCCCTCGATAGCGGCGGTCGTGCTCGGCGGCGCGTCGATTCTGGGCGGTCGCGGCAACTATGCGGGCACGGTCGCCGGCGTCATTTTGATCACACTGCTTCAGTCGATCCTCTCCGTCGCGCAGATCCAGGAGGCGTGGCGCCAGGTGATCTACGGCTTCGTCATCATTGGAATGCTGTTGCTCTACGGGCGCGAGCGGTTGGTGCAGTAGTCCCGGATCGTGGGCAATTGCATCGGCATGCGAGCCGCGCGGCAACTAAGGGGCTGACGGATCGCTTCTCGCGCCGCCTATTTGGTCGCCGATCCGGTGGAGGTCGCGATCGCTCCGAATTATGGCAGAAGGTATTCGGCATCCGGGAGACCTCGGGCGCATCGTCGCTGGCGCAAACAGTGGGGGGACAAGAATGACCGCCTTGCGGATTCCCGATCTGGACGGGAAGGTCTATCTGGTGACTGGCGCTTCGACGGGCATCGGTGCAGGCGTCGCGAGCGCTTTCGCGGCGCAAGGCGCCCGCGTCGGCGTTCACTATAATGCGAGCGCGAATTCGGCGAAGGACGTCGCGCGTTCGATCGAGCGGATCGGAGGCGAAAGCTTCCTCGTCGGCGGTGATATGGCCGATCACGCGCAAGTTGTCTCGGTGGTTCAGCGGACCGCCGCACATTTCGGACGTCTGGACGGGTTAATCAACAACGCCGGAAGCATGTTGGGCCGTGTCCCGACATTGGAATCGGAGGAGGACCATGAACGCGCGGTGGTGGACTTGAACTCGCATTCGGTAGTCTGGGCGTGTAGAGCCGCCTATCCGTGGCTGCGCAAGAACGGCGGGGTCATCATCAACACCACCTCCATAGCCGCGCGGAATGGCGGCGGCGGCGGCGCCGTCATCTATGCCGCCGCCAAGGGTTTCGTAAGCACATTCACGAAAGGCTTCGCCAAAGAGGTCGTGAACGACGGCATCCGCGTGAACGCAGTCTCTCCGGGCACGATCCGCACTCCCTTTCACGAGCGGTTCAGTTCGGAGGCTCAAATGGAATCGATGGTGTCGATGATCCCAATGGGACGCGCGGGCGTAGTCGGAGATTGCGTCGGAGCCTTTCTGTTTCTGGCCTCTGACACCCTCAGCGGTTACATCACCGGTCAAATTATCGAGGTCAATGGAGGCCAGCTTATGCCGTGAGCGGACGCGCTAAGCTGCAACGTCCGAAGGCTGCGGCTGCAGCGCGAAGATAAGCCCTTATGTCGGTCTTCGACGCTGAGGCGGCTCGCCCTACGCTGTGGCTGCGAGGGGCGCTCGGAATGGCCGAGGCGATCCTCGCGCAGGAGAGCGAGCCATGGAGCAACAGACAGAAGTCTTTGTTGGAATCGATTTGTAAGGGATAACGGATATTGGTGGCGCGCCCGTCTTTCCCTTTATCAAATTCGATCCAACGTCGCGCCGGCCAAGCTTGGGCGTAAACCACTCAGCGGAATTGACAGCGCCAGAAAAAGGGGAAAGACGGGCGTGTCACCGAAATCAGGCGGCGCGACGAGGCGGCCCCTCGCCAAGGCGGAAAAAAAGCGTCGCGGCGGTCGTTGAAATCGTTCGATCGCGGGAAAAAAGCCCACGCGGCCGCGGCTCCCCTCCGCCCCTCACGGGCCGAGCAGCGTCCTGGCGAGGCGGAAGCCCAAGCCGGTGTCGCGGGTCTCGGTGGAGATCTTGTAGCGGCGGGCGGAGCGGATGTCCTGCGGCGGGCTGTTGCTGGAGCCGCCGCGCACCGAATGGCGGCTGCAATCGCCCCCGGCCCAGACCGAGCCGTCGCTGGGCGCCCCGGTGTAATCGTCGTGCGGGCAGTCCTCGACCAATTGCCAGACGTCGCCGGCCATGTCGTAGAGGCCGAAGGCGTTGGGATGGAACGATCCGACCGGCGAGGTCTGCTTGCCGTCCCATTGGCTGCCGCAGCCGATGCAATTGGCGTTCGCCACGCCGACCGCCTCGCCCCAGAAATAGGCCGTCGGCGCGCCGGCGCGCGCGGCGTACTCCCACTCGGCCTCGGTGGGCAAGCGGTAGGGCTTGCCGGTCATCTGAGCGAGCCAGGCGACGTATTTCCGCGCGTCGCCGAGGCTGACGTTGATCACCGGCCGCGCGCCCTCGCCCCAGCCGCTGTCGGGCGCGGCCGGGCACTCGCCGACCGCGACGCAGGCGTTCCAGTCGGCGAAGGTCACGTCGTATTCGGAGACGGCGAAGGGCTTGGCGATCGTCACCTTGTGCTGCGGGCCTTCGTCCCCCTGACGGCCCGGCTCCGTCGCCGGCGATCCCATGACGAAATCGCCCGCCGGGATGACGATCATCTCGGGACAGTTGGCGGCGCACTCGCGGAAGCGCGCCAGCGGCGCCAAGGCGCGCTCGGCCTCGGCCGCGAGCACATAGGGCCGCACGCTCGCCAGCATGTAGGGCCGCTCGGTGAAGAGCCAGTTCGCCTCGGCCTTGAAGGCGCCCTGATTGATCCAGCCGATAAGGCAGACGATGACGCCGATGAGCAGCCCATAGATGAGCGCCTGCACCCGCCGCGCCCGCGCCGTCGCCTTCCGTTCCGCCGCCTGGCAGGCCTCGAGATAGTCGAACTCCGCCGCCCCCATGCGCTTGCGATAGGCTTCGACGCCGGCGAGCGCCGCCGCCTCGGCGAGCCTGCGGCCGCGATGGTTGAGGAACGCCCCATCCCGGCCGGCGCGGTCCCAGCTCAAGGCGTCCGTCTGCAGCGAGCGCAGCGCTTCGAGCCGCGCCCGCTCGGGCTCGAGCCAGCCCTTGAGCCGCGTCCATTCGCGAAACAGCGCCTCGTGGGCGACCTCGACCGTGCCCGCTTCGCCCTTGCGAACCACGAGGCGCCAATGGTCGAAGCGGATCAGCAGATCCTGCTGCTCCTCGTTGAAGCTTATCCACGCCGCGATGCGCCGGATGGTGGCGCCCTGATCGTTGATCTGGGCGAGCGCCGGCACGAAGGTCGAGGCGGCGAGATCGACCCGCGCCTTGGTCGGCGGGCCGGGCGGCAGCGCGACGTCCTCCTCGGGCGCAAGGCCGCGCAGCGCCCGTTCGGCGGCGTCTTCGATGAGGCCGCGCAAGCCCCCGACCCGATCGTAGTTCGCCTTCGTCAGCGCCCCCGAGGCGGCGTATTGGCGCCAGAGGCGCTGCAGGGCGAAGGCGAGCAGCGGCAAGGCGTCCTCTTTCGGCGCGTCGTCCATCAGCGCGTCGACGAGCGCGTTGTCGACCTCGACGCCGTAGCGTTTCGCCGGTTCCTCGACCACGCTGTCGAAGCGAAAAACCGGCACGGCGCGCAGGTCATAGCCGCGCGCCTTCAAATCCTGGAACCGGCGATGGCTCTGCAACTCGGGGAAGCTGTCGGTGCGGATGGTGAAGGCGAGTTGCCATCGGCTGGCGGTCGCGGCCAAGGCGGCGCGCAGGTAGTCGGCGAGCGCCTCGCCGCTGTCGCCGTCCGCCCGCGCCATTTCCTCGGCTTGATCGACGCTGATGAGGATGGTGGCGCCGGCGCGGCCGGCGGCCTCGCGCAGTTTGCCCGCTTCGATCTCGAGCGCGCCTTCCAGCGCCGCATGACCGGAGGCCGTCAGGCGCCCGCCCGCGCGCTCGGCCGCCCGCCACGCGTCGAGCAGACGGTCGCGAACGACGCCGTACGCCTCGACCTTGCCGAAATCGCCGAGGGTATGCGCCAGGCTTTCCGCGAAATTGAGCAGTGGATCGGCGCCCGGGCGGAACGCGCGCAGCGGCAGCCATGCCGGCGCCTCGCGGCGCAGGCGCGGGATGACGCCGGCCTTGAGCAGCGACGATTTTCCGGCCCCCGACGCGCCGAGGATGACGAACGGGCGCAGGTCGCGCTCGGCGCGCACCTTGCGGAATCTCCTCCAGAGCGTCGGCGATCTCGCGGCTGCGGCCGTAGAACAACGCGGCGTCGGCGTCCTCGTCGCCGAACGAGGAGAGGCCGGGGAAGGGCGTCGGGCGCAGTTTGCGGTCGATGGCGAAGGCCTTCGGGTCGAGGCCGACCTTCGCCAAGGCGCCGGCGGCGCGCAGTCCGGTCTCGAGCCTCTGCTCGATCTCCGGGCGGCGGGCGAGATCGAGCCGGCCTTCCGCATCGAGGCAATCTGCGATGTCGAAGCCTTGATCCTCGGCCAGCACCTTGGCCAGCCGTTCGCTCGAGACGGCTTCGCCGGGCGCGAGCGCGAGCAAGGGAATGGTGCGCTTGCCCATGTACCAGGCCGCCTTGAACTCGCCAAAACATTCGTCCGAGGCGAGCCACGGCGCGGTGACGATAAAGACGACGACCCGGCAGGCGCCGGAGGCGTCGCGCAGCGCCTGCGCCCACTTCTCGCCGCCGGCGATCGCGCTGTGATCGACGAAAATGTCGGTGAAGCCGTGGCTGCGCAGCCAAGCCTCCAGCCCCGTCGCCGCGACGTCGTCCTTGCTGGAATGGCTTACGAAAAGAACGGCCATGCGCCCTCAGCGCCCCCAAGGCGCCTGTGACGGGGCGCATAATGGCTCCTCTCGCCGCCGTTATGCAACATGGCGATTTCGGGTTATGAGCGAGGCGGCGCCAATCGCCCCACGACGCCTCGGCCGCCCCTAGCTCCGCGCCTTGCGCAGCCACGGCCGCGTCCCCGCCGGCGCCTCGCCTCGGCCGACGCTCGGCTGGTAGAAGAGCGAAGCGCCGGGAATATGCCCCTCGCCAAGCGCGCGCAACGTCGGCCCGTCGGTCACCTCGAAGGCGGTGAAGCCGCAACGCCGCATCAACGGAATTTCGTCGAGCAGCACTTCGCCGGTCGCGCGCAATTCGCCGGTAAAGCCGTAGCGCTCGCGCAGCAATTCGGCGTAGGAGAACGCCCGGCCGTCGACGAATTTGGCAAAACTCAGCGCGATCAACGGGCGCCCCGCCGCCGCCGGCAATTGCCCCAGCGCCTCCTTGCCGGCGGCTATGGCGACGCCGACGGGATCGGCGCGCGCGCTCAAGGCGTCGCGCTCGCCGCTCCAGCGCTCGAAAGAGACGACAATCGCGCCCGTCGGCGGAACCGGCTCGGCGTCGTCGACTTTCGTCCAGATGTCTTCGGCAAAGCCGCCGTCGCGCCACAGGGCCATCAGATATCCTGCCCCGCCGACAGCGGCTCGGAGTGGATGCCGCACTCGGTCTTGCCGCGGCCGCGCCAACGTCCGGCGCGCGCGTCTTCTCCCGGCCGCACCGCGCTGGTGCACGGCAGGCAGCCGATCGAGGGAAAGCCGCGCGCAACCAAGGGATGGGGCGGCAGGCCGGCCTCGCGGATGTAGGCGAGGATGTCGGGGGCGCTCCAGCCGACCAGCGGGTTGACCTTGACGCGCTCGCCCTCGGC
>CAVWKL010000157.1:0-58563 GCA_963755075.1 uncultured Alphaproteobacteria bacterium
GCCGGCGTCGAGGGGACGACCACCTGGATGTTGTCTTCCCCACAGAGCTGGAGATAGCGCTCCAGGCGCGCCGAGGAATGCTCCGGCCCCTGGCCCTCGTAGCCGTGCGGCAACAGGCAGACCAGGCCCGACATGCGCAGCCACTTGCGCTCGCCCGACGAGATGAACTGATCGAAGACGACCTGAGCGCCGTTGGCGAAATCGCCGAACTGCGCCTCCCACAGCGTCAGCGCGTTCGGCTCGGCGAGGGAATAGCCGTACTCGAAGCCGAGCACGGCTTCCTCGGAGAGCATCGAATTGATGACCTCGTATCGCGCCTGTCCGTCGCGGATGTGATTGAGCGGAATGTAGCGCGCCTCGCTCTCCTGATCGATGAGCACGGAATGGCGCTGCGAGAAGGTGCCGCGCTCGCTGTCCTGGCCGGACAGTCGCACCGGATAGCCTTCGTCGAGCAGCGAGCCGAAAGCGAGCGCCTCCCCGGTCGCCCAATCGATCCCCTCGCCGCTTTCGATGGTCGCGCGGCGATTGTCGAGAAACCGCTGGATCGTCTTGTGAACGCTGAACCCCGCCGGCGCGGCGGTGATGCGCGCGCCGATCGCCTTGAGGCGCGCGATCTCGACGCCGGTCTCGCCGCGCCGGTCGTCGTCGCCCAGATCCTGGGAGGCCTTGAAGCCGGCCCAACGTCCGTCGAGCCAATCCGCCTTGTTCGAGACGTAGGCCTGGCCCGCCTCGTATTCCGCTTCCAGGCGGTGGCGCCAATCGGCGCGCATCTTGTCGACTTCGCCCTGAGTGACGATTCCCTGCTCGATCAGTTTGCCGGTGTAGATCTGCAGCGTCGTCGGATGCGCGCGGATGCTGCGATACATCAGGGGCTGGGTGAACGCCGGCTCGTCGCCCTCGTTGTGACCGAAGCGACGGTAGCAGAACATGTCGATGACGACCGGCTTGTGGAACCTTTGCCGATATTCGGTGGCGACCTTGGCGCAGAACACGACCGCCTCGGGATCGTCGCCGTTAACGTGGAAGATCGGCGCCTCGACCAATTTGGCGACGTCGGAGGGGTACGGCGAGGAGCGGGAGTAGCGCGGATAGGTGGTGAAGCCGATCTGGTTGTTGACGATGAAGTGCACCGAGCCGCCGGTGCGATGGCCGCGCAGGCCCGACAGGCCGAAGCATTCGGCGATGACCCCCTGACCGGCGAAGGCCGCATCGCCGTGGATCAACAGCGGCAACACCTTCACCCGCTCGATGTAGTCGTCGAGCTGATCCTGCTTGGCGCGAGCCTTGCCGAGCACCACGGGATCGACGATCTCGAGATGCGAGGGGTTGGCGGTCAGCGACAGATGCACTTTGTTGCCGTCGAATTCGCGGTCCGACGACGCGCCCAGGTGATACTTGACGTCGCCCGATCCCTCGACTTCGTCGGGAGAGGCCGAGCCGCCCTTGAATTCATGAAAGATGACGCGGTGCGGCTTGCCCATGACTTGGCTCAGCACATTGAGGCGGCCGCGATGGGCCATGCCCAAGCAGATCTCCTTGAGGCCGAGCTGTCCGCCGCGCTTGATGATCTGTTCGAGTGCGGGAATCATCGCCTCCCCGCCGTCGAGGCCGAAGCGCTTGCCGCCGGGGTATTTGATGTCGAAGAAGTTCTCGAAGCCCTCGGCCTCGACGAGCTTGCTGAGGATCGCGCGCTTGCCGGCGTTGGTGAAGTGGATTTCCTTGTTCGGCCCCTCGATGCGCTCCTGAATCCAGGCTTTCTCGGCGGGATCGGAGATGTGGATGAATTCGAAGCCGACGGTGTCGCAATAGGTGCGCCGCAGGATCGCCAGCATCTCGCGCACCGTGGCGAACTCGAGCCCCAGCACGTGATCGATGAAGATCTTGCGGTCGTAGTCGGAATCCTGGAAGCCGTAGGTCGCGGGATGGAGTTCCTCGTGGTCCTTCTGCGGCTCGAGGCCGAGCGGATCGAGATTGGCGTGCAGATGGCCGCGCATGCGGTAGGCGCGGATCATCATCAGCGCGCGCACGCTGTCGCGCGTGGCGCGCCGGATGCCGGCCTCGCTCGGCGGCGCTTCCGGTTCGACCGCCGCCAAGGCGCGCAGCTTGTCGGCGACCGCCTTTTCCGTCGCCGGCCAATCGCCGTCGAGCGCGTTGATCAGGTCGCCCTTGGGCGTCGCCGGCCATTGCGGGCGCCGCCACGAGGCGCCCTCGGCGGTCTTTTCGACGCTGGCCGGATCGTCGCCGAGGGTGTCGAAAAATTCGCGCCAGCCGACCTCGACCGAAGACGGATCCTTTTCGTATTTGGCCTGCAGCGCCTCGATATAGGCGCCGTTGACGCCGTAGAGGAAGGACGTTTGCAGCAATGCCTGATTGATGTCCTGGCGCGTCATCTCCGGGCTCCCGTCACATTGCGTTCAACACGTCCACCAGCGTCTTGCCGAGGCGCGCCGGCGACGGCGAAACGCGAACGCCCGCCGCCTCCATCGCCGCGATCTTGTCCTCGGCGCCGCCCTTGCCGCCGGCGATGATGGCGCCGGCGTGTCCCATGCGGCGCCCCGGCGGGGCGGTGCGCCCGGCAATGAAGCCGACGACCGGCTTCGCCCGTCCCCTCTTCGCCTCGTCCTTGAGGAATTGCGCCGCGTCCTCCTCCGCCTGGCCGCCGATCTCGCCGATCATGATCATCGACTTGGTTTCGGGGTCGGCGAGGAAAAGTTCGAGCGCGTCGACGAAGTCCATGCCCTTGACCGGATCGCCGCCGACGCCGAGGGCGGTGGTTTGGCCGAGGCCTTCGCGCGTCGTCTGGAACACCGCCTCATAGGTCAGCGTTCCCGACCGCGAAACGATGCCGACGCTGCCGCGCTTGAAGATGTTGCCTGGCATGATGCCGATCTTGCATTCGCCGGCTGTCATCACGCCGGGACAATTGGGACCGACCAGGATCGATTTCGAGCCCTGCAACGCCCGCTTGACCTTGACCATGTCGAGGACGGGAATGCCCTCGGTGATGCAGACGATGAGCGGAACTTCCGCCGCGATCGCCTCGCAGATCGCGTCCGCCGCGCCCGGCGGCGGCACATAGATGACGGAGGCGTCGGCGCCGGTCGTCTCGCGCGCCTCGGCGACCGTGTCGAAGACGGGAAGGCCGAGATGGATCGAGCCGCCCTTGCCCGGCGAAACGCCGCCGACCATCTGCGTGCCGTAGGCGATCGCCTGCTCCGAATGGAAGGTGCCGTTCTTGCCGGTGAAACCTTGGGTGAGGACGCGGGTGTTCTTGTCGATGAGAATGGACATGACGCTCCTAGAGCCGCTCGAGTTCGGCGACGGTGAGATCGCTTTTGGCGTTTCCGGTGTTCAGCGTGCTTGCCGGTTCGAACATGAGGACGAGGGGCTCCTCGGTCAGGGAGCGCGGCCGATGTTCGACGCCCCTTGGCACGACGACGAAGTCGCCTTCTCCCAGCTCCGCCACGCCGTCTCTGAAGTCGATTGCGATGCGGCCGCGCAGAACGAGAAAGGCCTCGTCCTCGTTGTCGTGGGCATGCCAATCGAACACGGCGCCGAACTTCGCGACTTTCACTTGATAATCGTTCACGTCGCCGACGATGAAGGGTTGAAAGACCTTCTTGATCTTTCGATCCGCCGCCTCGACGATATTGATCTTGCTCGGCGCCATCGCTGCTCTCCGGTTACGAAATCGAGGTTCGCACGGCATTGACGATCTTCTGCGCCGCGTCGTCGAGGTCGTCGGCGGCGATGACGTTCAAGCCCGATTCGCGCAAAATCTTCTTGCCCAGATCGACGTTGGTTCCCTCGAGCCGCACCACCAGCGGAACCTTCAATCCCATCTCTTTCACCGCGGCGATGACGCCTTCGGCGATCACGTCGCAGCGCATGATGCCGCCGAATATGTTGATCAAGATGCCCTTCACGTTGGGATCGGCGGTGATGATCTTGAACGCCGCCGTCACCTTGTCCTTGGAGGCGCCGCCGCCGACGTCGAGGAAGTTGGCGGGGCTTTCGCCATAGAGCTTGATGATGTCCATCGTCGCCATGGCGAGGCCGGCGCCGTTGACCATGCAACCGATCGTGCCGTCGAGCGCGACGTAGTTGAGGTCGTATTTCGAGGCCTCGATCTCCTTGGCGTCCTCCTCGCTCTCGTCGCGCAGCGCCACGATCTCGGGATGGCGATAGAGCGCGTTGTCGTCGAACGACACCTTGGCGTCGAGCACCTTGATTTGGCCGGTGGTGGTGACGATCAGCGGATTGATCTCCAGCATCGTCATGTCCTTGGCGACGAACGCCGTGTAGAGCTTGGCGATCAAGGCCCCCGCCTGCTTGGCCGGATCGCCGCTCAGCCCGAGGGCGCGCGCCGCGGCGCGGCCGTGATGGGGCATCGCGCCGGTCGCCGGATCGATCGAGAAGGAATGGATCTTCTCCGGCGTCTTATGCGCAACGTCCTCGATGTTGACGCCGCCCTCGGTGGAAAGGACGAAGGCGACGCGGCTCGCGGCGCGATCCACCAGCACGGAAAGGTAGAACTCCTTGTCGATCGTCGAGCCGTCCTCGATGTAGAGACGGTTGACCTGTTTTCCAGCCGGCCCGGTCTGCGCGGTCACCAGGGTCGCGCCGAGCATCTGCGCGGCGAATTCCCGGACCTCCTCGATCGAGCGGGCGAGGCGCACGCCGCCCTTGTCGCCGGCCGAGGCCTCCTTGAAGCGGCCCTTGCCGCGCCCACCGGCGTGGATCTGGCTCTTGACGACGTAGAGCGGGCCGGGAAGCTCCCTGGCCGCGGCGACCGCCTCGTCCGGCGTGAAGGCGGGCTTGCCCGCCGACACCGGCGCCCCGAAGGCGGCCAGCGCCGCCTTCGCCTGGTACTCGTGAATGTTCATGAATCAACGCTCGCTCTTGAGGGCGCCCGGCGGGAAAGGTTAGACGGCAAGCGCCGGATTGATCGCCTTGCAGGCTTCCGTCAGCGTGTGGACCGACGCGACCGACTTGGCGAACATCGCCTTTTCGGCCTCGTCGAGCGCGATTTCCATGACGCGCTCGACGCCGCCGGCGCCGATCACCACGGGCACGCCGACGTAGGCGCCGCTCACGCCGTATTGACCGGTCAGATGCGCCGCGCAGGGCAGCACGCGGCGCTGGTCCTTGAGGTAGGATTCGGCCATCGCGATCGCCGAGGCCGCTGGCGCGTAGAAGGCCGAACCGGTCTTGAGCAGGTTGACGATCTCCCCCCCGCCCTTGCGGGTGCGCTCGACGATCGCATCGAGCCGCGCTTGCGTCGTCCAACCCATCTTGACGAGATCGGGCATGGGAATGCCGGCGACCGTGGAATAGCGCAGCGACGGCGCCATGTCGTCGCCGTGGCCGCCGAGCACGAAGGCGGTGACGTCCTCGACCGAGACGGCGAATTCCTCGGCGAGGAAATAGCGGAAGCGGGCGGAGTCGAGCACGCCCGCCATGCCGACCACTTTATGGACCGGCAGGCCGGAGAACTTCTGCAACGCCCAGACCATCGCGTCGAGCGGATTGGTGATGCAGACGACGAAGGCGTCGGGCGCGTTGGCCTTGAGGCCCGCGCCGACCGCCTCCATGACCTTCAGGTTGATGCCGAGCAGGTCGTCGCGGCTCATGCCGGGCTTGCGCGGCACGCCGGCGGTGACGATGACGACGTCGGCGCCGGCGATCGCGGCGTAATCGCTCGCCCCGGAAAGCTTGGCGTTGAAGCCTTCGACCGGGCCGGATTCGGCCAAATCAAGCGCCTTGCCCTGCGGCACGCCGTCGACGATGTCGAAAAGGACGATGTCGCCGAGTTCCCTGGTCGCGGCCAAGTGGGCGAGGGTGCCGCCGATCTGGCCCGCCCCGATCAGAGCAATCTTCTTACGCGCCATGGGATTTATCCGTCCTTCGAATATGCCGCGCCAGCGAGCGCGGCGAAGAGTCGCATGGGTCGTATCGCCTCAACGCCATTCGCGATCAAGTCGAACTTTCGGCTCAAGGGTCTCCGACATGGTTTCCAAAAGCCTAACGGAGTTTCATTGTCATTCCAATTCAATATTTTATCAGGGCGGCTGGCGCGCTCGAACGCCGCTGCGCGCGCAAAAAATAGGCGTTCAAATGACATTATTTGTAACTTGTAATGGCTTCTGACGAGCCCGATTTCCTGCCCCGACCTCCCCTGACCGCCCCGCTCGGGAGCGCCGCCAGCCGCTGGGGCTTTCCATCCCGTCCCGAAGAAGGGCGAAATCGCCGCCAGGGCCTCAATAGGCGTTGCGGCCGAACAGGCCGGCGGCGAAAAGCTACCGCGCCGCCTGGATGTGGTTGCGCAGCACGGGGTAGACCTGCGTCTCCCAGCGGCGGCCGTTGAACACGCCGTAGTGGCCGACGCCGGCCTGCAGATGGTGGGTCTTCATGTAGGGCCTCAGGCCGGAGCAGAGATCCTGCGCGGCGAGCGTCTGGCCGACGGCGCAGATGTCGTCTCGCTCGCCCTCGATGGTTAGCAGAAACGTCCGCCGGATCGCGCGCGGCTCGACTTTGCGGCCTTTGAATTCCATCTGGCCGACGGCCAAGAGATAACGCTGGAACACCTGGTCGACCGTCTCGAGGTAGAAATCCGCGCTCATGTCCATGATGGCAAAATATTCGCGGTAGAAATCCGCGATCGCGTCGGCTTTCTCCAGCTCGCCGGCGATGCGATGATGGAAGAGGTCGACGAACGCCTTCGAATGGCGCTCGGCGTTCATGCTCATGAAGGCGCACAGTTGCAGGAAGCCGGGATAGACACGCCGTCCGGCGCCCTCGAACTTGGCGGGCACCACGCCGATCAGATTGTCGCGGAACCATTCGATCGGCTTGCCCTGCGCGAGTTCGTTGACCTTGGTCGGCGCGACGCGCGCATCGATCGGCCCGGCCATCAGCGTCAGGCTTGCGGGCTGGACGGCCGCGCCCTCCTCGGCCATCGCCGCCGTCGCCGCGAGCGCCGAAACCGTCGGCTGGCATACCGCCACGATATGGCAATCCTCGCCGATGCGACGGACGAAATCGACGAGGTGCTGGGTGTAGTCCTCGAGCCCGAAGGCGCCCGCTTCCGGCTTGACGTTGCGCGGGTTGATCCAATCGGTGACGAAGACCTGATGGTCGCTGAGCAGCGTGCGGATCGTGCCGCGCAGCAGGGTGGCGAAATGGCCGGACATCGGCGCGACGAGGAGGATCTTGGGATCGTCCGCGCCGCCGGCCTTTTGGAAATGCAGCAACTGACAGAACGGCGTCCACGCCACGCCGCGCTCTTCCACCGGGATCGCCCGCCCGCCGAGATCGACGCTGTCGATGCCGTAATCGGGCCGCGCGTGGGTGAAGCCAGCCATCCCGACCAGTTCGTAGTAGGCCTCCATGCGCCGCCAGAGCGGCGCGTAAGGGTGGGACGACCAGCTCTTCAGGATCGTCTCGGCGTTCGCCGCTAGAAGGCGAACGCGCTCGCCGGCGTCGGCCATCGCCTGATAAGCGTCGTACATCATTGCGCCGTCCGGTGGTCCCAAAGGCTCGAGAAAGCAAGCGATATGCCACTGGCACGTCGTTTGCTACCGGTCGTTCGACGGGGAGCCTTCCGCTTCGACGTCTGCGGCCTGCTTTGCGGGCGGATGGCGCGCCTCCCGCCGCGCTCGCCGTCGCGACGGCGAAGGAATAGGATCGCAATCGGCTCCCCGTCACCGCCCTGTCATCGCGTCGACGCTTAACGCCCTTAGGTCGAACCCATGCCCAGAAAGACCGCCACGATCGCCGCGCCGAGAGCGACGCTGAGCTTGAGCAGCAAGAACTATTCGTCCTGGTCGCTGCGCGGTTGGCTGATGGCCAAACTCGCCGGAATCGACTTCGACGAGGTGATCGTCGCGCCCGACGACGCCGACGCGCGCGCCGAGATCCTGCTGCTCTCGCCCTCGATCCTGGTGCCTTGTCTCGGCTACCGGGACATGCGCGTCTGGGACACGCTCGCCATCGGCGAATTCTTGAGCGAAATCGCGCCGGAAGCGCGCCTGTTGCCTAAAGATCAGGCGGAGCGCGCCCATTGCCGTTCGATTTGCGGCGAAATGCATTCGGGCTTCGTGTCGCTGCGCCAGGCGCTGCCGATGAACATCAAGGCGCATTTCCCGCGCTTCAAGATCTGGTCGAAGGCGAAGGCGGACATCGAGCGAATCCTCGCCATCTGGCGCGAATGCCTCGAGGCTTACGGCGGCCCGTATCTGTTCGGCGAAATCGGCATGGCCGACGCGATGTACGCGCCGGTGGTCAGCCGCTTCCGCACCTACGGCGTCGCGCTCGACGGCCCGGTCAAGGCCTACGCCGACCGCATTTGGGAATGGCCGGCGATGGCCGAGTGGCGGGAGGCCGCGCTCGCCGAGAAGGAGGAAATCGAGGAACTGGAGGTCGAATTCTAGAGCGCTACCCGGCAGCGACGAATCGATTGCGATCGCGGGGAGGACTACCCGCGTGTACGAAATGGGAGTCGATCGGACCTCTGAATCGGGAACCTCGTATGGTCGGTCGGCCGCATTCGGAAGAGTGTCGTAGGCGCGTATTGGAGGAAGTGGCGGAGGGGAACTCGCCGCGCGGCGCGGCGAAGCGCGTCGGCGAGCGGGCCCTCGGAATCGAGCGCGACGAGCGGCGCGCGGCTGCGCCCCGCCAGGCTCGCGCCGAGACAATGAACCTGGCGCTGCTGGCCGTCTATCTCCCCGCCTCGTGCGAGAAACAGCGGCCGGCCCACAATCTCCTGATCCCCAAACAAGGCGTTCACATGAATCCGATGGACTGAAATCGATGGACGAACGGCGATTTCAAATCCATCCGGCCGCGCTGCTCGCCCTCAGAGATAGCGGTTGAGCAAATTCTCCAAGAATTCCTGTCGGCCGGGGCGCGGCTTGGGGTCGATGGCCTCGGCGGCGACGCGGGCGGCAATGGCGTCGAGCGAGGCGCCCGCGGCGAGCATCGCTTTGGCCTCGGGCGCCTCCCAGCCTACGTAACGTTCGGCGAGAAAAGCCTCGTATTTGCCGTCCTCGATGAGCCGCGCCGCCGCTTCCAGCGCCAGCGCCAACGTGTCCAGGCCGCCGATGTGGCCGTAGATGAGATCGACGGGCTCGAACGACTGGCGACGGACCTTGGCGTCGAAATTGAACCCGCCGGGCGCGATGCCGCCGGCCTTGAGGATGTGATAGAGGGCCGGAACCAATTCGGCGGCATTGTTGGGGAACTGATCGGTGTCCCATCCCGACTGATAGTCGTTGCGGTTGGCGTCGACCGAACCGAGGACGCCGAGCGCCGCGGCGGTGGCGATTTCGTGCTCGAAACTATGGTGAGCCAGCACCGCGTGGCCGACTTCGATGTTGACCTTGACCTCCTTTTCCAAGCCGAAGCGCTGCAAGAAACCGAAAACCGTCGACACGTCGTAATCATATTGATGCTTGGTCGGCTCTTGCGGCTTGGGTTCGACCAGCACCACGCCCTTGAAGCCGATCTTGTGCTTGTAATCGACGACCAGCGACAGGAACCTGCCGAGCTGGTTCTGCTCGCGCTTGAGATCGGTGTTGAGCAGGGTCTCGTAGCCCTCGCGCCCGCCCCACAGCACGTAGTTGGCGCCGTCGAGGCGATGGGTCGCGTCGATCGCGTTCTTCACCTGCGCCGCCGCGTAGGCGAAGACGTCCGGATCGGGATTGGTCGCCGCGCCCGCCATGTAGCGGGGATGCGAGAAGAGATTGGCGGTGCCCCACAAGAGCTTCACCCCCGAGGCCTGCATCTTGCCGGCGAAAATGTCGACCATGCGCGCCAGATTGCTCGAAAATTCCGCGAGGTTCGCGCCCTCCGGCGCGACGTCGCGGTCGTGGAAGGTGAAGAAGGGGACGCCGAGGAGCCTGAACATGTCGAAGGCCGCGTCGGCCTTGAGGCGCGCGGCGGCCATCGTTGCGCCCGCCCAGGGGCGCTCGAACGTCGGCGCGCCGAACATGTCCAAACCCTCGTAGACGAAATTGTGCCAATAGCAGACCGCCGGGCGCAGCTGCTCGGCCATGGTCTTGCCGTGAACGAGGCGAGAGGCCTCGTAGTGGCGATAGCAAAGCGGATTGTCGCTGGCTCGCCCCTCGTAACGCACCGGCGCAATGTCGCCGAAGAACGCCTCAGCCATTGTCGTCTCCTCGCTGTTGTCGTTTGGCGCTGCGCATTTGTCGGCGCGCGCGCGCGCCTGTCAACCTCCGTTGCGCCGGCGCGAGGGAAGGATGTTTCGCCCGGCGTCGCGTCATTTGCGCCGCTCGAGCGCCGCGCCGCCTTGAATCCGCCACCGGTTTCGGGGCAAGAAAGGGGATCGGGAAGGTCCGCGCAGGAGATCTCAATGAAATTCTATTTTTCCGCCTGTGTCGCGGGGGCGCTCGCCCTGGCGGCCGTGTTGGCCCCGATCGGCATGGCGGCGGCCGACGAATTCACCCCGGCGCAGAAAAAGGAGCTCGGGGCATTTGTCAGGGATTATCTCGTCAACAATCCCGAAGTCCTGCGCGAGGCGATCGAGGCGCTCGACAAGCACGACAAAGAGGTCGCCGCGGCGGCGCAGCAAAAAATCGTCAGCGACCAAGCGGACGCGCTGTTTTCGTCGAAGTTTCAGGCGACCGTCGGCAACCCCAAGGGAACGGCGACGCTGGTCGAATTCTTCGACTACAATTGCCACTTCTGCAAGGGCGCCTTGCCTGACATGGCCCGCCTGATGAAGGACGACCCCAGTCTCAAGCTCGTCCTCAAGGACTATCCCGTCCTTGGTCCCGGCTCCGTCGAGGCGGCCAGGGTGGCGAGCGCGGCCCGCAATCAACTGCCCGGCGAGCGATTCTGGGAGTTTCACAATAGGCTCCTGTCGATGCACGGCCCGATCGGCAAGGCCGAGGCGCTGGCGGTGGCGCGCGAACTCGGCCTCGACATGGACCGCCTCGCCAAGGATATGGAAAGCCCAGACGTCGACGCCGGTCTGCAGCAGGTGATGGGGATGGCCGAACTCGCTGCAGATCAACGGCACGCCGTCCTTTGTCGTCGGCCAGGAGGTCGTCGTCGGCGCGGTCGGCTACGACGCGCTGAAAGAAAAGATCGACGCCGTTCACAAGTGCGGCCACAGCGTCTGCTGAGCGCCGGCAAGGCGGCGAGGGGCAAAACCGATTGACCGCGGCGCCGCCTCGGCTCGGCGCGCGGCGTTTTACCTTTTGAAAAGGACTGCGGCGCTATCGTGCCGAGGCGCGAGCCCTCGCGCGCTCTCCTTTGGCGATGCGACGACGCGGGCGCCCGCGAGCCCGTCGGTTCGTCGAGGCGAGGGCGATCTCTTTGGGGTGGCGGGAACCCACGGCGATCCCGTTGCGAAGGCCGATGCAACGATCCCGTCGAATTGGGGACGCCTTCCGGGCGGCGACCGACGCCCTCGGCCTCGAGGTCCGCGACGGCCGGTTGAATATCGTATTCACGATCCTGGCCGCGGTGTTCGCCGCCTACGTCGTTCTCGCCGTCAAGACCGTTGCGACAGGATCGGGAGGCTATCGCTTCGGCGATTTCTACGCGCTGTGGTGCTCGGCGTTCATCGCCCACGAGGGCGCCCCGGCGTTGAACTACGACGCCGACGCGCTGCACTTGCGCCAAGTCGCGCTGGGGATGCATCCCAACGCCTACAACCCGTTCCCCTACCCGCCGACGTTCCTGCTGATCCTGGCGCCGTTCGGATGGCTCAGCCTCGGGGCGGCCTACGCGCTGTTCATCGGCGCGACGCTCGCCGGCTATGTATGGGCGATGGTCGGCGGCCGGTTTCGCGACTGGCCGCGCCTCGTCGGCGCGCTGATCGCGCCGGCGACCGGCATCGCCCTCATTTCCGGGCAGAGCGGTTTCCTGTCCGGCGCGCTGATGCTGGGCGGCTTGCGGCTCGCGCAAAGCCGCCCGATCGTCGCCGGCGCGCTTTTCGGCCTGCTCGCCTACAAACCGCAATTGGGCGTGCTCGTCCCGATCGCGCTGGTCGCCGCCGGGCTCTGGCGCACGATCGCGGCGGCCGGTGCGACGCTGCTCGCCTGCATGGCGGTTTCGAGCGCGGCGTTCGGGCCGGACATCTGGCCCGTCTGGTTCGCCTCGCTCATCGCCTATTCCGGCCACTTCAACCCGATCGATCATCTCATGCCGACGATCGCTGCGAACGCGCGCATGCTGGGCGCGCCGGCCGCTGTCGCGCTGGCGGTTCAGGCCAGCGTGGCCGTCGCGGCGGCGGTCGTGGTCTGGCGCGCCTTCCGCGCCGGCGTCTCGCCGCGAGCCGGCGCCTTGCTGGTCGTCGGCACGTTCCTGGCGACGCCGCACGCCTTCAATTACGACATGCCGATGATGACGGCGGCGGTGCTCTGGTACGTCCAAGAGCGGCTTCGCGCCACGCAAGGCCTCGCGGCGAGCGAAATCGTCATCCTGTCGCTCGCGCTGATTCTGCCCTTCGCCATGTTGGCGCTGGGCGCGAACGCGCCGCCGATCAGCTGGGCGCCGGAATTCTTGCTGTTCTGTCTGATCGCCAGACCGAACTTGGGGCGCGCCGGATCGACGCCGGCGCGCCGGGATCCGCTCGCGGCGCCGACGCCGCTCGCCGCCGGATGAGCCTGCGAGCCGGCCCGGGACGGCGGCCGCTCGCGGCTCAGGGAACCCGGACGGAGCGCCGGATCGACGTTTAGGGCGCCTTTACCAATCAAACAGCGAGCGCCGCTACCCGTGATTCCGCGCAATCGAATTAACCGGACCGAAACAGCCCGGGCATAGATTCGATCGCATTCCGAGCGGCGTCGTCAACTCGCCGGATGGCAGTTACCAATTCGAGCAGGAGCAAAGTAATGATCAAGTCCCTCAAAAAGTTCGTCGCCAACGAGTCCGGCGCCACCGCGATCGAATACGCGCTGATCGCTTCGCTGATCGCCGTTTTCCTTATCGGTTCCTTGTCCGCCCTGGGCTCCAGGCTGAGCGGCGAGTTCTCCGAAGTCAGCGCGGCCCTCAAGTAAGCCGATCGAAGCGCAGGAGCCCTATCCCCGGCGCCGGCGAGGATCCCCTCGCCGGCGTTTTTCTATTTCAATCGCCGCGGCGGGCGCGCGGGCCGGGTTGGCCGTCGCCGGCGAGACACGAAACGCCGATTGGGTTATGGGAGGGCGTCCCAACCGGGATTGCCGATTTCTCCTTTTCGTCAAGAGGCGCTTCCTTGACTGTCTTCCAAGCCATCGTCATGGCCGTCCTCCAGGGCGTCACCGAGCTTTTTCCCATCAGCAGCCTCGGCCATGCCGTCATCGTTCCGCGCCTCTTGGGGTGGGGCGACATCATTGAGAAACCTGATTTTCTGCCCTACCTCGTCGTGATGCATCTCGGCACGGCGGCGGCGCTCTTCCTGTACTTTTGGCGCGATTGGTTCACTTTCGGGCGATCGCTGCTGATCCGCTCGACCGTGCGTTCGACTGCTGACCGCCGCATTTTTTTGTACGTCGTGCTCGCGACGATTCCGGCGGTCGTCGTCGGATTCATTTTCGAAAAATGGCTCCGCGCGAACTTCGGCGCTCCCTCGATCGCGGCGTTCTTTCTCATCGCCAACGGCTTCGTCCTCTATTTCGGCGATCAGATCGGCGCCAAGGCGGCGGGCGTCCTCGACCAGTTGAATTGGAAGGGGGCCCTGGCGATCGGTCTCGCCCAATGTCTGGCGCTCATTCCCGGCTTCTCGCGCTCCGGCCTGACGATCGCGGCGGGCGTCGTGGCGGGGCTGAAGCACGAGGACTCGGCGCGCTTTTCCTTCCTCATGGCGACGCCGATCATTCTCGGCGCCACGGTTCTCGAGGCGCCCAAGCTCTTGCATCAGGGCGCGACCTTGGGCGGCGCGGCGATCCTCTCCGGCGTCGTCGCCGGCGTCGTCGCCTACGCGAGCCTCGCCTTTCTCATGCGCTATTTCCACAAGCACGAATTCGAGGCGATGCGGCCGTTTTCCTATTATTGCGCCGCGGCGGGGCTGGCCAGCCTGGCGATCATGGCTTTCGCCTGAACGAAGCCTCTTGAACGAAGCCTCTTGAATCGGGCCCCTTGGCGCTTCCGCCAAGCGCCCTATATCTCGCCGGGCGGAGAGAGCCGCCGCCGCGCGCCTTGCCGGCAGGGCGCCGCTCGTCGCCAGGACGATTGCGAGGCGCCGCCATGACTGTCGCCGTGATGCCCGAGGTTATGACGCCGGAGGAGCTCGCAGAGCTCGAATTCGCGGCGCGCTGTCTCGAAGGCGGCGGCTTCGCGGCGCGCGCCACCGCCCTTCTCGGGCGCCAAGTCGAGGCCCTGGGGCGGGCGCTGCCCGCGCCGGCGCGCCGGGCGGTCGCTCGCGCCGCCGAAGCCGCGCTGCGAGTGGCGCTGCGGTTCGCCTTGCGGACGATCGACGAGAAATCGCCGGCCGAGGCGGCCGAGGGTCTGCATAAGGCGGCGGCGGCGGCGTCCGGCGCGGTCGGGGGCGCGTTCGGCCTCGCCTCGGCCGCGGTCGAGTTGCCGATCTCGACGACGATCCTCATGCGCTCGATCGCCGAGATCGCGCGCGAGGAGGGCGAGGATCTCTCGCGCGCAGAGGCGGCTCTCGCCTGCATCGAGGTGTTTGGGCTCGGCGGCGAGGCGCCCGGCGAAGCGGCGATCGAGGGCGGCTATTTCGCCATCCGCGGCGCGCTCGCCAAGTCGATCAGCGAAAGCGCCCGCTTCGTCGCGCAGCGCGGCCTGGCCGACGGCGCGGCGCCGGTTTTTGTTCGACTGGTGTCGCAGATCGCGGCCCGCTTCGGCGTCGTCGTCAGCGAGAAGCTCGCCGCCCAGGCGGTTCCGGTCATCGGCGCCATCGGCGGCGCGGCGGTGAACCTCGCCTTCGCCGAGCATTTCCAGACCCTGGCGCGCGGCCATTTCATCGTGCGCCGGCTCGAGCGCGCCCATGGCGCCGAGGCGGTGCGCTTCGAGTACCGGCGCCTGCGCAATCAGACGTGATCGCGGCGAGGCGCGGCGCGTCCGCGGCGCCGCAGTGGGCGGCGATCACGCCCATGTGAGCGCGCGCCTGCTTGAGAGATCAAGCGTTTGGCTCTAGGGACCGCGGTGGGATATCCCGCCGGCGCGCGGTCGGAGCGCCTTTGCGCGCCCCTCGCCGCTCGAGGTAGGATGGGCGAGGAGGCGCGGAGGCGTTCATTCATGGGTTTTCGTCGCTTCGCCGGCCTGCTCCTGGCGATCGCCGCCGTCCTGGCGCTTTATGCGGGTTACGACCCGGCCAATGTCGAGAAGGTCTGGCCCTCCGCGGCGCCCTACGCCCGCCAGATCCACGAGCTGCTGCCGAGCGCGCTGAAGGCCGAGCCGCAAGCCGCGGCGGCGGCGCCCGCCGCTCCGCCGCCGGTCTCGGTCGTCGTCGGCCGCGCCGCGCGCAAGGACGTGCCGTGGCGGGTCGACGAAATCGGCGCCGCGCAAGCGATCGCCTCCGTCGCGCTGCGGACGCATTTCGACGCCACGGTCGAAAAGGTGTTGGTCGCCGACGGCGCGGCGGTGAAAGCCGGCGAGACGTTGATCGAGCTCGACGCGCGCCAGGCGGTGGCGCAGCTCGAAGGCGCGAAGGCGCAACTCGCCAAGGACGAGGCCCAACTCGAACAGGCCGCGCGCGACGTCGCGCGCTACACCGACCTCGTCGCCCGCTCGGCGACCCCAGTGCTCAATCTCGACAACGCCAAGACGGCCGGCGAGACCGCGCGGGCGGCGATCCTCGCCGACAAGGCGGCGATCGACAATCTTCAGGTGCAACTCGGTTGGTACACGATCGTCGCCCCGATCTCCGGCCGCGTCGGCGTCGTCGCCATCAAGGAAGGCAACATCGCCAAGGCCTCCGACAATGGCGCGACCGGCATATTCGCGACGATCAACCAGATTTCGCCCATCTACGTGACTTTCTCGGTGCAGCAGGCGCTGCTGCCGGCGCTGCGCGAGGGCATGGCCAACGGCGCCCGCGTCGAGGCGACGCCGCAAGGGTCGAAGGCGAGCGTCACGGGCAAGCTCGCCCTCCTCGACAACGCCGTCGACCCGACCACCGGCACGATCCTCGCGCACGCCATCTTCGACAATCCCGACGAGACGCTGTGGCCCGGTCAGCTGTGCGATCTCAAGGTGACGCTGCGCGTCGAGCCGAACACGGTCGTGGTGCCGCGCGAAGCGATCCAAATCGGGCAAAGCGGCAATTTCGTCTTCACCGTCGTCGACGGCGCCGCGCATGTTCAGCCGGTCGAGGTCTCGCGCACTCAGGACGGCCAAACGGTGGTCACCACGGGTTTGAACGGCGACGAGACCGTGGTCGTCGACGGCGCGCTGCTTTTGACCGAGGGCGCCAAAGTGGCGATCCGCAACGCACAGAACGGGGCGACGTAAATGTCGCTTCCCGAACTCTGCGTCCGCCGCCCGGTGATGACGACGCTCTTGATGCTGTCGTTCATCGTCTTCGGCGTGTTCGGCTATCGGCAATTGCCGGTGGCGGCGCTGCCGCGCGTCGATTTTCCCACTATCGCCGTCAACGCCCAGTTGCCTGGCGCGAGCGCCGACACCATGGCCTCCTCGGTCGCCGGACCGCTGGAGCGCGCCTTCGCCACGATCCCCGGCATCACCATGATGACGTCGTCCTCGAGCCTCGGCGTCACCAACGTCGTCATGCAATTCGACCTCGATCGCAACATCGACGGCGCCGCGCTCGACGTCCAGTCGAACATTTCGGCGACGCTGCGCAAGCTGCCGCCGCAACTGCCGGCGCCGCCGAGTTTCCAGAAGTTGAACCCGGCCGACAGCCCGATTCTCTTTGTCGCGCTGGTCTCCCGAACGCTGCCGCTGTCCAAGGTGGACGACTACGCCGAACAGGTTTTCGCCGAGCAGATCTCGCAAATCGCCGGCGTCGCGCAGGTTCTGGTGTTCGGCCAGCAAAAATTCGCCGTGCGCGTCGCGGTCGACCCCGACGCCGCCGCGGCGCGCGGCTTGACCCTCGACGCCGTCAGCAACGCCGTCGCCAACGCCAATTCCTCGACGCCGGTCGGCGCTCTGCTCGGGCGCCGGCAGAACTTCACCGTCGACGCCACGGGCCAGATGGAGCGCGCCGCCGAATACAACAATCTGGTGGTCGCCTGGCGCAACGGCGCGCCGGTGCGCCTCAACGAAATCGCCAAGGTCTACGATTTCGTCGAGAACAAGCAGATTGCGGGATGGGTCGGCCGGGAGCCGGCGGTGGTGCTCGGCATCTACCGGCAGTCCGACGCCAACACCGTCGACGTCGTCGACAGCGTCAAGGCGAAGATACCCTATTACCAGTCGCAGTTGCCGCCGTCCGTCCAGGCCCAGGTGCTCAACGATCGATCGGTGTCGATCCGCCAGTCGATCGCCGACGTGCAGTCGACGCTCGGCCTGTCGATCGCGCTGGTGATCGTCGTGATCTTCGTCTTCCTCAAGTCCGGGTCGGCGACGCTGATCCCGGCGCTGGCGCTGCCGGTGTCGCTGATCGGCGCCTGCGCGTTCATGTATGTTTTCAGCTATTCCATCGACAACATCTCGCTCCTCGCCATCACGCTGTCGGTCGGCTTCGTCGTCGACGACGCGATCGTCATGCTGGAGAACATCACCCGCCACATCGAGGGCGGCATGAAGCCGTTCGAAGCCGCGCTCAAAGGCTCCAAGGAGATCGCCTTTACGATTTTGTCGATCACCTTCTCGCTGGTGGCGGTGTTCATCCCGGTGTTGCTGATGAGCGGCGTCGTCGGCCGCGTCTTCCACGAGTTCGCGGTCACCATCACCGTAGCGATCCTCGTTTCCGGCTTCGTCTCGCTGACGCTGACCCCGATGCTTTGCGCCCGCATCCTCAGCGCCCCCAAACACGGCGCGGCGGCGGGTCTTTTCGGCCGTTTCTCCGACGCGCTCGTCGACGGTCTCGCCACCGGCTATCGCGTCTCGCTCGACTTCGTTCTGCGGTTCCGGCTCGTCGTCCTGTTGGGCACGTTCCTCACCGCCTACCTCGCCTTTTCGCTTTATGCTTCCATTCCTAAGGGATTCTTCCCCGAGGAGGACACCGGATTCCTGCGCGGCGTCACCGAGGCGCAACCCGACACCAGCTTCCGCGAAATGTCGGCGCGCCAGGTCGCCGTGAGCCGGCTCATCGAGGCCGACCCGGCGGTCGCATCGGTGACGTCGGCGGTCGGATTCGGCGGCGCGACGAACAAGGGATTCCTGTTCATCCGGATGAAGGACAGGGCGCAGCGCGACTCGATGGAGACGATCATGGCGCGGCTGCGCGCCGCGACCGCGACCATTCCGGGCATCCGAACGATTCTGATGCCGGTTCAGAATCTCGATTTCACCGGCGGACGCATCGCCCGAGCCAAGTATCAATACACGCTCCAGTCAGGCGATATCGCCGCGCTCTACGCCAAGGCGCCGCAGATGGAGCGGGCGATCGCCCGATTGCCGGGTCTGCGCGACGTCAACAGCGATCTGCAGATCTCCAATCCGCAATTGCGCGTCGACATCGACCGCGATAAGGCGGCGGCGTTCGGCGTCACCACCGACGAAGTGCGCACCGCGCTCTACAACGCTTACGGAACGCGCCAGATCTCGACCATCTTCACCGAGGCCGACGACTACCAGGTCATCCTCGAGGCGGGCGACGCCTTCCAGAACGATCCCGGCGCGCTCGGACGCATCCGCGTCTCAACGCCGGGCGGACAGCTCGTGCCGCTCGACGAAGTGGCGACGATGCGGCGCACGGTCGGCCCGCTGCAGATCAATCGCCAGGCGCAGCAGCCGGCGGTGACGATCTCGTTCAATCTCGCTCCCGACGTGTCGCTCGGCCAGGCGATCGAAGCCATTCATGGACTCGAGCGCAAAGCCAATCTGCCGGCGAGCATCATCACCGGTTTTGCCGGCAATGCGCAGCTCTTCGAGCAAGCGCTCGCCGGACAGGGCGCGTTGCTGCTCGCCGCGGTGATGACGATCTACATCCTTCTCGGCGTGCTCTACGAGAGCTACATTCATCCGATCACCATCCTTTCCGGTCTTCCCTCGGCCGGCATCGGCGCGCTGTTGGCCCTGAGGCTCTTCCATATGGACCTGTCGGTGATCGCGATCATCGGCATTCTGCTGCTGATCGGCATCGTCAAGAAGAATGCGATCATGATGGTCGACTTCGCCCTTCAACGGCGGCGCGAAGGCGGCATGGACGCGCTCTCCGCAATCCGCGAGGCCGCGCTGATCCGCTTCCGCCCGATCATCATGACGACGCTCGCCGCGCTGCTCGGCGCGTTGCCGATTGCGCTTGGCGCGGGCGCCGGCTCGGAGCTGCGCCGCCCGCTCGGCGTCGCCATTGTCGGGGGTCTCTGCGTCTCGCAGTTGCTGACGCTCTACATCACGCCGGTCGTCTATTATTATCTCGACAAGATCGACTCCGCGCTTGCCGGTCGGCGCAAGGCGGCGGTCAAGCCGGCCGCCGCGCCGGCGCCCGACGCCCTTCCCGCCCCGGCGCCGGCGCAATAGCGGCGACGCCCGCCGAGAGCGTGCGGCGCTGATCCCGCCCGATCGGCGCGAAAGCGTGCGCGGCGGCCGGCTTGCGTTCGTCGTCGTTTCCCCTCACAAATCGTGCGCTCCGCATCGCAAGCCATGCAAACGTCGGGAGAGACGATGGGCAAGCGTCCGACACTCGCCGATCTGGCGCGCGCGGCCGGGGTCAGCGTCGCCACCGTCGATCGCGTGCTCAACGCGCGCCATCGGGTGCGCCAGCCGACCGCCGAGCGGGTGCTCGGCGCCGCCGAGGCGATCGGCTTTCACGGCGCGACGCTCATCAAGCGGCGCGTACGCGTCGACGCGCCGCCGCTGACCCTCGGCTTTCTCCTACAAAAGCCCGACGCGTTCTACCGTGGGCTCGGCGCCGATCTCGAGGCGGCGACGGCGCGCCTCGAAAACGTGCGCGGCCGGGCGATCGTCGAATACGTGATCGAGCTTTCGCCCTCGACCATCGCCGAGCGTCTGTTGCGGATGGGCGAAGCGGCGCGGGCGGTCGGCGTCGTCTCGGTCGACCATCCTCACGTGTCGGAAGCGATCGCCCGGCTGCGCGCGCGCGGCGTCCCGACGTTCGCCTTGCTGTCCGATCTCACCGCCGAGGCGCGCGCCGGCTACGTCGGCCGCGACAATCGCAAGGAGGGCCGCACCGCGGCCTGGATCATCGCCAAGGCCGCCGCGCGGCCGGGCAAGATCGGCATCATCGTCGGCTCGCACCGCTACCTCTGCCAGGAGACCGCCGAGATCTCGTTTCGCGCCTATCTGCGCGAGCATGCGCCCGCGTTCCAGCCGCTGGAGCCGCTCGTCAATCTCGAAGATTCGCGGCTTGCTTACGCCGCCACGCAGGAAATGCTCGGGCGCCACCGCGATCTCGTCGGCCTCTATGTCTGCGGCGGCGGCATGGAAGGCGCGATCGCCGCGGCGCGCGACGAGGCGGGGCGCGAAGCCCTCGCCGTCGTTTGCAACGAATTGACGCCCAAGACCCGCGCCGGATTGATCGACGGCGTTCTCAGCGCCGTCATCTCGACGCCGACCGCGCTCCTTGCCGACCGCGCGACGGCGGCGATGGCCCGCGCCCTCGAGGCGCCGGCGACCGACGCCGCGAGCCAGGATCGTGGTGCCTTTCGAGCTGTTCCTGCCGACCAATATCTAGGGGGCGGCGAGCGCCCCGGTCGGCCGCGGCGATTCCTTTTTAGAATATCCATTCTGATATTGACTGCATTTGGAACATTTGTTACGCTCACGATATCGGGCGCCGCGAGCCCCGCGAGGCCGGCGTTTTCGGCGATCGAGCAGGGAGGGAAGGGTCAATGAAGGCGATCGCGTTTCGTCCTCCCTCCTCCGTTTGGCCGTCGGCGCGCGCCGCCGCCGGGAAGCCGTTGCGGCGCGCCCGTCCCGTTCAACCCATCCTTATCGGCGCCGCCGCAGGCCGCGCCGGCGAGAATCCGCGCTTTCCCTGGAGGGAGCGAGGCTAGCGCCCCGCAGGGGCATCCGGCGATCGAACGAGGCGCAACCGGGCGCCGCAAGGGAGGAGAATGATATGAAACGTTTCGCATTCGCGCTCGCTGTCGCGACGATTCTGTCGAGCCCGGCCATGGCCGCCAAGATCGGCGTGTCGATGGACAAGTTCGACGACAACTTTCTCACCGTGCTGCGCAACGGCATGAGCGCCTACGCCAAGACGCTGCCGGACGTGTCGCTGCAGATCGAGGACGCCAAGGACGACATCTCCAAGCAGCTCAGCCAGATTCAGAACTTCATCGCCAACAAGGTCGACGCGATCATCGTCAACCCGGTCGACACCAGCGCGACGCCCGCCATGACGAAGCTCGCCACTGACGCCGGCGTGCCGATTGTTTATGTCAACCGCCAACCGACCGACGTCGAGTCCTTTGGTCCCAAAGCCGCTTTCGTCGGTTCGGACGAGAAGCAATCCGGGACGCTGGAGACCCAGCAGATCTGCAAGCTTCTGGGCGGCAAGGGCAACATTCTCGTCATGGAAGGCGAGTTGGCCAGCGAGGCCGCGGTGAAGCGCACCGCCGACGTCCACGACGTGATCGCGACCCCCGCGTGCAGCGGCATGAAGATCATCGCCGAGCAGACCGCCTTCTTTGACCGCACCAAGGCGCAGAACCTGATGACCAACTGGCTGTCGAAGGGCCTGAAGTACGACGCGGTGATCGCCAACAACGATGAAATGGCGATCGGCGCGCTGCAGGCGATGAAGTCGGCGGGCGTCGACACCAAGACGGCGATCGTCGGCGGCATCGACGCGACGCAGGACGCGCTGGCCTCGATGAAGGCGGGCGACCTCAAGGTCACGGTGTTCCAGGACGCCGCCGGACAGGGCAAGGGCGCGGTCGACGCCGCCTTGGCGCTGGCCGCCGGCAAGCCGGTCGACAAGAAGGTCTACATTCCCTTCCAGCTCGTCACGCCGGACAACATGGCCAACTTCATGAAGAAGAACTGATCGCAAGCAGGCGCGGCCCGGCGGGCGATGGTCCGTCGGGCCGAGGCGGCTTGAAATCCCGGACGTCTCGAGGCAGCCCCACTTGGGCGGCCCGCGCCGCCGGGAGGGGAGAGAGGAAAAGCGCGGCGCGTCGGCCACCCGGGTGGCGGCGCGTTCTCGTTGTGAGGGCGCGAACAGCATGCTCAGTCCTTCGACAGCCCAAGTGGTTCGCGAGAGCGGCGCCATTCCCGGCGCGGAATACCTGCTCGAGGTCGAAAACGTCCGGAAGGCCTTTCCCGGCGTGCTGGCGCTCGACAACGTTTCTTTCCGCCTCAAGCGCGGCCACGTCCACGCGCTGATGGGCGAGAACGGGGCCGGCAAATCGACGCTGATGAAGATCATCGCCGGCATCTATGAACCGGACTCCGGCTCCTTCCGGCTCAAGGGCCAGGACATCCGTCTGACCTCGCCGCTGGTGGCGCTGACATACGGCATCGCGATGATCCATCAGGAACTCAACCTGATGAATTTCATGACGGTGGCGGAGAACGTCTGGATCCGCCGCGAGCCGCTGAATGGGCTGGGCTTCGTGCGGCACGAGGAGATGCGCCGGCGCACCCAGGAATTGTTCGACCGGCTCGACATCCACATCGACCCCGAGGCGGAAGTGCGCGACCTCAGCGTCGCCAATCGGCAGATGGTCGAGATCGCCAAGGCGGTGTCCTACGATTCCGACATCCTGATCATGGACGAACCGACTTCGGCGCTGACGGAAAAGGAGGTCACGCATCTCTTTCAGATCATCCGCACCCTCAAGGCCCAGGGCACGGGCATCATCTACATCACGCACAAGATGAACGAGCTGTTCGAAATCGCCGACGAAGTGTCGGTGTTTCGCGACGGCAAGTTCGTCGGCGAACGTCCCGCCGCCGACGTCACGCGCGACGAGATCATCAAGATGATGGTCGGACGCGAAATCACCCAGATGTTTCCCAAGCTGCCGCCGTCGATCGGCGAGGTCGCGCTCTCGGTGAGGAATCTGACGCTCGAAGGACGCTTTCGCGACATCTCCTTCGATCTGCGCAAGGGCGAGATTCTCGGGTTGGCGGGGCTCGTCGGCTCCGGGCGCAGCAACGTCGCCGAAACGCTGTTCGGCGTATCGCCGGCGACCTCGGGCACGATCGCCGTCGACGGCCGCGAGATCGCCATTCGCAATCCGGGCGTCGCCATGGACGCGGGGATGGCTTTTCTGACCGAGGATCGCAAGGAGAGCGGCTGCTTTCTCTTGCTCAGCGTCATGGACAACATGCAAATCGCGCTGCTGCGTCACAGCCACGTGCGGGCGGGCTTCGTGGCGGAGAAGGCGATCGAGGCTCTGTGCCAAGAGCAGGCGGCAAGTCTCAGGGTGCGCACGCCCAATCTCGACGAGCCGGTTCTCAATCTCTCGGGCGGCAATCAGCAAAAGGTTCTGGTCGCCCGCTGGCTGATGACCAATCCGCACATCCTCATTCTCGACGAGCCGACGCGCGGCATCGACGTCGGCGCCAAGGCCGAGATTCACCGGCTGATCAGCGAGCTGGCGGCCAAAGGGGTCGCGGTTTTGATGATTTCGTCGGAATTGCCGGAGGTGCTCGGGATGAGCGATCGCATCCTGGTGATGCACGAGGGACGCATGACCGGCATCGTCGATCGCAAGGACGCGACGCAGATCAGGATCATGGAGCTCGCGTCGCAATAGCGCGCGCGGTCAGCAAGGAACGAAAATCGTGACCATCCCACACGCATCCAACGCCGCCGCCCAGAGCGAAGCGCCGAAAGCGGGCCGCCGCCGGCTGCCGCCGGAGGTCAACATTCTCGGCGTCATGATCGGCATGATGCTGCTGTTCGAAGTTCTCGGCTGGATTTTCGTCGGCCAGAGCTTCATCGCCAATCCGCTGCGTCTGAAGATCATGATCCTGCAGGAGGCGGTGATCGGCATCATCGCGATCGGCGTCACCCAGACCATCATCATGGCCGGCATCGACCTGTCGTCCGGCTCGCTGGTCGGCATGACCGCGATGATCGCTGCGAGCCTCGCCCAGACCACCGGATACAGCCACGCCATCTATCCCAGCCTGACGGGATTGAATCCGATCTTTCCCGTCGCGGCGGGCCTGCTGTGCGGCCTCTTCGCCGGCGTGATCAACGGCAGCCTGATTGCCTACACGAAGATTCCCCCCTTCATCGCCACGCTCGGCATGATGGTGTCGGCCCGCGGCGTCGCCGACTGGTACACGGACGGCGATCCGATCGGCAATCTCACCGATTCCTTCGCCGCGATCGGTTCCGGCTGGTGGCCGGTGGTGATCTTCCTCGTCGTGGCGGCTATTTTCCATATCCTGCTGCGGTATACCCGCTACGGCAAGTTCACCTACGCCATCGGCGCCAATCCGCTCGCCGCGCGAGTGTCGGGCATCAACGTCGAGCGTCACACCGTGCTCGTCTACACGCTCGCCGCCGGGCTTTCGGGACTTGCCGGCGTCGTGCAGACCGCGCGCGCGATCAGCGGACAGGCGGGCGTCGGGATGGGCTTCGAGCTCGACGCCATCGCCGCGGCGGTGATCGGGGGCACCTCGCTCGCCGGCGGCGTCGGGCGCATGACCGGCACGGTGATCGGCACGGTGATCCTGGGCATTCTGACCTCGGGCTTCACCTTCCTCAACGTCGGCGCCCATTATCAGGACATCATGAAGGGCGTGGTCATCATCGCCGCGGTGATCACCGACCAGTACCGTCAGCGCAGACGCCGCAAGGCCTGAGCGCCGCCGCCGCCGTGACCGCGGCCGAAGGCCGTGCGCCGCTGCGCGCGCTAACTATGACGTTTTTTTATGATTGCAAGAAACCGCCGGATAATCTTAATGTTTCCTTAGGAAATGCGGATTGCGGCCGCCGTTCCCGTCGTTGTTGCGCATGGGGGGGGCATCTCATGGCCGGCCGTTTGATTGCGGGACTGCCGAAGTCCGTCGACATTTCCAACCTTTCGTTCCAATCGGCGCGGCGCCGGCGCCGCGCGTTCGCCGCTTTCGTCACCGGCGCGGCTCTCTTCGCGGCCGGCGGCGTCACGTTGCACGCCAACGTCGCCGGCGCGAAGGGGGGCGGGCGCGGCCTGCTCGCGGCTTTGTTCGGGGGAGCGGACGGCGCGAATTCGCCGAATCTCGTGGAGATTCCGATCGATCCGAAGCCGGCGACCCCGCGTAAGAACCATTCGCGCGCGGCCGCAACGCCGTTGGCGTCGCGCCGTCCGGTCTGCGTGCGCCTCTGCGACGGATTCTTTTTCCCCGTCGGCCCTTTCTCCGGCGGTCAGGCCATCGCCAGCGCGGATTCCAGCTGCGCCGGGATTTGCCCCGACGCGCCGACCGCGCTCTACTTTCTGCCCCCGGGATCGGACCGGATTGAGGACGCGACCTCGACGAGCGGGGCGCGCTACACCGCCTTGCCGGTCTCATTGCGCTACCGAACGACGCTGGACGGCGCCTGCGCTTGCCGCCGCGCCGTCGGGCAGACTCCGCCCTATTGGCAGGATCCGACGTTGCGAAAGGGCGATGCGGTGATGACGGCGGGGGGCTTCGTCGTGTTTCGCGGCGCCGGCCACGCCCCCTATTCCCACCGAGATTTCACCACCCTGGCCGCCGCCTCGATACCCAGCGATCGGCGCGCGACGCTGATGGCGATCGAGCGCGTCAGCGCACGGACGCCGAGCGACGCCGACCGGTTCCGGGTCGCCGTGGCGGCGACGCGGCCGAACGCCAAGGCGCGCGGCGCCGGCGAGCTTCGCTTCGCCGCGCCGCCCCTCTCGGCGACCAATTAGCCGGCCGACGCATGCCAAGCTTCAGCAATATGTTAACAAGCGGGCGGCGGCGCGCCTCGCCGGTCGCGCGGCGACGAAAATCGCGATAGCCAATCGGCGACGCGAACGACCAACGCGCCCTCGTTGTGAGGTTCGGAGCGGAAGGAATGCGCCATGGCGTGAAATGGGCGGTCGGCCTCGTCTGCGCGCTCGGCCTCTTGGCCTGCGGCGTCTATCAATGGCCGGTCAGTTCGGCCAACGTCGGCGCCGAAATCAATGGGGCCATTTCGCCGCGCGTCGGGCTGCGTCTGCGACGCCCGGCCCGCGCGAGCCTGGCGTTGCTGCCTTGGCCGACGCTGCGCGTCGTCGGCTTGGAGCTTGTCGACGCCCGCGACCGAAGCGTGCTCAGCGCGCCGACGGCGCGATTCCCGCTTTCGCTGGCGGCGCTGCTCGGCGGCCGCGTCGCGCCCGTCGGCGCAACGTTGTTCAGCCCGACCGCGTTCATCGATCTGGACCAGACGCCCGTCGCCGCCGCCGAGCCGCGTACGCTCTCGGGGGTCGATGACGGCGCGCCGCCGGCCTTATGGTCGCATGTGCGCGTTCACGGCGGCGTGCTGCATATTGTGAGCGCCGCGCGCCAATTCGACACCCTGATCGAGAGCCTCGATGGATCCTTCGATTGGCCGAGCCTCGACCGACCGATGAGCGTCGCCCTCACGGGAGCATGGCGCGACGAGAAGGTGACGATCGAGGCCAGGATCGACAATCCGCAGGACGCCTTGCGGAAGCGCTCGACCGGCGTGAGGCTCGCGATCGCCTCGCGGCCGTTCTCCTTCACCCTCGAGGGCAAGTGGGGCGGCGACATGAGCCTGGGATTCGCCGGCGACGTCTCGGCGCAAATCAGCTCGCTGCGCGCGCTGGAGCGCCTAACCGGCGCCGCGCACGCGCCGCTGGTCGTCGGCGACTCGCTTTCCCTCGAGGGCAAGGCGCAGACGAAAGGCGCTTCGCTCGCGGTCAGCGAGGCCCGGCTCGATCTCGCCGGGCAGATGTTCGAGGGCGCGCTGACCCTGTCGCGCGAAGGCGATCGGACGGCGATTTCCGGCACGCTCGCCGCCAACTCGCTGGACATGGAGCCGCTGTTCGGCGCGCCGCCGACGTTCGTGAACGCCAAAGGCGGCTGGAGCGCGGAGCCTTTCGTCTTCACGCCGGGTCGCGGCCTCGATCTCGACTTGCGGTTTTCCGTCTCGCACGCGGCGTGGCGCGGCCATCGCGTCGACAATCTGGCCGGCTCGCTCATGTGCAGGGACGGACAGTTCGTCGCCAACCTCATCGAGGCCGACGCCTACCAGGGCGTCTTGAAAGGTCAGCTGACGCTCGCGCCCGCGGCGAACGGGCTGCGGACGCAATTGGCCGCCGCGCTTGCAAACGCCGACCTCGGGGCCGCGTTCGCCGATTTCGGCTGGAGCGGCTACGCCGGTCGCGGCGGCTTCAACGTTTCCCTGCGGTCGACCGGGTCCACGCCCGCCGACATCATCGCTTCTCTGGCCGGCGTCGCCTCGTTCGACCTGCAAGCGGGCGTCGTCGTCGGCGTGAACATCGAGGAGGCGATGCGCCGAAGTCAGCGGCGGCCGATCGATCTCTCCCGCGACATGGCCGTCGGGCAGACGACCTTCACCCACGCGAGCGCCAAAATCGTCGTCGCCGACGGCGCCGCCAAGATCACCGGGGCTCGGATCGAGGGCCCCGGGTCCGTGATCGATATCGAAGGCGTGGTCGACATCGCCCAGCGCGCGTTCCACACGTTGGCGGCGGCGACCCAGGCCGACGCCGAGGGCGCGCCCTCGGCCAACGCCGCGCGGCTGACGATCGTGCTCGATGGGCCCTGGTCGGCGCCGACCGTCGCCGCGCTCGCCGGCGGCGGGTGAGCGCGGCGGGCCCGATTTCGACATCGACCAAGGTCGCCCGGCCCGCGCCGCGCCGCGATCTTGCCGCGACAGTCGATTCGACCTATGGCGTGATCCCGGTCACGCACGTCCTGCGGAGTTGACAATGAAAGCCCCGCGCAAGTTTCTCCAACCTCTCGCGATCGGCGCGCCGCGCCCCTTTGCGGATTTGCCGTCGCGGGTCGAACGCATGATCCATTTCGTGCCCCCGCACATCGAAAAGATGCGCGCCAAGGCCGGCGAACTGGCGGCGCAGGTCGACGTCGTTCTGGGAAACCTCGAGGACGCGATCCCGATCGAGGCGAAAGCGGCCGCGCGCGAAGGCTTCATCGCCATGGCCCGCGCCGTCGATTTCGGCGCGACCGGGCTCTGGGTCCGCGTCAACGCGCTGAATTCACCGTGGTTTCTCGACGACATGACGCGCCTGATGGGCGAAATCGGCGATAAGCTCGACGTCGTCATGCTGCCGAAGGTCGAAGGCCCCTGGGACATCCACTTCATCGACCAGTACCTCGCCCTGCTCGAAGCGCGGCACGCCGTCAAGAAGCCCATTCTTGTGCACGCGATTCTCGAGACGCCCGAGGGCGTCAACAACGTCGCGGCCATCGCGGCGGCGTCGCCGCGCATGCACGGAATGAGCCTCGGGCCGGCCGATCTCGCCGCCTCGCGCGCGATGAAGACGACGCGGGTCGGCGGCGGTCACCCCGACTACCGCGTTCTCGCCGATTCCGGCGAGCCCGGCGGCGCGCGAGCGAGCGCCCAGCAGGACCTCTGGCACTATACGATCGCGCGGATGGTGGACGCGTGCGCGGCCAACGGCATCAAGCCGTTCTATGGCCCGTTCGGCGATTTCTCCGACGCCGCGGCCTGCGAAACGCAGTTCCGCAACGCCTTCCTCATGGGCTGCGCCGGCGCCTGGACCTTGCACCCCCGTCAGATCGAAATCGCCAAGGCGGTGTTTTCCCCCGACCCGGCCGAGGTCGCCTTCGCGCAAAGGATTCTCGCCGCGATGCCCGACGGATCGGGCGCGGTCATGATCGACGGCAAAATGCAGGACGACGCGACGTGGAAGCAAGCGCGCGTGATCGTCGACCTCGCCCGACAGATCGCGCAAAAGGATCCGACGTTCGCGTCGCGGTACAATATGTAAAGCCAAGCAACGAAATGACCTAGCTCAGACACATATGAGACCGATTGCATGATCGGAGGGGTTCTCCGAGGTTCGGGTTGCGAAGCTCGAAATCACAAGGAGAACCCCATGCAGGTTTTTGGCCTGCCCGGCCATATTATCCGCAGCGCTAGCCCGCATTTCTCACGCCATCATGCATTGAGGCATTGGTTTTGGTGAGATTTGAACGCGGTGGGGCATTGGACGCGGCTTCACGTGGCGCGCGGGGCGCTGTGGTTTTGGTCTGTGGGTCGGGAATCTTTCTCCGGTGGGCCGAGGGGTTTGCCGCCAATGGTCGCGCCGCGGCGGCGCGTGTCAGGCTGGGGAGTCGCGAGCGGCGGCGAGCCGGGCGGCGGCCAAACGCCACTCGGGAGCGGCCGGGCAGGCGGAGGCGAAAGCGATTTTGACGCGCCGGGCGCTGATCTTGATGAGAGCGCCGAGCTTCAGCAACTTCAGACGGATCGTGCCGCAGGTCGCGTCGGCCAATTGGGTGTGGGCGAGCCCGAGGCGGCGCAGCGCACACACCAGCGCATAGGCCATCGAGGCGAACCACAGCCGCAGCTGATTGGCGCGCATCAAAGCCGTCGAGGTGCGGTCGGCGAACAGATCGCCCTGGCATTCCTTGATGCGGTTCTCCATCTCGCCGCGCGCGCAATAGAGGTGTTCGTAGAGCGGCTTGGCGCGCCAGGCGTCGGCTTTCAGCGAGGTCACGACAAAGCGCGGATTGGCTTCGCCGCGCGTCCATTCGGCCTTGCCGATCACCCGTCGCCGGCGCGACCAACTCTCCTTCGTCGACCAGTCGAAATCGCGAAACACCCGCGCCGGCAGCCCCGCGTTCGCCTGCGACAGAAGCCGCGCCTCGTCCAGCGCGTCGGCGATGCGCGCCTCCAATCGCGCGTTGCGCGCCAAGCCGAAGACGTAATCGACCGTGTTGGCTTCGCACCAGGCCATCAGGGCCTCGCGGCAAAACCCCGAGTCGGCGCGAAGCACGATCTTCACATGCGGCCAGCGCTCACGGATTTGTTCCACGAGGCGCGCCATCTCCGCTTCCGCCCCGGCGCTGGCGTCGATGTTGGAGCGGCGCAGCCTGGCGGCCAGAAGATGGCGACCGCAAAAGACATAGAGCGGCAGGTAGCAATAGCTGTCGTAATAGCCATGGAAGAACCGCCCCTCCTGATGGCCGTGCAAGGGATCGTCAGTCGCATCGAGATCAAGCACGATCCGGCGCGGCGCTTTGGCATGGGCGTCGAGAAACAGATCGACGAACAGCCTCTCGATTGCCGCTCCGTCGTGGCTGATCTTGTGATAGCGGGACGCCTTGCCTTGGCCCGGCGCGTGCTCCAGGCGGTTCAGCGTGCTCTTGCCCGCTAACGGCGAAGGCGCCTCGCCATCGCGCTCGAACTTGCCCAAAAGGACGCCCAGAACCGGATCGCGGCGAAGTTCATCGTGGTCGTTCAGGTCCTCATAGCCCAGCGCCAGGCCAAACACGCGCTGCGCGACCAGAGCCTTCAGCGCGTGGATCGTGAAAAGCCGACTGCGGCCGTCGCCAAAGCAAGCCGCGAACCGATCCGTCAGCCCAATCGCCTTGTCTGTCTCGCCCAGCAGCAACGCCCCGGCGTCCGACGAGACCATTCCGCCGTCGAAATCGGCTGCCACACGCCGCCCGCCAGCCCTTCCAAAATCCATCGCCGTCGGGCTACACTGTGTCGGCATCGGGGACCTCCCTCGAATCGGCCTAACTCGTTGATCGCAAAACAAGTTTAGCTGATTCTAGGCCCCGATGCGCCTACCCCCGTGAGAAATGCGGGCTAGGGGCGCGTCGCGTCTTCTGGCGGCGCAGACCCCAAATATCGAAGCCGCCAGAAGACGCGACGCGCTCGCGCGGTGGCGAAAGGCCATGGCGCAAGGGCTGAACGCCGATCAGGCCGCCCAGGCGGTCGGCGTCCCGCGCTCCACCCTCTATCGCTGGGAAGAACGAGCCGAGCCGGCCAGCCGGCGGCCCCGCCGGATGCGTCAACAAAAACGCCCCCAAGGGCTCGCCGCCGCCGTCGAGCGGCTGCGTTTGGATCATCCCATGTGGGGCAAGGAGAAGCTCGGGCCGATCCTGCGCGACCAAGGCTTTGCAACCTCCAACGCCACCGTCGGGCGCATCATCAGCGACCTCATCAGGCGCGGCAGGGTTCCCTCCGTCCCCGCCCTCATCCGCAAAGTCGCCGCCAGAAGCGCCGCCAAAAAGCGCCCCCACGCCATCCGCAAGCCCAAGGATGTCTCCTTCCACAAGCCTGGCGACGTCGTCCAGATCGACACGCTTTCGATCCATCCCTTGCCCGGCGTCACCATCAAGCATTTCAACGCCTATGATCCTTTCGCCAAATGGACCGTCGCCAGAGCCTGCAAGCAAGCCACCGCCAAAAACGCCGCCGCCTTCCTCGACCAGGTGCTCAAACAGATGCCCGATCCCGTCAAAGCCATCCAGGTCGACGGCGGGTCCGAGTTCATGGCCGAGTTCGAACAGGCCTGCGCCGACAGAAAGCTGCCCCTCTACGTCCTCCCGCCCCGATCGCCAAAGCTCAACGGCGCCGTCGAACGCTGCAATGGCGCATGGCGATACGAGTTCTACGCCTGCGTCGACCTGCCCATGCGCATCGATAAGATCGACGAAAGGGTCCAAGCCTTCCAGCACCTCTATAACCACCACAGACCCCACGGCGCCCTTGCAGGAAAAACCCCGGCACAATACCTCTCCGCCCGCCGAGCCAACGAAAGCCCCCAGTCTCATATGTCGTGAGCTAGGACACGAAATTGACAGCCAACCGCCGCCGTCGTAACCAAGTCGCCTTGTCCCTCGCGTAAGCCCCATGGAAGCCCGCGTCGCAAAGTTCGCCATCGGCCAAGTCGTCCGGCACCGCGTACACCGGTTTCGCGGCGTCATTTACAACGTTGACCCGATATTCGCCAACACCGACGAATGGTGGCGCGCGATCCCCGAGGAGGCGCGGCCGGTGAAGGATCAACCCTTCTATCACCTCTACGCGGAAAACGCCGACAGCGAGTACGTCGCTTACGTCTCGGAGCAGAACCTTCTGGCCGACAAATCCGGCGATCCTATACGCCATCCCCAGGTGGACGAATTGTTCGTGCGCTGTGAAAACGGCGATTATCGTATGCGCGGCAACTGGATGGCGAGCTGACGGGGCTCGCTCATCCGGCCGTCAATCCGCGCCGGCCCGAGCGCCATATCGCCGACAGCGGCGAGCGGTTTTCGGCGGCGTCCCCGGCTTCACTTCGCCGGGGTCGGCGCCGCGGTCGGCGCGGGTGTGGGCGTGGCGGACTGCTGCTGCTCGAGCTTCTCGCGCTGCTGGCGCGCCTTCTCCTCGAGCTGCTTCTGCAATTCCTGGCTTTGCTGTTCGAGCACCTTCGGATCGACCGCGGGGCCGTCGAACGCCGTGCCGAAATCCTTCATCGGCAGTTCGAAGGTGACTTCGATATTGGCCTGATTGCGCACGATCACCGAGGCGGTCTGCGCCTTCTTCAGCGCGCCCAAACTGGCGTTGTTGAGCTCAGCCTCGGCAAAGCAACCGTTGGGGAAGCAGATCGCGAACTTGCCGTCGATCGGCTCGCCCTTGTCGATCACCAGGCGAAAGCCGGGCTTCAACAGCAGGCCGACCGGGAGGAGGAAACGCGCGATGCGCCGTTCCTCGTTCGCCATCTGATAGACGGCGATCGCCAGCGTCGGCGGTTGGTCGGCCGCCTGGCCGAAATCGCGGGTGGTGTAGCAGACCTCCTTGCCCTGGGGACTGCCACAAATTTTCGTCCACGGCGCCTGCATCGGCATCAACTCGAGCTTGACCGGGCCGGTGGGCGGCGCGACCGGCGCCGGAGTCGCGGTCGCCGGAGCCGCCGGAGTGGTGGGCTTCGTCGCCTGCGCAAACGCGCCGCCCGCCGCCAGGACCAACCCGGCGACCAAAGTCAACGCGCCAAAGCGCACGAACGGGGAAGTCATGAATCGTCCTTTCGATCGGTGATCAGAAGCTCTTGCCGCGCTCCTCGCGCCGCGAGCGACCTTTGTCGCGACAATACGGCTACAAAGGGGCGCGTCGGGCGCTCGCGGCGTCGGCGACCTCTTTCCATATTCGCGGCGACAATCCAACAAGAATCTCGCCGCCCCGCCATCTTGGGGAAGGAGCGAGGCCCTGGGGGCACACGCCGCGGCTTGGCCCCGGCGCTTTCACGGAACGCCGCCGGCGATGACGCGCCGACGCCCGTTCACTAAGATAGGCGCATGAGACCTTTGCCGATTCTGTTTCTCCTCGCCGCCGTCGCCCCGTCGGCGTGCGGGGCGGCGCGCGCCGACGAGACGGCGCCAACCTATGCGATCGCCATGCACGGCGCTCCGGCGCTCCCAGCCGACTTCGCTCATCTCCCCTATGTCAATCCCGACGCGCCGAAGGGCGGGCGCCTCGACCTTGCCTATCTCGGCGCTTTCGACAGCCTCAATCCCTACAACGTCAAGGCGTTGTCGACGGCCCAGGGCCTCGTCGGCAACGTCTATCAGTCGCTGATGATGCGCTCGGCCGACGAGCCCTTCACGCTTTACGGCCTGATCGCGCAGTCTATCGACGCCGACGACGCGCGCGATCGCGTCGCCTTTCACCTCGACCCGGCCGCCCGCTTTTCCGACGGACAAAGGATCACCGCGGCCGACGTCGTCTTTTCCTTCAATCTGCTCAAGGCCAAGGGGCTTCCCTCGCAACGCGCCGCCTACGCGCTGGTCAGAGACGTCGAAGCGCCCGACGACTTGACCGTCCGCTTCGATCTCACCGGCGCCAACGATCGCGAACTGCCGCTGATTCTGGCGATGATGCCGGTGCTGTCGCCCGCCCACACCGACGCTGAGCATTTCGAGGATCAGACGTTGCAGATTCCCGTCGCCTCCGGCCCCTATCGCGTCGAGGAGGTCAAGCCCGGCCAGCGCCTCGTGCTGCGGCGCGACCCCAACTACTGGGCGCGCGATCGGCCGATTGCGCGCGGTCTCTACAATTTCGACGAGATCCGCATCGACTATTACCGCGACGCCGGGGCGATGTTCGAGGCGTTCAAGGCCGGGCTCTATGATTTCCGCGTCGAGGACGATCCGACGCGCTGGCTCGGCGGCTACGATTTTTCCGCCGTGCGCGAGGGGCGCATCATCAAGGCGGCGGTCCCCTATGGCTTGCCCAAAGGCATGTCCGGCTTCGCCTTCAACACCCGCCGCGCGATGTTTTCCGACGCGCGGGTGCGCGAGGCGCTGGCCACGATGTTCGATTTCGAATGGATCAACGCCAATCTCTACGCCGGCGTCTACAAGCGCTCGGCGAGTTTCTTCGACGACAGCGAGCTCTCCTCCGCCGGGCGGCCGGCCTCGGCGCGGGAGCGGGCGCTGCTTGCGCCCTTCCCCGGCGCGGTGCGCGAGGACGTCATGGAGGGGCGCTGGGCGCCGCCGATTTCCGATGGAACCGGGCGCGACCGGGGGCTGGCGCGCCGCGCCCTCGGCCTTCTCGCCCAAGCCGGCTATTCCTTGCGCGGCGGCGTCTTGTCGAACGGGCGCTTCGAGCCGCTCGCCTTCGAGATTCTTGTCAAGACGCGCCAGGAGGAGCGGCTCGCACTCGCCTTTTCGCAAAGTCTCGTCCGCATCGGCGTCAACGCGAGCGTGCGCCTCGTCGACGACGTGCAATATCAGCGCCGTCGCACCCGATTCGACTTCGACATGATGATCGGCTCGTGGATCGCCTCGCCCTCGCCGGGCAACGAACAGCGGGGCCGTTGGAGTTCGCCGGCGGCCGCGATGGAGGGCTCCTACAACATCTGCGGCGCGGCCTCGCCGGCGATCGATGCGATGATCGCCGCGATCGTCGCCGCGCGCGGCCACGACGATTTCGTCGCCGCGGTGCGCGCGCTCGATCGGTTGCTGCTTTCCGGCTTCTATATCGTGCCGCTCTTCTATGCGCCGGACCAATGGATCGCCTATTCCGCCGCGCTCGGCCGTCCCGCCACAACGCCGATGTTCGGCGTCGCGATCGAATCGTGGTGGCGCGCCGCGCCCTGATCGGCGCGCCCCAGGGTTGCCGCGCGCCCGCCCGAGCGGTCATAATGGCGCAGCGAGGCGTCGCGCGGCGGCGCCGGGAGGTCGACATGAACGACAGCGCACAGCCCCTGACCATCGACGTCGTCAGCGACGTCGTTTGTCCCTGGTGTTATCTGGGCAAGCGCCGCCTCGAGCTGGCGCTCGCTGAAAGCGGCGACGAGCCCGTCGCGGTGCGCTGGCGGCCCTATCAGCTCGATCCGACGATTCCGGCCGACGGCCTGGACCGGCGCGCCTATCTCAGGAACAAGTTCCGCGACGAGGCGCGGCTCGGCGAGGTCCACGCGCGCCTGACCGCGCTCGGCGCCGAGGTCGACATCGCCTATGACTTCGACGCCATCGCCCGCGCGCCCAACACGCTCGACGCGCATCGGCTGATCCGCTGGGCCCATGCCGCGGAGGCGCAGGACAAGGTGGTCGAGCGCCTCTTCCGCCTCTATTTCGAGGAGGGCTGCGACATCGGCGACCGCGCCCTCATCGTCGAGGTCGCCCGCGCCTGCGGCATGGACGCCGACGTCGTGGCGACCTCGCTCGCCGAGGGCCGCGACGTCGCGGCGGTGCAGGCGGAGATCGCCCAGGCGCAATCGATCGGCGTGACCGGCGTGCCGTTCTTCATCTTCGCCTCGCGCCTCGCCGTGCCCGGCGCGCAGGGCGCCGACGTGCTCGCCAAGGCGATCGCCCAGGCGCGCGCCACTCTGGCGGGCGTGGAGGTCGCGTGAGCCGCCGAGAGCGTCAATCGGACCATGCGGCCAGGCCGGCCAAAGGGCCGGGCGTGGCGCATTCGCAACCTTCGACGGGAAGCCCGCGATGGGCTCGGCTCACGCCGCGGCGTCGTATTTGAAGAACCCGCGCCCGCTCTTGCGGCCGAGATATCCGGCGTCGCACATTTGCTTCAAGAGCGGGCTCGGACGGTATTTGGGGTCGTCGAAGCCCTGATAGAGCGTCTCCATGATGTCGAGCACGATGTCGAGGCCGATGAGGTCGGCGAGCGACAGCGGGCCCATCGGGTGATTGGCGCCGAGCTTCATCATCGCGTCGACGTCGTCGGCCGTGGCGAGGCCCTCATAGAGGCAATTGATCGCCTCGTTGATCATCGGCACGAGCACGCGGTTGACGACGAAGCCGTAGGAGTCCTTCGAGACGCGCGCCTTCTTGCCGATGTCTTCGGTGAGCGCGACGATCCGGGCGCAGGTCTCCTCGGCGGTCTGCAAGGCGCGGATGATTTCGACGAGTTGCATCAACGGCACCGGATTGAAAAAATGCATGCCGATGACCCGGCCGGGCGCCTTGGAGGCGGCCGCGATGCGGGTCACCGAGATCGACGAGGTGTTGGTGGCGAGGATCGCCTCGGCGCGGCAGACCCGGTCGAGCTCGCCGATGACCGCCTTCTTGATCTCGAACCGCTCGAGCACCGCCTCGACCACGACGTCGCACGGCGCGAGTTCGTCGACACGCTCAGCCGGCCGGATGCGCGCCAGCGCGGCGTCCTTGTCGGCGCTCGAAATCTTGCCGCGCATCGCCAGGCGCTCGAGGCTACGGCCGATCGTCGCCATGCCGCGATCGAGCGCGCCCGGGGCGATGTCCTGCAACACGACGGAGTAGCCGGCCGCGGCGAAGACTTGCGCGACGCCCGCCCCCATCGTGCCCGCGCCGACCACGCCGATGTGTTGAACGCCTTCCAACATGTTCGCCCCCTCGATCCTTAGAGCCTTGGCTTGGCGGGCAATATGTAGGAGCGGTGCGAAGTCGTTGCGACAACGCCGGTGAGGCAAATGGCCGCGGCGCTCACGGCCATTGACGGCCGGGCCGCGCGCCGAGAATGTCGACGGCGCCCGCGCGATCGGCAGATTGCGTTGGCATGAAGGGAACGACGTTCCAGCGGGCCTTCGACAATTTGTTTTCGGACGACCCCTTATGCCAACTCCCGATGAGCGCGACCGATTGGAAGACGCTCTGGCGTCGTCGCCGCCGTGACGCGCCCGGCCATCACAGTGTCAGATTCTGAGAGCTTTGCTCGATGAGTCGGCGTCAATGCGACTTGATGTTAGTCATTCCCCTGCCCGGGATCCGTATTGTGAAACGTTGACGGGTTCGGAGGACGCCAGCATCGGACATACATGGCGCCATTCCATCGGCTTGGCGAGAAGAAAACCTTGACCGAGGTCGTATCCCATGTCCATCAAAGTATTGAGATCGGCGACGCTCTCGATGCCTTCGGCCAACACTGTCATTTTGCCGCGGTGCGCGAAGTCTACAACCCGTTGGCAAATCGCGTTTTTGTGCTTGTCAAGAGAACATCCGTCAACAAACCGCCGATCCAATTTTATTTCAGCGAATGGAAGTTGAGTCAGGCGCTCCATCGACGAATAGCCGGAGCCGAAGTCATCAATAGATACTAGGATATTGTGCAATTTCAACTGAATGGTTATTTCTCGCACCTGCTCAGAATCCGCGAAGGCTTCATCTTCGGTAATTTCGACCATCAACCCTGGAAACTGCGGATGTCTCGGAAGACGACGGAGAATATTATCGATGAATTCATGCGTGCGGAGAACCGAGGCCGGGACATTGACCGCAATCCGATGATTTGCCCAGGCGCCGGTCGTTGCCTGCGCCGCAGCCATCGAGGACCAATCCTCCAGCGCCCGCCTCACGACGAAATCGGTGAGCGGCTGATAAAGAGGACTCCCCGGCGGCGGCAGAAATGCGGAAGGGAGAAGGAATCCGCGGTCTGGATGTCGGAGCCGGACGAGAGCCTCCGCCCCACGCACCAACATCGACTTCAAGGCGACTTTCGGCTGATACCACACGTCCAGCCAGTTGTTTCGTAAGGCGAGGGCGAGGAGGTCTTCGGCCGTCGAGGCCGAGTCAGAAGAAGGTATTCTCGCCAATCTCTCCAGAAACTCCGGAAGCCGGAACGGCTTGTGCAGGACGGGCAGCATGGCGAGCCCATGATGCTCGCCGATCGTGCGGACCTCCTCGAGAGTGGTCAGGTCGTGGCCGCTGATCAATAGGATACTTCCAGCAAATCGGGATTTTGCAATGCTTCGCAGGACTTCTACGCCATCCGTATCTCCCAACGACAAATCAAGAACGATCAGTTCCGGTTTGACTAACGTCAACGCCGCGTCGACCTCCGCCATGCGGGTGAACTCGGTGGCGGCGAACCCGGCGGTGGCCAGCGCCTTCGAGAGGAAAGCCCTAACTTGCCGCTCGTCGTCCACAACAAAGGCGCGACGCAGCGCCGGCTGTCGCGGCCGCTCCGGCTCCGGCGAAGCGACTTTCGTCGGAGTCGTCTCGATTTTCTTGGCCTCCCTATTGAGAGAACGCCCTTGTTGATCAAGGAACTGAAGCCCCAGGTCTTGACCGTTCTGCCAGCGCTTCTCTGCGGCAAACTTCTCACCCGATTCCGTGACCACCAGTGAGACGCGGTTGAGCGGCATATCGACTGGCGCCAATAGTTTGACCCGGGCGCCGCCCGTCGACAAATCGCAAATCACGCAGTCTATAGTTGAGAATCCGTTATTGATGGCTAGTATTCCCCGTTTGAACACCCGGGATCTCGGCTCGATACGGCGATCTGCATATCGGTGAACGCTATCGGGTGGATCCATCGCGGCGTCGCCCGAAGGCGCAGTCGCAAGATGCGGCCGATCGAACTCGGCGCTCGACCGGGGGGACCGACGGGTGTCGGGCGGCCACAGCCGACGCGTCCCTCGTCGCACCGCTTTCGGCGGCGCCGGCTGCGAGGCACTTGGCTGAAGAAGGCGGCGCCGTCACCTCCGCCGTCGCGCCGGCCTCGACATCGGGCGTTGCCCGGCCAGACGGTCTTCGTTCGAAGGCTAGGCAAAATCCGCCGCCTGAGCGCTTCGCCTCATACATGGCCTGATCGGCTGTTTCGAGGAGTTCCGCGATAGTCCTTCCATCGATTGGAAAGACCGCCGCCCCGATGCTGGCGCTAAGCGAGAGCCCTATTTTCTCAAACTCGACCGAAAAAGATAAAGTGTCCCGCAAGCGGCAGCAGCAACTCGCAATCGAGTCCAATGACACGTCGTTTTCGATCAAATAAAGAAACTCATCGCCGCCCCATCGCCCAATGGTGTCGGATCGGCGAGCCACCTTGGCGAGCTGCTTGGCGAACGCTTTCAGGACCTGATCGCCAACAGAATGCCCAAGGGTGTCGTTTATTTTCTTGAATTGATTGATGTCCATAATTATGGTCGCAAACGTCTTGCCGTACCTCATTGCGCTTTCGAATATTATCGACAATCGCTCTTCCAATTCCAGTCGATTGGACAATCCGGTTAGACGGTCACGTCTCGCTAAAAGCGATAAACGAGAAATATCCTCCTTCTCGCGTATTTGAGCGCGTCTCGTCGTTACCGCCCGCGATATGATGGCGATTAATTCTGACGAAGGTAACGATCCTTTCTTGACGTAATCGCTAAAACCGCAACGAAACGCGCTAACCGCCGTTCGTTCGCTGCCGGCGGCGGTCAACATGACCACAGCCGGTGGACACACGCATGCTTTGTTTATCATTTCGATAATTGCAAAGGCTGTGTCCGTCCCCACGACGTTGTCCAATGTCACTCCGTCGAAGTCGCGGTCGGCAAGCATCGTCATCAAACTGTCTACGTTTGCGGCCATATGGATTTCAAAGTTCTTCTCTGCACCCAATACATGACAAATTGTAGCGCGATCGGCGTCGCTGTGGTCGACGACTATGATACGGAAAGAGTTTTCTGGAGGTATATCTACCTGCAGCAACGGCGCCAAACGGGCGGTATGATATTCGTCGTGCTTCGGCAACACGTCCTCGTGCGGTAGAATATGCGAGTTCCGTGACATGAAGCGCACCAAGAGCTGTGACTTTTGATATCGTATATGCATAGATCTTAATGAATTGGCCGCCACCGATTTGGAGACCAGAAAATCTGAATTGTATCGTAGCATTTAGAACGACGATCCGACGATGACGCAGGATTTCAACAACGTTTAACATGAGGAGGGAAGATGTAAGATTTAGATTGAATTTATGTCTGTATAGATGTGATCTGTGGATATTGCCTATTGTACTATAGTTAGTCGCATTTATTGCATTGTACTAGATTAATTCTTGATTATAACAATGCTTTACGAACAATAGGTTGCACCGTATACGACTGACGCCACGAGCGTGCATTCCGTCAGCGGCATCGATTATGGGGACAACTTGCTTTATGGTTAGGCGCTATGAACCTGCGCACTAAGTCGAACTAGCTTTCGGGCGCGATCTCGGTCAGGCGCAGAATCTGGATGTACTTGCGCTTGCCGGCGCGGCCCGGCGCATCTCGCACATCGTGAGACGCGCGAATTTCGCGATTTCAAGGCGCCCTCGACGCCATTGGTCGGCTTGCGCTCACGCTTGATCGGCGCGATGGCTGGATCGCGTTGGCATGAAGGGAAAGACGGGCGTATCGCCGCAAAGCAGGAATCGCGGGCAATCGGGATCGGCTCAAATCCAGGATGTTTCGAGAGACGGGGCGTTCCCCTCGGCGTCGGCCCCGGGAGGCGATCCCCCTGGGTCCGCCGCCTCGAATCAGCTCGGCGCCGATTCGGGACGCCGCGACTCACGCCGTCCAAAAAATGGCGGAAACGATCAACTATCGAGCGTTTCTCGCAAGATGCGCGCGAGGTCTGATTTTCGATACGGTTTGGGCAGCAGACGAATGTTGGCGGGCGGTTCGCCACTGACTTTGGGCTTTGCCGCCGTGAAACCCGAGGTCAACACAACCTTGATCGTAGGCCAGCGCGAAACGACCGCGTGCGCGAGATCGTAACCGCTCATCCCGCTCGGCATCACGATATCCGTGAACAGAAGATCGACCGTCTCGCTCTCGAGGACTTTCAGGGCGGAAGGTCCGTCTTCCGCCTCCAGGAAACGATACCCGAGTTCCTTAAGCTGGCGCGCCACGACGAGCCGCAAGCTTCTGTTGTCTTCGACCGCGAGAATGGTCTCGGGACCGCCGCGGTCGGGAGCAAACTTCGTTTGGGTCTGGAGCGTCGGCTCCCCCGGCGTCGAGACACTCGGCAGATAGAGCCGAAAGGTCGTGCCGATCCCGACCTCGCTGTAGACATAAATTTGGCCGCCGGACTGCTTGACGAATCCGAAGACCATGCTGAGGCCGAGGCCGCTCCCCCTTCCATGCCCTTTCGTCGTGAAGAAGGGCTCGAAGATTTGGTTCAACACTTCGGGCGGCATGCCGGAGCCGGTATCGCTCAATTCGATCGTCGTGTAGTATCCAGGCATGAGCCCGGCGTGCGAGGCCACAAAATTCTTATCCAAATAGCGGTTGCCGGTCGTAATCGACAAGGCGCCGCCTGCCGGCATGGCGTCGCATGCATTGTTGATCATATTGAGGAGACTTGTCTCCAACAGTGACGGGTCGGTAACGATTGGCGCCAGGTCCTCCGCAAGTTCGAGCGCAATCCTTATTTGGCCGCCCAGCGTACGACGGGTGATCTCGCTGATGCGCTCGACGATCTCGTTGACTTCGACGCGGCGAGGCTGAAGCGGTTGGCGGCGCGCAAAAGCGAGAAGCCGCTTAACCAGATCTGCGCCGCGAAGCGCAGCATCGAGAGCCTCGCCAACGAGCGCCTCAGAGTCGCCGACGTGCGATGGGACGCTCAGGAGGTCGAGATTGCCGATGATCACGCCGAGCAGATTGTTGAAATCGTGGGCCACACCGCCGGTGAGATTGCCGATCGCTTCCATTTTCATAGCTTGGTGAAGCTGGTTCTCCAGGTTTTTGCGCTCCGTCATGTCGCGAAACGAGGCCAGCTTAGCGTTTTGGCCCATCCATACGCCGCGACTCACGCGCATTTCAGCAACGCCGACGCCCCCGTCAGCACGAACAATTTCGATGTCCTCGACCCGCCCCCGGATCTCAGGACTTCCGATGTCCGGGCCGGCGAGCTGTTCCCCGTTGAGGCGAAACATCCGTTGTGCGGCCAGGTTCGCAAATAGGATCTTCCCGGCGAACTCTTCGTCGCCTTCCGCGATCACCAAAACACCGTCTGCGCTCTCATCAATGAGGTTGCGCACAAGAAGTTCGTTCTGTTCCAGGCGGTGTCCGCGTAGCTCTACTTCCGCTGCTAAGCTTTGACGGTCTATTGCGAATGTCAATGCGTCGCGCAGCTGATCGACCTTGACGCGCTCTTTCGGCAAGAATTCGCGGACGCCTTCCCGCACCATCTGCGTTACCAGCATCGGATCTTCGAAATCTGTCACGACCACTATCGGCAGTTTTGGCGCCTCATCGTGCAAGCATTGGTAGGTGGCGAACCCGATACTATCGGGCAGATTCACTTCCAGCAATACGACGTCGAACGAGCGCGAGCGCAACTGACCTATAGCCTCCTCAAGCGTTTTCGCAACGAGAAGACTAATTGGCCTACGCCACGATCTTTCGAGTTCGAGGGCGACAATCGCCGCTTCATCTGCATCGCTTTCGACGTGCAACAAATCGATCGGTCGCCCACCGAAGCGCGAATTGGGGTTGAATGCTAAGGTGGACACCCTGTCGTCCTCGATCCGTCACGGCCGCGGTCTAGGAATGGATCCCACTCCGGACAACCCGCCGATGGAGGTAAGCTCATCGCCGACCCGAATGAAACGCCGCCGAGATCAGCTGCCGCCAAAGCGGCCGACCTTTTCCCATCGAACAGTCATATCCGCGACGAATCAAGACTATCTATGCGCTGAATCGGCGAATTGTGTCAACGCGCTCACACGAAATTCCGACAATGAACGGCTCACGGGTATGATGGCGGCGCATTGTACATAGCCCAATATTGTGCAACGAAGTGTTAAGCTTTCGGATTTTGGAGCCTGGACCCATAGATCGTTGTCGTGTCGAGGCAGGGCGCGGTGGCTTCCGGTCGCATCGGAATTATGGCGACGCGCCCGCTGGATCGAGTCGGCATAGAGGGAAAGACCGGCGTGCGCCCGCAAATGCGTATGGCGCCGGTTGAGTGGCGCAAGAAACGCGTTATATTAGACGTGTTGAATATCTTGCTCCGCAAAGGCCCAACCCGCAAATGCTCTCCATCCCCGAAAGCGACATCGGCCTTCTCGAAAAGAAGGCCTCGCAGGCGGCCGACACGCTGAAGTCCCTCTCAAACAAGTGGCGTCTGCTGATTCTGTGCCAATTGGTGAAGGGGGAGAAGTCGGTCGGCGAACTGTTGGAGATCATCGATCTGAGCCAATCGGCGCTCTCTCAGCACCTCGCAGTTCTCCGCGAAGCCGACCTGGTTTCGACCCGGCGCGAATCCCAGTCGATTTACTATTTCCTCAAGGGCGACGAGGTCTCGACGATCCTCGCCGCGCTATATCAGGTCTATTGCGCGCCCTCGGGAACGCCGGCGAAGTCCGGGAAAGCGCGCCGCAAGGGCTGAGCCGAGACGGGCGCTACCTCTCAATCGGCTCGCCGCGTTTCTGCCATCCCGCCGTGCCGCCGGCATAGTGGCGCACGTCTTCGCGGCCCGCCGCGCGCGACCGGCTCAAAGCGTTGGCGGAGCGTCCGCCGGAGCGGCAGATCAAGATGACCGGCTTATCCTTCGGCAGACGCTCGGGGTCAAATTGCGACAGCGGTTGGTTGATCGCGCCGGGAACCCTGCCCGCGGCGAACTCGTCGGGTTCGCGAACATCGACGACGAAACAGGATTTGTTCTTCACCGCGGCGGCGAACTCGTCGTGACCGACAACGCCGAGATCCTGCCCGCCTTTGGCGAACATTCCGAATAAATTCATGAGCGATTTCTCCTCAGGCCTTGGCCGCTTTCGCGGCCTCTTCGTATTGCGTGAAGGCGCCGAGCGCATGGCTCGCGTACATGGCCGAGGGTCCGGCGCCCATATAGATCGCCATGCCAAGCGTCTCCAGCATCTCCTCTCGCGAGGCGCCCTGCTCCACCGCCGCCTTGGCGTGGAAGGCGACGCAGTCGTCGCAGCGCACCGCGACGGCGATCGCCAGCGCGATCAGTTCCTTCGTCTTGACGTCGAGCGCTCCTGGCGCGAGCGCGGCTTGCGCGATCGCCGAGAAGCCCTTCATCACCTGAGGGGCGCCGCCGCGCAGGTGGCGCAATTCGCCGCTCAGCATCTGGGCCATTTCGGGCCAGTGGATAGGGCTCATTTTAGGCTCCATGGTTGGACATTCATGCAGAGACGCGCCCCCGCGTCTCGTCGTCCCGCAGCCAGATGTAGATTGCGGGAATGACAAGCAGCGTCAGCGCGGTGGACGAGGCGAGGCCGAACACCAGGGAAATGGCCAGGCCCTGGAAGATCGGGTCCGCCAGAATGAAAGCAGCGCCGATGATCGCCGCTGCGGCGGTGAGCACGATCGGCTTGAAACGCGTCGCCCCGGCTTCGATGAGCGCCGGCCGGAGCGCCATGCCCTCGCCGCGAAGCCTGCGGATGAAATCGACCAACAGGATCGAGTTGCGCACGATGATGCCGGCGAGCGCGATGAAGCCGATCATCGAGGTCGCGGTGAACGCGGCGCCGAGCATCCAGTGGCCGAGCACGATGCCGATCAGCGTCAGCGGAATGGGGGTCAGCACGACCAGCGGCAGCTTGAACGAACCGAACTGAGCGACGACGAGCAGATAGATGCCGAGGATTGCGACGCCGAAGGCGGCGCCCATGTCGCGGAACGTGACATAGGTGACCTCCCACTCGCCGTCCCAAAGCATCGTTGGCTTGGTTTCGTCGAGCGGCTGTCCGTGCAGCGCGATCGCCGGTCGTCCGGTCGCGCCCCAATCGATTTTGCCGAGGGAGTCGTCGACGGCGAGCATTCCATAGATCGGCGCTTCGAAGCGGCCCGCGAGTTCCGCGCTCACCATTTCCGCGAAACGGCCATTGTGCCGGAAAATCGGGAATGAGGCCATTTCCCGCTTCACCGACACGACGTCGCCAAGCTCGACGTTCGCGCCCTGGCGCGGCGTGCCGCCCGCAGGCAGCGGCGTCGAGAGGAGCTTCTCATCGAGGGTCAAGCCGGAACGCGGCAGGGCGATATTGATCGCGATGGGCTTCAGCCCGCTGCCGCGTTGAGAATAACCGACCTTCGTTCCCCCGATCAGCGCCCCGAGCGTGTCATAGACCGCCTGTTCCTCGACGCCATGATATTCGAGCGCCTCCTGGTCAATCGCGAAGCGAATGCGTTGCGTCGGCGCGCCGTAGCTGTCGTCGACGTCGACGACATAATCGACCGACTCGAACGCCTTGCGCACGCCGGCCGCGGTCGCGCGGCGGGTCGCGGCGTCGGGACCATAGATCTCGGCCAGCAACGTCGAGAGAACCGGCGGCCCCGGCGGGACTTCCACCACCTTGATCGAGGCGTGCGGGGGCAACGACAGGTCGGCGAGGCGCCTGCGGATATCCAGCGCAATGGCGTGGCTTGCGCGCTTGCGCTTCTCCTTGGGCGTCAGATTGACTGAGAGGTCGCCCATCTGGGGCTCGTTGCGCAGGTAATAGTGACGAACGAGGCCGTTGAAGTTGAACGGGGCCGCGGCGCCGGCATAGGCCTGGATCGACACCAGCTCCGGCAGATCCGCCAGTCGGTCGGCGGCGGCTTTGAGCACGCGGTCGGTCTCTTCGACGCTGGCGCCGCGCGCCAGATCGAGCACGACCTGGATCTCCGACTTGTTGTCGAACGGCAGCAACTTGACGACGACGTCCTTGGTCGCGAACAGCGCGCAGGCGGCGACAGTGGCGAGTCCTACCGTGATCAGGAAGATCTTCGAGCGGCAACGGCCCTTCAGGAGCGGTGTCGCGATGCGGATATAGAACCGACCCATCGCGCCGACGTCGTGGGCATCGTGACCGTGACCTCCAGCGCCGCCCTCGAATTTCTTGCGCGCGAGGCGCAGCAGCAGCCAGGGCGTGACGACGACCGCAACGAAGAACGAGAACAGCATCGCCATCGAGGCGTTCGCCGGGATCGGGCTCATATAGGGGCCCATAAGCCCGCTCACGAACATCATCGGCAGCAGCGCGGCGACAATGGCCAGGGTCGCGACGATGGTCGGATTGCCGACCTCGGCGACCGCCTCGATCGCTGTCTCGACGAGCCCGCTTTCGCCGTGCTTGCCCCAATGGCGCACGATGTTCTCGACGACGACGATCGCATCGTCGACGAGGATGCCGATGGAGAAGATGAGGGCGAACAGGCTGACGCGATTGATCGTGTAGCCCATCATCCAGGAGGCGAAGAGCGTCAACAGGATCGTCGTCGGTATGATGATCAGCGTCACGACGCCCTCGCGCCAGCCGATGGTCAGCGTGATCAGGATCACGATCGAAACGGTCGCCAGCGCGAGGTGGAACAGCAGTTCGTTCGCCTTGTCGTTCGCCGTCTCGCCGTAGTTGCGCGTCACCTCGACGTCGAGATTGGCGGGAATGAGGCTTCCCCTGACCGCTTCGAGCCGCCTCAGAGCGGCGGCCGCGACATTGACGGCGTTCTCGCCTTTGCGTTTGGCGACGGCGAGGCTCACCGCGGGACGGCGGTTCAGCCCGCCGGCGGCTTGTCGCGTCATGGTCCAGGCGCGATGGTCGAGTTCCGCGGCGCCGACAACCACGTCGGCGACATCCTTCACGTAAACGGGCCGCCCGTCGCGCGTCGTCAGCAACAGCAGGCCGATGTCGGGAACGCCTTGCAAGGTCTGGCCTGCAACGACGGGGATCGTTCGGCCGTTGCCGCGGAAGGCGCCGGAGAGAAACGCCCGATTGGCGTTCTCCACCTTGCCGATGACCTGCTCCAGCGTCACGCCGTAGAGCGCAAGCTTCTCTGGATCGGGCTCGACGCGGATTTCGCTTGGCGAGCCGCCGACGATGAAGGTCTCGCCGACTCCATCCACCTTGGAAAGCTCATGCTGAAGTTCTTCGGCGACCTGGAAGAGGCCATTGTCGCTCCACTCGCCGGCCTTATCGGGCTTGGCCGACAGCGTCAGCACCAGGATCGCGACGTCGTTGATGCCGCGGCCGACGATCAGGGGTTCAGGAATGCCCTTGGGAATGCGGTCGAGCGCGGCGCGGATCTTTTCGTGCACGCGAAGCACCGCGGTGTCCTCATCGGTGCCGACGAGAAACCGAGCCGTCACGACGACCTGATCATCCTGCGTCTGCGAATAGACATGCTCGACGCCGTTGATGCCCTTGACGATGTCTTCGAGCGGGCGGGTGACGAGTTCCACCGCCTCGTCGGCCTTGTAGCCGTTGGCGGCGACCGTGATGTCGACCATCGGCACACTGATCTGCGGCTCTTCCTCGCGCGGAAGCGAAAAGGCCGCCAGCGCGCCCGCCAGCAGGGCGGCGATCAGCAAGAGCGGCGTCAGCGGCGAGTTGATGAAGGCGCGCGTCAGGATGCCGGACAGGCCCAGCTTCATGGCGTCACCAGCCTGTCGCCGTCCCGAAGTCCGGAGAGGATTTCGACGCTCGCAACGCCGCCATATTCGCGGGTCTCCCCTGGCTGAACGACGACTTCGTCCCCGCCCGCCAAACGGACGTAATTCACGCCGGCGCGGCGATACAGCAACGACGCCGGGATCATGATCGCCTTGCGCTTGCCCGCGTCGATGAAGACCCGAGTCCGTTCGCCGACGAAGTAGTCCCCGAGGCCGGGAACCTCAATGTCGGCGACGACGCGCCCTCCCTGGATTTCCGGGTAGACGATGCGCACGACGCCTTCGCGCAAGCCGCCGGAGCCCTCGTCCCCCATGCCGCGCGCGCCGATGCTGACCTTGTCGCCCGCGCGGAGGAACTGGGCGTATCGTTCGGGAAGCTGCAGTCGCAGGATATATTGATCCTCGGCCAGGGTGGCGATCGTTTCTCCAGGCAAGATGACGCGTCCGACCGATACGGGAATGGAGAGGACACGGCCGGCGCCCGGCGCCAGAACGGCGCCCTCGGTGGCCTGCTGCGCAATGACGCTGCGGTCTGCGCGCAACGCTGCGAGGTTGCGCTCCGCAACCTCGAGATTGGTCTTGGACTGATCGAGTTGGGTTTGGGTGGAGACGCCGCGCTTCTGCAATTCGGAGACCCGATCGAAATCGACCTTGGCCTGATCCCGCTGCGACTCCAGCGAGGCGATGCGCGAATCCAACGCCTGCATTTGCAGGGCCAGCTTTTCATCGGCGACCTGCGCGATGACCGCTCCCGCGTCGACGGTGTCGCCCTCCTTGATCGTCAAGGTTGCGATCGTGCCGCCGATGCGCGCGCGGGCGACGAGCTGGTGGACAGGCTCGACCGTGGCGATGACCGCCTTGCGGTCGACGACGTCGAGCGACCTCGCGACGTAAGCTTCCCCGGCGAAGGCGCCAGGGGCGAAAAGCAGGAGGACCAACGGCGACCAGCGGACCATGGCGCGGAAACTCCGGGAATGGGCTTGACGCATATATCAGAATATTCTAAATCAGCAACAATGAATTTAGAGACTTCTCATTTTAGGATCGGCGAGGCGGAACGCCTGCTGAAGGCGATGGCCAGTCGGGCCCGCCTGATGATCCTTTGTGAGGTGTCGAAGGGGGAGCGGACGGTCACCGAACTTCACCAGGCGCTCGGAGCCAGCATGTCGTCGATTTCCCAGCATCTGGCGGTTCTCAGGGACGAACGGATCGTGTCGACGAGGCGCAAGTCGCAGCACGTCTATTATTCGCTCGCCAACGAAGCCGCCGAGACGTTGCTCGGCGCGCTCCATGAAATCTACTGCGCGCCGAGAAGCGCGCCGACGCGGGTCAACCCAAAAAGGAGATCGAAATGACCTTGGATAGGGCCGTCATGGCTTTCGCGGGAACCGTCGTGCTCGTCAGCTTGGCGCTGTCACGCTTTGTCTCGCCGTGGTGGCTGCTGCTCGCCGCGTTCGCCGGCCTCAACATGATCCAGGCCGCATTCACCGGCTTCTGTCCCGCAGCGATCGTGTTCAAGCGTCTCGGCGTCAAATGCGGGACGGCGTTCAACTGAGACGACGAAAGGCGAAGCGAGAAACGCTAGGCGCCGACAACGAATATATCAAACGGAGGAAAGCATGGCCCACGTGGTGGTTTTGGGAGCCGGACTCGGCGGCACAATCATGGCCTATGAGTTGAAGGACGCTCTGCGCAAGGAGGACCGCATCACGGTCGTCAGCAAGGGCGGAACCTACTCGTTCATCCCGTCGAACCCATGGGTGGCTCTGGGATGGCGCGAGAGCGCGGATATCCAGGTCGATCTCGTTCCCGTCTTCGAGCGCAAGCGCATCGCCTTCCGCACCGAGGGCGCGAAGCGCCTTCATCCTGACCAGAACCGGATCGAGATGGTCTCGGGCCCGGACGTCGAGTACGATTTCCTCGTCATCGGCACGGGCCCCGAACTCGCCTTCGACGAGATCGAGGGCTTCGGGCCCGCGGCTCACACCAATTCCATCTGCGAAGTCGGACATGCCCTGAAGACACGGGAGTCGTTCGAAAAACTCGCAACCTCCGGCGGCCCCGCCATCATCGGCGCCGCCCAGGGCGCCTCGTGCTTCGGACCGGCCTATGAATTCGCGTTCATGCTCAACACCGCGCTGCGCCGGCGCAAGGCGCGCGACAAGGTGCCGATGACCTTCGTGACCCCCGAGCCCTATATCGGGCATCTCGGGCTCGACGGGGTCGGCGACACCAAGTCCCTGCTCGAAGGCGCGATGCGCGACAAGCACATCAAGTGGATCACGAACGCGCGCGTCAAAAAGGTCGAAGCCAATGTCATGCGGGTCGAGGAGGTCGGCGAGGACGGCGCCGTCAAGAAGACGTACGAACTGCCGTTCGCGTTTTCGATGATGCTGCCTGCGTTTCGCGGCGTCGAGGCCGTGCGCGGCATCGAGGGGCTGACCAATCCTCGCGGCTTCATCCTCGCCGACAAGCACCAGAGAAATTCGAAATTCCGCAACATCTTCTCGATCGGCGTTTGCGTCGCCATTCCTCCGACGGGACCGACGCCGGTGCCCTGCGGCGTGCCGAAAACCGGCTTCATGATCGAATCTATGGTGACCGCGACAGCCAAGAACATCGGCGCGCTCGTAAGAGGGGCCGAAGCCAAGACGGTTCCTTCCTGGAACGCGATCTGCCTCGCCGATTTCGGCGACGGAGGAATCGCCTTCGTGGCGCAGCCGCAGATTCCGCCCCGCAATGTGAATTGGTCTTCCCGGGGCAAATGGGTCCACACCGCCAAGGTCGGCTTCGAAAAATACTTCCTTCGCAAGGTCCGCCAGGGGAAGAGCGAGACCTTTTATGAGAGGCTCGCCCTCGACGTGCTCGGCGTCTCGAAGCTCAAGGAGATCCACGAGGAACCGGCGTGACCGCCACGCCGGGATCGATTGGCTGCGATGCTTCTCTCCGGGCGCCGTCCGACCAGCTTCGGTAGAGGAAGCGCCGGCGAGGACGAATTGCGGCGACGCGCCCACCGTAATTCCTGCGGCAACCAGGAGCGCGCAAGCTATTTGGCGATGCAGCAGCGCTCGGCGTCGCGACGGTACTGCGAATCGTCGCCGGTCATCGGCGGCGTGACGCAGAAGTACGGTTGCTTCTCCAGCAGCGCGCGGCAGGCGTCGCTGACATTCGACTTGGTGGTCGTCGCCTCGCCGAAGCGGAGCGCGAGAATGTCCCCCGCCGCATGCCGGCATGCCTCGGAGAAGCCGATGAACTGGTTGGCCTCCGTGGCGAGACGGTAGTCGTGGACAGAGTTGTCAAACATCCTCTGCCTCTGCTGCGCCATTTGCCAGTGCTCGTCTCCCGTCTGTTGCGCTTGCGCCGCCAGGCGCGTCGCAAAAGCGTCGTAGGCGGCGCGATAGTCGGCCGCGCCACGGTCGGGAGACGGCGGCGAGGGGCCGGCGAGCGCCGCGATGCGGGCGATCTCGCCCTGGCAGTCATCGAAAATGCCCTGGTAGCACTCCTCTGCGCCGATGTTCTGGTTCAAATCCGCGAGGTAACGCGGCGGGCGATATCCTTGCACGTCCTCGGCCAAATTGTTGAGGATGTTCCACCACTGCGACCTCTGTCGTTGTTCTTCGTCCTGGCGCGCGAGCTCCGCGTCGAGCCGCTTTTTTTGTTGCTCGATTTGCGGCTTGAGCGTTTCGATCTTGGGCTTCAGCGCGGCGACGATGGCGGCGCACACATCGCGCGAGGCCAAACAGGCCCCGGAACAGGCGGCGCCGGCGCTCTGAGCGGCCGCCGCCACGCCGATCGCCAGCGTCGCGGCGCCCAGGGCGGCGGAAAATCCCAGAGGCCGAACAGGTTGCGAGGCAAAATCGCGCATCGCGTCCCCCATTTCGAAGGCAAATCAGCCCTTCTCGCAACGCCGGCCTCGCAATCCCGAGAATTCATAGCCCGTGCGGGGCGGGGCCGGCCTTGATTCGGGTCAACAGGCGCAGCGAGGCGGGCGGCGTCGCCGAGGAAGGTCGGCGCTCCGCATGCCGCATTGCGCAACGCGGCGGCGCAATCGGGAAATGACGATGCGCGCCCGACGGGCCTTGGGCGAGGACTTGGCGCGGCGGTCGACGTTCGTCGATAAAGAGGGCTGTCGCCATAGCCCTGTGTCTCGCTGACCAGGCGCGGTCGACGAGAGTTTCGCCGAGATCCCGCCCCTCGTTGTCGGCGATCGCGGCAAGGCGCGGGATCGACCGGGGCCCCGCCTTGACGGCGAACCCGGACATTCCGTCCGCGCCGTCGCCCGCGCCTCTGACGCCGGTTCGGCGAACCCTGAACCGGGAAGCGGCGTTTGATCCGAAAATTACTTTCTGAAAAACACAATCCGTGCTATTCTTCTGGCAATTTTCGTCGCTGTGCCGGCGGGGCTCGGCGCGCGCTTTCGACGGGACGCCGGGGCGAACGCTTGAAGGAGGGTAAGTGGAGTGGGCCCCTGGAGGCGGACAGGTTGGGTGAAACGAGTTGACGATTGGCTTAAGCCTTTGAAAGGTGGCAGCCATGACGAAATACCGATCCTACAGTCTGGAGTTTAAGCGTCAGGTGTCGCAGGAGTTTCTGGCGGGCGAGCCGCTTGCGGCGGTCTCCAAGCGACACGGGGTTAATGGTCAATTGATCCGGACTTGGGTGACGAAATACGAAAGCGGGGCGCTGGATGACGACGTTTCGGCCTCGGATTTGATCACGCGCTACGAGGCGCGGATCGCCTCGCTGGAGCAATTGGTTGGCAAGCAAGCGCTGGAATTGGCGTTTTTAAAGGGGGCTCTTCGAAACGGACCGCGAGCGAAAAGCGAGCCTACATCCGTGATTGTCGGCCCAAGGAGCTTTCCCTCGCGCGGGGATGCCGACTGATGGGGATCTCGCGCTCGAGCTACTATGAGGAGCCGGCGGAAAAGCCGGACGACACCGCGATCGTGGCGGCCATGGGCTCGATCCACGAAGAGTTTGCCTTTTACGGTTGGCGGCGCGTTCGGGCCGAACTGAAGCAGCGCGGCTTGGTCGTCAACCACAAGAAAATCAAACGTCTCATGCGCGAACACGACCTTCAGCCGCCCCTGCGGCGTCGGCGCACAACCACCACCCATAGCGATCACGATCAGCCGATCTTCCCCAATCGCGCCAAAGACCTGACGCTCGGCGGACCGAACCAGCTCTGGGTCGCCGACATCACCTATGTCGCCATCGCGGTCGGGTTCGTCTATCTCGCGGTCATCCTGGACGCTTGGTCGCGTCGCGTCGTCGGCTACGCCATCAGCCGCTCCATTGACGCTCAGTTGACTTGCGCCGCGCTCCAAGCCGCCATCGAGGGCCGTAAACCGCCTCCAAGCTGCATCCATCATTCCGATCGGGGCGTCCAATACGCCGCTCGCGTCTATCGCGACATCCTGGCCGCCCACAACCTCGTCGGTTCCATGGGGCGTCGCGGCAACCCGTATGACAACGCCCAAGCCGAGAGCTTCATGAAAACCCTCAAGGTCGAAGCCGTCTATCCGATGGCTTACGACACCTTCGAGGACGTCGCACTCGACCTTCCAAGATTCATCGACCAAGTGTACAACTCCAGGCGACTCCATTCCGCCCTCGGATACCTCAGCCCCCAACAGTTCGAAATCCAGCACCTCATCGCCAACGTCAAATCCGCAGCTTGACACCTGTCCGCCCCCAGGGGCCCACTCCATTTCGAGGGATATCATGGGGTTATCGGTCGCTTGAGCCGGAATCGCAATTTTCTCCAATGTCTGCGCCGCCGCAGCCGCAAGACGAACGGCCCGGCAATTGCCTGTCGGGCGCGCTCATGATTTAGGATAGCGCGAATTCTGATTATCGGAAAGAGATTGTTGGAGACTTCTTCAAAGCGTCAGCCCGCCGCGGCCTCGTCCCGAGACGACGTGACCGCCCAAAATCGCCGCCGCCTTGACGGACGCGATCTTGGGTCGCCCTGATAGGATCGGGGATTGTGTATCATGTCCCCGTAACGCCCGTAACGTGGTCTGACACAGACAGGAACACGTTAGGGATCGTCACCCGCATGGTCGGAGACGCGAAGCGGCTTCGGGCGCTTGCGCCTAGAGCCGGACGGCGCGAAGCGCCGAAACGCCCAGTCAGCCGCCCATGTATGCCTTAACCGCGTGAACAACTGCATCAATCGAGAACGTCAATGCGGCCTGCGCCCCAATGTCCAATTGCTTTTCCGCCAGGGTCTTGAGCCAATGGGTAACTTTGCCTCGAACGGTAGGCGTCGGCTCTTTGCCTGAATCCTTTCCGATCGCCTTCTGCAATTCGTCGATATCTTCACGCCCAACACCAAGGTTCTGTAATTTATCAGCGAGCGACGCAAAATCGCCCTTCACAACGGTGCTGCCTACGATCTGTTTGTTATGATCTCCAACAATAATAGTCGTATGGGAACCAAATATCGCCTTGTTGAAAAGGGACGTCGCATCGACGTTTACAGCGTTTGCCTTTACATCCTCCTCGGACACTGCGCTACCAATGGACGATTTTAGGTCCAGCATAAAATCTAACAATCTCGTCCGAACCTGAAAAATGATATTTTTCATCTCCACAGGACTAAACTCGCACCATGCCTGCTCAACATGCGTGTGTTCTGCTAATCCATGGCCGAGTAAATTGTTATATTCCATTGGTAACGGCTTGTGAAGCGAGTTGCTCTCTGCAAATTGTGCGACGACAGCAAGGGATTCACGCACGGACGAAATTTCGAGTGATTGCCTTTGCGCGTCGGTAAGATGCCCCAATGGGATCGGATGCCCCGTCGCACGCATCCGAATATTGACGAGCGTGCCAACTACATGCGCGTGTGCAATACGATACGCCGGAACGTCTGCCCCATCAGCATAGCCGTTGAGTTCCTTATTAACCCAATCGACTAGCTCTCGATGCCCAATTTGGTGCAACAAAATCTTGGTCTTGAGAAGCGCCTCTGTAATACTTCCCTGATCGGTGCTTAGCAATTGAATGATTTCGTCAATTAGCACGATCCATCTCCTAGCCAAGCCTCGAAATCGTGCTGACGCTGACACCGTAGCTCTTGGCAAGGTCGCGCGTCAACTCGCCCTTGGCGATACGCTGGCGCGCCTCCGTCTTCTGGTGCGGCGTGAGCTTCGGCTTGCACCCCATTCGAACGCCTTTGGCGCGCGCGATCTGTCGACCTTCGTGGGTGCGCTTGATGATCCGCAAGCGCTCATCCTCGGCCATCGCCGACATCATCGCCATGAAACCGCGCCCCGTAGGAGTTTTGAATTACGGCGACATGCCCGTCTTTCCCTCTTTGAAAGAGCCCAGGACTCTTGTGAGCGGCTTGCGTCTAGGGTTGGCTCGCTGCCTTCGTTGGGCTGGGTGGTATATAAAAAGGGAAAGCCGGGAGTGTCATTGCAATCGGCGAATCGCTCTTTCCACGCGCTTAGAAATCTCTGACTCGCTAAGTGATTCATCCTGTTGCGGTTTAGTCACCATGTCGCGTAAGTACCGAGAGATTCTAGGCCTTAGCACATTTTTTTCGTGCGCGAGTCGCTAGAAAAGTGTATATGGGCGGGCATCCGGTAACGCTCCGGCCTCCGCACGCTTGCCCCCGGCTGGCACCGTGGACTGTGTAGCAGTGCGGTATGCATCTCTCACCATGCCCGATCTTTGGGGCTGACCCGCTGGGGTCAGTCTGCGTTCTCCTGAGCTGGCAACGCATACAGCGAAGAATCCGGGTCCGGCTTGGTGAGCCTGCCCTTTTTCCACAGCCGCCATGCCGCTGATCCAATGTCTGGCCCCTTGGCGTTGGGCCAATATTTCTGCTGAACGAAACTGAGAAGTCCTGCGGGCGTCAAGCCTGGCGCGCCCTTCTCAGCGGCGTCCTTAAGCGCCTCAAAGATCATATTGGGGACGGCGGGAACGCCGTCCGGTTTTCGTTGTATCTCGACGACATTCCCATTAGCTCCGATCGCCTGACGATCTTTATCTGACGTTTCGTTGAGGGTTACGAGGTTCTCGTCACCAAATAGATCGTCGCCAGCCAATTCGAGCAGGACGGCCTCAGCCGCCGCGTATTTTTCCGCTTTGGTGCGCAGGCTAGCGACCAACGCCTCATAGCGATCCGCCTCCCTTAGGAGGTGAGCCTTCACGGTTCTGATTCTATCAAGATCTGCGCTAGCCATATGTCGCTTATGGCACCAATCTGGCCGAGGCGCAATATGATTTTCTTGGGAAACCATATCTGTGCAGAGGAAAGTCACACGCAGTGGGGTGTTGCGATATGGCAACGCCGACATGACAGGCAAGACAGGCCAACGGTGTGTCTCATATGGGCTACGGGATTACAGTGATGGTGTGGACGGCGCCCGCACCGGCATCTGGCTCTGAATGAGGGCTGTGCCAAGATGGTTGTCGTTGAGCAACTCATCTGAAGGAGCGCCGTCCATGGGAAAGTCTATCACCGATTTGAGTTACGGTAGAGTCGAGGAAGGGCGCGGTGGCTTGGGCCGTGCGGCAACGCCCCGTTTCCCTTCCCCGCTCATCAAACCGGACGTGCGGATTTCCCGCATCCGGCTTTCCGACTGGCTTCATGATGAGGCTTTCGGCGCGGGGTTGGTTACGGGGTTACGGGGACATGATACACATTGGGGTTACGGGGACATGATACACATTGCGCGATCTCTCGCGTTGTGATTTCCTGAGCCATGGCCCGCCTGTCGCGCATCGTCATTCCCGACGTCCCCCATCATGTGACGCAGCGCGGCAATCGGCGGCAGGCGCTTTTCACCGAGCCGGGCGACACCGCGCTTTGGATTACGGGGACATGATACACATTGCGCGATCTCTCGCGATGTGGTCTTCTGAGCCATGGCCCGCCTGTCGCGCATCGTCATTCCCGACGTCCCCCATCATGTGACGCAGCGCGGCAATCGGCGGCAGGCGCTTTTCACCGAGCCGGGCGACACCGCGCTTTACCGCGATCTTCTGGCGGAGCGATGCCGGTTCAACCGGGTTTCCTGCTGGGCCTATTGTCTGATGCCCAACCATGTTCATCTCATCCTGACGCCCTCCACTCCCGATGGGCTGTCGCGCGCGGTTGGCGAGGCGCATCGGCGTTTTGTCGGCTTCGTCAACGCGCGAGCGCGCCAAACCGGGCATGTGTTTCAAGGGCGGTTTGGCTGCGTCGCGATGGACGAGGCGCATTGTCTCAACGCCGTGCGCTATCTCGCGTTCAATCCGGTGCGGGCGGGGCTCTGCGCCACCCCGGGCGACTGGCCCTGGTCGAGCGTGCGCGCCCATCTCGCGGGGCGCGACGACGCGCTGGCCAGCGTGCAGCCTGTGCTCGCCCTCGCGCCGCGCTTTGCCGATTTGCTGGCTCTGTCGCCGAGCGAGCAGGCCCAACTCGACGGTTTTGAAACGCTCAGCGCCAATGGCCGCCCGCTCGGCGGCCCCGAATTCATCGCCTCGGCCGAACGCAAACTCGGCCGCAGCCTGCGCCGGGGAAAACCGGGACCCAGGCCAAGGGTCGCAGCGCCCTGATCGGATCGGGGATTGTGTATCATGTCCCCGCAATACGGGGATTGGTATTGGACTGCGCCCTGTCGGTGAGACACGGCTAATTCTGTGACACGGGCATGGGTTGTTTGATTTCACGGTGCTGAGCCTGTCGCAATTGGTCTTCGAATTCAACAGGGGGCTGGTAGCCGATCGCCGAGTGCAATCGGCGGCGATTGTAGACGACCTCGATGAAGGCGCCGATGTCGCGGCGAGCGTCTTCGAGGGATTGGTAATCCTTGCCGTTGACCTCTTCGGCCTTGAGCGTCTTCATGAAGCTCTCGGCCTTGGCGTTGTCGTAGGGGTTGCCGGGGCGGCTCATGCTGGCTCTGGCGCCGATGACGGCCAGGCGATCGGCATAGTCGCCGCAGGCGTATTGCACGCCCCGATCCGAATGGTGGATGAGGCCGTCGAGCGGACGCCCGCGCGCCGCGACGGCGTTGTCGAGGGCTTCGAGGGCCAAGCTCGCCTGCAGATGATCGGCGAGCGCCCAGCCCACGACCTTGCGCGAATAGGCGTCCATGACGATGGCGACGTAGACGAACGCCTCGCGCAATCGGACATAGGTAATGTCGGCGACCCATATTTGATCGACGCCCGTGGGGATAAGCCCGCGCGTCAGATCGGCGACGATCTCGTAACCGTGCCGGCTCATCGTCGTGCGCGGGACGAACGGCTTGAAGCGCAGGCTCAAGAGGTTGTCGAGCCGCATCAGCCGGCGCACCCGCTTGGCGTTGACGACGACCCCTTCGCGCCGCAATTGCTCGGCGACGCGCCGGTATCCGTAGTGGCGGTCCTGCAAGGCGATGCGCTGGATCGCATCGCGCAGATCGGCGTCCTCGCGCCGCGTCTCGTGGGGTCCGAGACGGCGGTAATAGCCGGCCCGCGACAGCTGCGCGATCTGGCACAGATGCTGAACGTCATGCGCTCGGCGTTGGCTTTCGCCTTGCGGCTCCTCGTTCGCGCTCAAGCTTTGGACGAGCGCGTAGAGTCCTTCGCGCCATGCGCCGGGGTTTCCGGCGAAAGCGCGTCGGCAAGCCGCAAGGCTTTGCGAAAAAAATCGAGGTCGAGCTGCTGGCGTCCGACCATGCGCTCGAGTTCGTCGATGCGCGCCTTCGCCCTGGCCAGTTCGGCGACGGGCGCTGAGGGGCCCGAAGCGTCCGGAGGCGAACCGGCCAGGGCGGCGCCCGGCGCCTCCCCCACCGCCGCGCGCCCGCGGCCAGGCTTCGGGCCTCGCTTGCGGTTCAGCCCGGCTGCGCCTTCGCGCCGCCAGGCCCAGCGCCACTCGTACAAAAGCTTGCGCGCGATCCCCAGCTCCTTCGACACCGTCGCCAGAGCCTCGCCAGACTCTAACCGCCTGACGACCCCTTCCTTGAACGCCGTCGAAAAGACACGCATCGGGTGATTTGACATCGGACCTCCTCAAAAGGCCATGTCACTCATTTAGCGTGTCTCACTTTCCGGGCGCAG
>CAVWKL010000158.1:0-3275 GCA_963755075.1 uncultured Alphaproteobacteria bacterium
GGCTAGCGTGCCCGCCGAATCGAGGATCCCCATTCATGCGCGCCGAAGCCGAGCAACTCGTCGAAACGATCAAGCAGTCCGTGGGACTGCTGAGGAGGCATCTTTGACGTCGACGCCGCGACGCGCCGATTGGCCGAGCTCAACGCCAAATCCGAAGACCCGGCGCTGTGGAGCGATCCCGAGGCGGCGCAGAAGCTGATGCGCGAGCGCACCGTGCTGGAAGACCGCCTCGGCTCGCTCGTCAAGATCGCGCGCGACCTCGACGACGCGACGACGCTGGTCGAACTCGGCGAGGCCGAAGGCGACGCCGCGACCGAAGCGGAAGGTCTGGCCCAACTCAAGGCGCTGAAAGCGGAAGGCGAGCGCCGCCAGTTGGAGGCGCTGCTGTCGGGCGAAGCCGACGGCAACGACAGCTATGTCGAAGTCCATTCCGGGGCCGGGGGCACCGAAAGCTGCGATTGGGCGCGCATGCTGCTGCGCATGTACGTTCGTTGGGGCGAGCGGCGCAAATTCGACGTCGAAGTGATCGAGGAAACGGAGGGCGACGAGGCGGGCGTCAAGTCCGCGACGATCATGGTCAAGGGCCATAACGCCCACGGCTGGTTGAAGACCGAATCGGGCGTGCACCGGCTGGTGCGGATTTCACCTTTCGACTCCAACGCGCGTCGGCACACCAGCTTCGCCTCGGTGTGGGTCTATCCGGTGGTCGACGATCGCATTCAGGTCGACGTCAACGAGAGCGATTGCCGTATCGACACCTACCGCGCCTCGGGCGCCGGCGGCCAGCACGTCAACAAGACGGAATCGGCGGTGCGCATCACCCATATCCCGACCGGCATCGTCGTCGCCTGCCAGGCCGAGCGCTCGCAGCACAAGAACCGCGCCACCGCTTGGAATATGCTGCGCGCCCGCATTTACGAAATGGAACTGGAGAAACGCGAAGCCAAGGCCACCGCGGACGCGGCCTCGAAGACCGACATCGGCTGGGGCCACCAGATCCGCTCCTACGTGCTGCAGCCCTATCAAATGGTGAAGGATCTGCGCACCGGCCATGTCTCCAGCTCGCCCTCCGAAGTGCTTGACGGCGACCTCGACGCCTTCATGGAAGCTTCGCTCGCCCAGCGGCTTTCCGGCCGCACGGTGGCGGTCGAGGACGTGGAGTAGAGACGGCCGACGCGTCCGATCGCCCCCAAGCGAAGCCGCGCTTGGCGAACGCCGACGTCGCGATCCGCGGGTCGGGCGCTCTTGCGCGCCGCGACGATTGCGTCGGTTCCCGTCCGCTCCGGCCGATCGCATGCAAAGCCGGCAAGGAATCCGGCTTGGCCGGATCCCGGCGATTTTTCGGTTTCGCGAGTCACCGCGCGGGCGAACGCATGCCCTTCATCAGGGACGGAGACGCCGCCGCAATCGTTCCGTCGCGCCGGATCAAGGGAAAAGATGTGACGCGCGAGGGAAGGCGGGACGGCTCGCTCGTTCCGACCTTGCGCTCCGGCGGCAGCGCTTTCGGAACCGTTCGGCTTGGGGCCTCCTGGGGCGCGACGCCGAGAAAGCCAAAGACCTCGGACGCCGGCATCGGACGGCTGATCAGATAGCCCTGGGCCTCGGCGCAGCCCTCCAGTGCGACGAGGGCCAGCTGGTCCTCCGTCTCGACCCCCTCGGCGACCGCCTCCATGCCCAGCGCATCGGCGAGGCCGGTTGCCGCGCGCACGATCGCCGCGCACTCCTCGCGCTGCCCAAGCTCACGAATGAACGATTGGTCGATCTTGATTTTGTCGAACGGGAAGCGGCGCAGATAGCTCAAGCTCGAATACCCCGTTCCAAAGTCGTCCATAGCGATCGCGGCGCCCATGTTGCGGATGGAATGGAGCGTTTGAATGGCCTGTTCGGCATCCGTGATCATGACGCTCTCGGTGACTTCCACAATGAGTCGCGAACCTTCCACGCCCGCCGCCTGGACCGCGTCGGAGATCGATTGGAGAATCCCTGGCGACCTGAACTGCACGGCGGACACGTTGACCGCCACCTTGATGTGGTCCGGCCATTTGGCGGCTTCCCGGCACGCCTCATGTAGAACCCAGTCTCCGATGGGCACGATCAGACCGTTCTCTTCGGCCAGTGGGATGAACTCGCTGGGCGACACTTTGCCGCGCTCGGGATGCTTCCACCGCAGAAGCGCTTCGAACGATCGCACCCGCCTATCGGCCACCGAAACGATCGGCTGGTAGTGGAGTTCGAATTGCCCCTCGGCGAGCGCGGTCCTCAGATCGCTTTCCATTTTGCGGCGAGAACGAATCTGTTCGTCCATCCAAGGCTTGAAGAGCGTGTAACTGCCGCGATTCATCTTGGCGTGATAAAGAGCCATGTCGGCCATGCGCAACAGTTCGTCGGAATCGACGCTGTCGTCGGGCGCCAGGGAAATGCCGATGCTGGCTCCGATTTCAATGTGGTCGCTGCCAATCGCATAGGGCCGGCTCACGGATGCGATCAATCGCTCGGCGAGACGCTTGGCGTCGCTCGGAGCGTAGGAGACGGTTTGGATGATCGCGAACTCGTCGCCTCCGAGCCGCGCCGCCGTGTCGTCAGGACGGACCACGGCTTTGATTCGGGCCGACGCCTCCTGCAACAGCTTGTCTCCGCCGGTATGCCCCAAAGCGTCGTTGACAGCCTTGAAATGATCCAGGTCGAGATAGAGCACGGCGAACTTGCCGGTGCGGCGGCGGGCCTCGGCGAGGCACTTCTCGAGGCGTTGCTTGAACGCGAAGCGATTCGACAGGCCGGTCAAGGCGTCGCTTGTCGCCATCTCTTCGACCTTCGCTTCGGCCCGACAACGAACGGTGATGTCCTCATGCGTCGACACCCACCCGCCGTCGGCAAGCTTCTTTCGCCGCTGGGCGATGAGGCGCCCGTCTGGCAGCTCGTTGATCATCAAGATGCCGCCGTCCGGGTCCGTGCGCGGCTCGCTTGCAGGCTTTCCGAAGCCGTGCTCGCCGCGATGGGCGAGAATCTGTGCGCGGGTGACCCCTGGGCCGGTCAATTCGGCGGGCAATCCATAAATTTCGGCGTACCGCTTGTTGCAGGCGATCAGCGCATTGCGCTGATCGTACATCGCCAATCCCTGCACGATGTTGTCCATCGCGTTATTGAACCGCTTGTACTGGACTGTGAGCTGGGCCTGCACTGCCTCGCGTTCGCGCGCTTCGGCGAGTTGTTCGATGCGTACGGCGAGCTTGATCGTCCCGAGCAATACGTCGTAGTCGAAGCAATAGGCGGGAAGA
>CAVWKL010000159.1:0-15196 GCA_963755075.1 uncultured Alphaproteobacteria bacterium
GGCTAGCGGTCATCGCCAATCGAGCCGTCGCCGGCCGTCTGCTGGCGTTCTTGACGGCCCTGCGGGCATGGGGTTGCCACATTGGCGGTGTTTCCATATCCACGGGCTTGCGCGGCCACCTTGTCGCGAAAGAGGAGATACGGCCTCACCCCTCCGGCGGCGCCGTCGCCCCCAACCCCAGCGATCGTTGCATCATCACCGAGTCGGTCCAGCGGCCGAATTTGTAGCCGATCGAGGGGAGATAGCCGACTTGGCGGAAGCCGAAGGCGGCGTGAAGCCGCATCGAGGCCTGATTGGCCGCGTCGATATAGCCGATCATCTGCCGGTAGCCGCCCGCCGCGCAGGCGTCGATCAGCGCGCTGAGCAGCTGACGGCCGAGGCCGCGGCCGAGATGCTCGTGATGCACGTAGATCGAGTGCTTGACCGCGTAGCGGTAGGCGGGCCGCTTGCGGAACGGCACGGCGTAGGCGTAGCCGACGACGGCGCCCCCTTGTTCGGCGACGAGGTGCGGCAGCCGCCCGCGGTGCATGTTCTTGCGCCGCCGCTTGAGGTCGTCGGCGTCGGGCGCCTCGAAGTCGCCGGCGAGGCTCGCATCGACCCCCTTGCGGATGTGGTGGAGATAGATCGCCAGCATCGTCGGGACGTCCGCGTCGCGCGAGGGGCGCACGAAGGCCCCGCTCGCCGCCTCGCCGGTCGCGCTCTTGTCGACATCCTGCACCGTCATCGTAACGCCCGTCCCGAATGGCTGCGCCTCATTCGCGCACGACATAGGTGAAAAAGCGAATCGCGCCCGCCGCGTCAACCTCGCGATAAAGACCTTGCACCTCCGATTCGAATCCGGGAAAGACGTTGGCGCCGCGCTCGAATGTCTTGAGATAGTCGATCATCGGCCGGGCGCGCGCGCAGAGGCGCTCGCCGGGAACGATTGTGGCGATCCCGGGGGGATAGACGACGAACAAGGTCGTGGCGATCCGGCCTTCGAGCGCGTCGAGCGGCAGGTAGTCGACGTTGTTGCGCACCAGATGGCGCGCGGCGTGCAGCGGCGTCATCACCATTTCCGGCAGGTGCGCCGCTTCGAACTGCGCCTTCTGCAGGGCGCTCACGCCGGCTTCGCGGAAGAAGGCGTGCATTTCGTTGCAAAGATCGCGCAGGCGCTTGCCGCGATAGCGCGCCCGGCGACGCGCCACGAATTCCGGCATCGCCTCCTCCAGCGGGACATTGTCGTCGTGCAGGCGCTTAAAGGCGACCAGCGCCGACACCAGCGTGCCGGCCTTGCTCGATTCGACGCCGGGGGTCAGCAGGAACAACAGCGAATTGAGATCGTTCTTTTCCGGCACGACGCGGTTCTCGCGCAAATACTGGGCGACCACCGGCGCCGGCACGCCGTGCGCCTCGTAAGCGCCGGTTCCGCGATCGAACCCTGGCGTGAGAAGGGTGAGCTTGGCCGGGTCGGTGATGGCGAAGCCGACTTCGAGACCGCTGAAGCCATGCCAGACCTCGCCCGGCGCAAGTTCCCAGAAGCGCGGGTCGCGCGCCAGCTGATCGGTCGAGACGCTCTCCCAAGGCACGATATGCGCGCCGCCGGCGCTGGCGACGTCGGGGATCGAGACGCGCTCGGGGACGAACGGATTGAAGAACCAGCGGCGCGACGGGTCTTTCTCTTTCTCCTCGAATTCGCGCCGCACCGCGCGCAGCTTCTTGCGCAATTCGATGCCGAGCCGGATCGTGTCGTCCCACAGCACCTCGCCGGAGCGGCCCTTCATCATCTGCGCGCCGACGTCGAGCGAGGCGAACAGCGGATAGAACGGCGAGGTCGAGGCGTGCTGCATGAAGCCTTCGTTGAAGCGCCGGTGTTCGACGCGCCGGCGCTGGCCCTTGATATGGCGGTCGCGGACGTGAATTTGCGAAGCTTGCGAAAAACTCGCGAGCTGCTTGTGCGAGGATTGCGTCGCCACGATTCCCGGCGAGGCTTGGCCGAGGTTCTTCAAGCCCATCGCGAAACGCCGCTCGTAGAGCGGATGGAACTTCATGAAGCCGGCCCAGGCCTCGTCGAACAGGATGTAGTCGCACAGATGCCCGATGCGCTGAACGATCCGCTCGGCGTCGTAGATCGTGCCGTCATAAGTGCATTGCTCGATCACCGCGACGCGGAACGGCCGCTCGCGCCTCCAGGCCTCGGGATCCTTGACCAGCGGATTGGCGCGGATGCGCTCGCGGATCGCCCCCTCGTCGAAGGCGTCGGCGAGGATCGGACCGATCAGCCCGTAGGCGTTGCGGTCGGTCGGCAGGAAGATCGGCACGCCGCCGGCGATCAGCAGCGCGCCATGATGAGCCGCCTTGTGGTTGTTGCGGTCGAACAGCACCAGATCGTCCTCGGCGACGAGATTGGTCAGCACCACCTTGTTCGACGTCGACGTGCCGTTGAGCACGAAATAGGTCTTCTCCGCGCCGAAGATCGCCGCCGCCTCCATCTGCGCCTGCAGCGCCGGCCCCTCGTGGGTCAGCAGATCGCCGAGTTCCAAGATCGAGTTGTCGAGATCGTCGCGAAACACCGCCTCGCCGAGGTGCTCCATGAAGATGCGGCCGATCGGACTGCGGGAGTAGAAGATGCCGCCGTTGTGCCCGGGGCAGGTCCACAGCTGGTTGCCCTCCTCGGCGTAGTCGACCAGCGCGCCGAAGAACGGCGTCTTCAGCGTCTCGGCGTATTGCTTCAGGCGCGAGACGAGATTCTTGGCGATGAATTCCGGCGTTTCCTCGGCGAGGAACACGTAGCCGTCGATGAAATCGAGCACCTCGACGGGAATGTCCTCGAAGCGCTTGCGACGCACGAGGATCATGATCGGCATTTCGAGACCGCGCTTGCGCATGAGATTGATCAGCGAGGCGGCCTTGCCCTCGAGACCCTTCTTTCCCCAGTCGACGACCATGCAACCGATCGCGGCGTCGGTCTGCACGGCGATCTCGGCGTCCTCGAGCCGTCGCGCCTTGATGACCTGGAAGCCCATGTGCTCGATGGCGGCGATGATCTGGTTGACGCGCAGACCCTCGAGGTCGTCGGCGTCGAACATCGGCGCGGAAAACAGAAACGTGAAACGTTGGAAAAAGTTCATCGTTGAGGCGCCCCGGCGGCTTGACGCATAGTACGCGCATTCGCGTCGGCGAGCCCAGGTCGGCTGTGACAATATCGCCAAGACCGAAATCGTGGCGGAACGGGAGCGCGCGTGCTGGCGATAAGGGCGCCGCCGGTCGGCGTCAACATCAGGGAAATCCGACTCCGCTCCGTCGCGGGGTCTGGTGGACTGCGGCCGGGCGGCCGGGCGACGGGACGAGATTTGCCGCGACGCGTGACCGAGGCGGGATTTGCCCACCACCCTCATCTGCCGAGGGGTGACGAACTGCGAGGAGTGACCGCCATGGAAATCAGCTTCAAATGGGTCGTGCCCATTCTGCGCATCTTCGATGTCGCCAAGGCGGACGAGTTCTACCAAGACTTTCTCGGCTTCTCGGTCGACTGGGATCACCGTTTCGACCCTGGAGCCCCGCTCTATCGACAGATTTCGCGCGGCAAATTGATTCTGCACCTGAGCGAACATCACGGCGACGGCAGCCATGGAGCTCGAATCCGAGTGATGATGGAAGGCGTCGAGGCGTTTCACCGCGAGATCGCCGCCAAGGGCTACCGCTACATGCGGCCGGGGATTGAGGCCACGCCCTGGGGAACGCTCGAGACGGGCGTGATCGATCCGTTCGGCAACCTCATCCGCTTCTGTCAGCCGATCGAGCGGCCGGCCGCGCCGTGACGTTGGGCGTGGCGCGGTTCCGGCCCCACCCGCCAAAGCTCAACTCGGTCGCGAGATTCGATCGAGCCCGAGTACGTAATCGAGCGCGATCTTCCCCGGCCCGAAAGTCAGGATCGCCAGCGCCAGCGAGGCCCAGTAGAGGTGAAAATTCGCCCACCCGTCGGGGAAGGTCAGCTGGATGACCCCCGTCATGATGAGGAGGCCCAGCGCCGCGTAGCGCGTGCCCAGACCGACGATCAGCAAGGCGGGCAGAGCGACCTCCGCCACGCCGGCGGCCAAGGCCATCAGGTCGGGTTGGGGGAAGGGGTACTCCGCGCCGAACCAATGCAGGCGCAAGTTGGCGAAACGCGCCTTGACGCCGAAGGACAAGTCAAACCAGCCGTCCCAGTCGGTCTGCCCGGCGCGCAGGAACGGCAGCGCCAGCGCGACGCGCAGGACGAGCGTCGTCAGCGACACCGGCGCGAGCCCGAAGAGGGCGCCGGTCAAGCGGGCGATCGGGTTGGCGGCTCCGGCGCCCGCCACCGCGGAATTCGTCGTCATGGGTTTCTCCTTTAGCGCAACGATTGGTACGCGCCGGCCTCGATCAGGCCGATGAGGTGGGAGCCGGCGTCGAAGCCTTCGCCGACGGCGTTCTCGGCGGCCTCGGCGAGGGTTGCGCCGGCGAACAGCGCTTGGGCGAATTCGTAGCCGCCGGGCGGCAGGATGCGCACGAGGACATCGGCCTCGGGCCGCGTGACCAGCGCCTCCTCGGCGCGCCAAGCCTCGGGCGGGCGCGGCTCGCCCGTTGCCTGATGAGCGGCCCAGATCGAGGCGGCGGGATGGGCGAAGCGCAGCAGCCGCGCCGCCGGGTGGGGAGAAAATCTCAAGACGCCGAGGGCGTCAGGATCGACGGCGCCGAGCGCATCGAACGTCAGCGCGGGGGCATCGCGGGCGTGATAGGCCTCGACCCAGGCGTTCTCGAGCCGCGCGACGTCGGGGAGATAGGCGATCTCGCGCGCCGGCTCGAAGCCGGCGACGAAGTCGGGGAAGGTCTCGCCGTAATGGATCAGCACCGGCGAGCGCGGCCTATGGGCGGCGACGAAGGCGCCCGCCATGGCGCGGAAGAAGGCGTCGCCGACGAGGCGCCGCGCCACCGGATAGCGCGCCTCGATCGCGCCGATGAGGCCCGCCGCGACATTGTTGCGGTAGACGGCGAAGCGACGCGCGTCGGGGCGACCCTCGCGCCCCTTCGTTTGCGGCGGAACCGGCCGCGCCGGGTCGCTCAGCGCCTGCGCGAAGACGTCGATCGTCGTTTCAGACGGCATGGCGAAGCTCGTTCGCGCCGGACTGGGCGACGGCCTCATCCATCGTCCGCTCGGCGCGGCGCGCCTCGGCGAAGAGGACCGGCCACGCCGGCGCCGCGTTGTCCCATTCGATCAGGGTCGGCGTCGGCCCGAGGCGCCGGATCGTCTCGGCATAGAGCGCCCAGACGGGGTCGCGCACCGGCGAATCGTGGGCGTCGATCAACAACAGGCGCCCGGCGTCGTCTTGCGTCTCCGCGTAGCCGGCGAGATGGATTTCGCCAACCCGGCGAAGCGGAAACGAGTCGAGATAGGCGAGCGGGTCAAAGCCGTGATTGGCGGCCGAGACGACGACGTTGCTGACGTCGAGCAGCAGCCCGCAGCCGGTGCGGCGCGCAATTTCGGCGATGAAGTCGGTCTCGGAAATCGTGCTCTCGGCAAAGAGAAGGTAAGTCGAGGGGTTTTCGAGCAGCATGGGGCGGCCGAGCGCCTCCTGCGTCTGATCGATGTGATCGCACACGGTCGCCAGCGTTTCCCGCGTGTAGGGAAGCGGCAGGAGGTCGTTGAGAAAGCCCTGGTTGTGGCTCGACCAGGCCAGATGCTCGGAGAAAAGACCCGGATCGTAGCGCCGGGCGAGCGCCGCCAGGCGCTTGAGATGGTCCGTGTCGAGGGGCCTCGGCGAGCCGATGGAGAGGCCGACGCCATGCAGGGAAAGGGGGTAGCGCGCGCGGACCGCCTCGAGCCGGCGATGCGCAGGCCCGCCCTCGCCCATATAGTTCTCGGCGTGGATTTCGAAAAACCCGAGATCGGGCCGCTCGGCGAGAATTTCGTCGACGTGCTCGGCTTTCAGGCCGACGCCGCTCCGATCGGGCACGGGCGCGGCGACGCGGGTTGGAGCGGCGGGCGAAGCGGACACGGGTTCCTCCTTGCGGCTCGGCGCCGCGGCGGGTCATCGCTTGCGTCTTCGCGGCGGGCGCGCCGCATGTTACACGACCCTCGCAACGAGTTTGCCGGCCTTTTGGCTATAGGGTTCGGCTCTGCCCGTAACAATTGTCACATTGAGGCGAAGGACGAATGGGCAAGGAACCGGCCGACGGTCCCCTCGACGACAAATGGGCGTCGATGTTGCGCGCCGCCCTGATGGGCGACGAGGCGGTCTATCGTCGGTTGCTTGAGGAGATCGGGCGGGCCGTCCGCGCGATGGCGCGAGGGGCGTTTTCGCGCATGCGGGTCGGCGACGCGGATATCGAGGATGTCGTGCAAGAGACTTTGTTGGCGATCCATCTGAAGCGGCACACCTGGGACGGCGGCCCGAAAGCGGCGCCCTGGGTCAACGCAATCGCGCGCCACAAGATTATCGACGCGATGCGTCGGCGCAGCTCGCGCCGCGCCGAGCCGATCGAGGATTTCGAAGCGGTGCTTGCCGCGCCGGAGGCGGAGGACCCGCACATGCGCGGCGATATCGAGCGCGTGATGCAAAGCTTGGCGCCGCGGCAGCGCGACATCGTGACCGCGATCTCGCTCAATGGCCAATCGATCGCCGCGACGGCGGCGCGCCTTTCGATGTCGGAGGTCGCCGTGCGCGTCGCGCTGCACCGCGCGCTGAAGTCTCTCGCCGCGGCCTGGCGGAGCGCGACCCAATGAGGACCGCCGATCTCATCAACGCGCTCGCGGCCGACCCCGTCGCGCCGCCGATCCATCTGGGAAGGCGAGTGAGCCTTGCGCTGGCGCTCGGCGCGGCGCTGAGCCTGGCGCTGTTCATGGCCGCCCTCGGACCGCGGCCGGATTTCGCCGAAGCGGCGCGAACCGTCCGATTCGATCTCAAATTCGTCGACACGTTGGCGCTGCTGACCCCCTCGGCGCTCTTGTGCTGGCGGCTCCTGCGGCCCGACGCGCGCCCGGGCGCGCTCGCGCTGCTGCTCATCGCGCCGTTCGCGCTGCTGGCGGGCGCCGTCGTCGCTGAACTGGCGCTCGTGCCGCGGGATCTGTGGGGGACGCGCCTGATCGGACACAACGCGCTGCATTGCCTGACGTTGATCCCGCTGATGTCGATTCCGCCGCTGACGGCACTAATCGCCGCAATGCGCGCCGGCGCGCCGCAGCATCCGGCTCTCAGCGGCGCGCTCGCCGGCGCCGCCGCGGCGGGCGTCGCGGCGACGATCTACGCAACCAATTGCACCGACGATTCGCCCCTATTCGTCGCGAGCTGGTATCCGCTCGCGACGCTCGTCGTCGTCGCCGCGGGCGCGTTCGCCGGGCGGCGGTTTCTGCAATGGTGAGGGCCGCCCTCGACGCCTTATCCTGATGAGCGCCACTCGCGAACGGCTCTCGCCTCATGCTAGGAAAGCGTCGGTCGGCGCGATCGACCGTCGTTTGCGTGTGACGGGAGGGACCGATCGCGGTCGCGCCCGCAAGAGGAGGGGGGTTGAAAGTGACGACAGGGACTCTCTCGGCCGAACAGCTCGACAAGATCGACGCCTACTGGCGGGCGGCCAACTATCTGTCGGTCGGCCAGATTTATCTTCACGACAATCCGTTGCTGCGGCGACCTCTGGCCCTCGCGGATGTGAAGCGCATATTGTTGGGGCACTGGGGAACCACCCCCGGACAGAACTTCGTCTACGCGCATTTGAACCGGGTGATCAAGGAATATGACCTTGATATGATTTACGTCTGCGGCCCCGGCCACGGCGGCCCGGCGGTCGTGGCCAACACCTACCTCGAGGGCGTCTACAGCGAGATCTATCCGGAAGTCAGCCGCGACGAAGCCGGGCTGCGAAAGCTCTTCACGCAGTTCTCGTTTCCCGGAGGAATCCCCAGCCACGCCTCGCCGGAGTGCCCGGGCTCGATCCACGAGGGCGGGGAACTGGGATACTCGCTAAGTCATTCCTTCGGCGCGGCGTTCGACAATCCCGATCTCATCGTCGCCTGCGTGGTCGGCGACGGCGAGGCGGAGACGGGTCCGCTGGCCACGGCCTGGCACTCGAACAAGTTTCTCAATCCGGCAACCGACGGCGCGGTGCTGCCGATCCTGCATCTCAACGGCTACAAGATCGCCAACCCGACCATCTTCGCCCGCATCACCCGCGAGGAATTGGAACAGTTGTTCCTCGGTTACGGCTGGACCCCGTGCTTCGTCGAGGGTCATGAACCCAGACTGATGCACGAGGCGATGGCCGCGGCGCTCGACACGGCGGTCGAGCAGATCAAGGCGATTCAGCGGGAGGCCCGCGCCCAGGGCAAATCCGAGCGGCCGCGCTGGCCCATGATCGTGCTGAATTCGCCCAAAGGCTGGACAGGGCCGAAGATCGTCGATGGCGTGCAGATCGAGGGAACCTTTCGATCGCACCAGGTGCCGCTCTCCGATCCTTTCGCCCACCCCGAGCACCTCAAGCAGCTCGAGGCTTGGCTGCGAAGCTACCGGCCGGAGGAACTCTTCGACGAGCAGGGACGCCTCACGCCGGAACTGGCCGAGCTTGCCCCCAGCGGCGAGCGGCGAATGGGCGCGAATCCCCACGCCAACGGCGGTCTTCTGCTGCGGGATCTGCGGATGCCGAACTTCCGCGACTACGCGGCCGAGGCGCCCACGCCGGGCGTGCGCGGCGTCGGCGACACTCGTGTGCTCGGCAGGTTCCTCCGCGACGTGACGAAACTGAACGCCGAGCAGCGCAACTTCCGGGTGTTCGGCCCGGACGAGACGATCTCCAACGGCTTGGAAGCCCTCTTCGAGGTGACGAACCGCCAGTGGGAAGGCGCAACCGACCCGACCGACGTGTTTCTCGCTCCGACGGGGCGCGTGACGGAGATGCTCAGCGAGCACCAATGCGAGGGCTGGTTGGAAGGCTACCTGCTCACCGGGCGGCACGGGCTGTTCAATTGCTACGAGGCGTTCATCCACATCATCGACTCGATGTTCAACCAGCACGCGAAGTGGCTGAAGGTCACCCTAAAGCTGCCGTGGCGGCGCAAGATCGCCTCGCTGAACTACTTGCTCGCCTCGCACGTCTGGCGTCAGGACCACAACGGCTTTTCGCATCAGGATCCCGGTTTCATCGACCACGTCGTCAACAAGAAGGCCGAAATCGTTCGGGTCTATCTTCCGCCGGACGCAAACTGCCTATTGTCGGTGATGGACCATTGCCTGCGCAGCCGCCATTGCGTCAACGTCGTGATCGCGGGAAAGCATCCGGCCCCGCAGTGGCTAACCATGGACGTCGCGGTCAAACACTGCGCCGAGGGAGTCGGCATCTGGCCGTGGGCCAGCAGCGACCAGGACGCCGCGCCCGACGTGGTGATGGCCTGCTGCGGCGACGTTCCCACGCTCGAGACGCTGGCGGCCGTCTCGATCATGCGCGAGCACCTGCCGGAGCTGAAAATCCGCGTCATCAACGTCGTCGACCTGATGAAGCTTCAGCCGCGAACCGAGCACCCGCACGGGCTGACGGACGTGGACTTCGACGGCCTCTTCACCAGGGACAAGCCGGTGATCTTCGCCTTCCACGGCTACCCCTGGCTGATCCACCGGCTGACCTACCGGCGCGCCAATCACGATAACATTCATGTCCGCGGCTATAAGGAAGAAGGCACCATCACCACGGCGTTCGACATGACGGTGCTGAACGATCTCGATCGCTTCCACTTGGTGATCGACGCCATCGATCGCCTGCCGCAAATCGGCGAAAGGGGCGTCTACCTGAAGCAACGGCTCAAGGGCAAGCTGATCGAGCACAAGGAGTATATCGCCGAGCATGGTCAAGACATGCCGGAAATTCGCGACTGGAAGTGGAGCGCCGCTTGAAAGCCCCGGCGCCGTCGTCTGGCTGACGGCGGCGCGCGATCGGCGAGGCGCGGTCCGAGTTTCCTCCCGAGAAAGGAGCTATTTCACCAGCGGCTTGAGGATCGCGTTGAGTTCGTCCAGACTCAACTCTCCGTCATAGACTTTGCCGTCGATGACGAAGGTCGGCGTGCCCGTGATCTTGATCGTCGTCTCGGCCGTTTTCACGATCTTCATCATCGCGTCGGCCTTCGGCTGGTCCTTGAGGCATTCCATCGCCCGGTCATGGCTCATGCCGGTCGGGCGCATGGCGGCGATCAAGGCGTCCACGGGCTTGTCGACGAACGCCCATTTGTCCTGTTCGGCGAACAACAGCTCGATCGTCGCCAGCGTCTTGTCATCGCCGACGCAGCGCGCCAGCACGAAGGCGGCGACGTCGAGCGGATTGCGCGAGAACTCGCGGAAGATGAAACGCACCTTGCCGGGATCGACGTAGGCGGCCTTGAGGGCCGGCAACACGCTGCGGTCGAACACGGCGCAATGCGGACAGGTCAGCGAACCGTACTCGACGACGGGAAGGCCATTGGGGTCGCCGATCGCGATTTCCGGCAGCGGTCCGGGCTGCAGAACCGCCGCCATGTCGACGGCCCGATCCGGCTTCGGCGCGGTCTGCGCCTGCGCCGCGCCGGAGAACGACAGCGCGAGGGCGAACATCGCCGGCGCAGCGCGGCGAATAAGAGCGAACGGGGACGAAACGGTCACGAAAAACTCCCGAGTTCGGACAGCGCGAACGGGCCGGACTTTGGACTCTTTCGCCGCTTGCGGCAAGAGGATCAATGCGCCAGCGCCGCCCTGAGCCGCGGCTGCGCGATCGCGACGCCCGCCTGCTCGCCCAGCGCGATCAGACCACCGAAACGACGCTGCTTCTTGGCGGCGTGATTGTTGAAAATCTCGGCGAGGCTATGGTCGAGAAACGGGTTGCGGAATCGCTGAATGACCGTCAGCCGATAGGCGCGCGCCTCAGCGCCCATTCCAATCGCGTCGAAGATCGGCAGCGTCTCGCGGTCGTAGAGATCGTTGAGGTCGGCCAGTTCCGCGGCGTCGGCGAGCACGGCGCGCACGGTCTCGGACCGCGCCCCGCCGCGCGCCGCCCAGCGCTCTGCGAGATAGCTGTGGCCGAGATTGAGGATGAACAGCTTTAGGCGTTCAAAGGGCTTGAGATCGTCGGTGAGGACGACGCTCGCGTGCCGGCAGGGCATGACGAGCCCGGGGCGCTTTTCGACCGCCCAGAGCGCGTAGGGCTCGGCGACCGCCCCCGCTGGCTCCAGCGGTTCGGAAACGATGCGGTCGACGAGCGAGTTGATCCATTGGCACTCGTCGGCGACCCAACGCCGGAAATCCTCGCTCAAGGCCCATCCGCCCGCGACCTCGAGGACGAGCGCGCGCATTTTGTCGCCGTTGCCTTCGATGAGTTCGCAAGGAAAGAGCGTCGGTGCGGGGCGCCCGGAGGCAAAGCGCGCATGGAGCAGCTTCGTCAGCTTGGCGGGGAACGACCGAGGAACCGCGCCTTCGAAGCGATCGCCCTCGCTCAGTTCGTAACCGCGGTCGCCGGTGTTCGACACGATCCAGCGCGCCTCGTCGACGAACAGCTTTTCGAGCGCGCCCCAGTCACGGTTGGCGTCGACGCCTCGCCCGACGCTGGCGACGTCGATCCACTCGTCGACGACGGCCTCATTCGCCAGTCCGCGCACGTGGACGCGATAGGGCTGGCCCGTGTTGAAGAAGGCGAGACGACGCGCGCTGTCCGCCGAGGCGGTCGTCTGCACGACGGCAATCCTTCTTGTTCCGTCGCCCTCGACGAAGCCCTGCGCGACGAACAGATCGAAATGGGCTTGCAGGAAGCGGCTGGTGCCGAATTGCAGGATTGGGAAGGTCATTGCTTCAGATCTCGATCAACGCCTTGACGACGCCGCTGGAGGGTTGCAGCCAGTGGGGGAACGCTTTCGGCGCATCGGCGAGCGCGGCGCGATGAGTGTTCAGCGCCTTGGTCGGGATCGTTCCGGCGCGCAACTTGGCGAAGACCGCGTCGAAATCCTGTCGCGTCGCATTGCGGCTTCCGAGCAGCGTCGTTTCGCGCTTGTGAAATTCCGGATCGGCGAAGGTGATCGCGCCGAGCACAATGCTGACCAGCACGTAGGCGCCGCCGTGCGCGACCAGCAAGAATCCGGAGCTCATCGCCTCGGCCGAGCCGGTGCAGTCGAAGACGCAGTCGAAGAAATCGCCGCCGGTCAGGGCGTCGAGCGCGGCCCGCGCGCCCTCGCCGGCTTGGACGATATGATCGACGCCGATCGCCTCGGCGGAAAAGCGCAGGCGATCCTCGCGCCGATCCAACACCGTCACCTCGGCGCCCCGCGATTTGGCGAAGATCGCGCTGGCGACGCCGATCGGCCCGCCGCCGACGATGAGGACGCGCTGGCCGGCGGCGACTTCGCCGCGCCGCGCGGCGTGGGCCCCGATGGCGAGGAATTCGGCCATTGCCGCCTCGTCGAAGCCGACGCCCTCGGCGTCGACGAGATTGTCGTCGGGGACGCAGAGCCAGTCCGCCATGCCTCCGTCGCTGTGGACGCCGAACACGTTGAGATTCTGGCAGCAATTGGGCTTGCCGCGCCGGCAAGCGACGCAGGCGCCGCAGGCGACGTAGGGGAGCACCGCGACGCGCTGGCCGACGCGAAACCGACTCGCCTCGCCCACCGCCTCGATCTCGCCGGAGAGCTCATGGCCGATGACGCGGGGATAGGCGAAATAGGGTTGCGTGCCCTCGTAGATATGCAAATCTGTGCCGCAGACGCCGGCGCGTCGGATGCGCACGAGCGCCGCGCCCGGCCTGACCTCGGGCTTGGCGCGCTCGACGAGCGTGAGCTCGCCGGGGCGCGGGCAAAGCAGCGCTCTCATGGGGCGCCCGCCGCGCTCGGCCGTCGGGCCCGATATTGCCTTGGGGGTGCTGACATGCTAGTTCCTCCGGCGCGTTTATGCCCCAGTTTCGCCGCGAAGGAAACCCCAAGCTGAGCGCCACGGAGGAGAATGATGGAATATCGACAATTGGGCAATTCGGGGCTGAAGGTCTCGGTCGTGGCGATGGGCACGATGACTTTCGGCGGGCAGGGCGTCTTCGCCAGGGTCGGCAACGTGTCGCTCGCCGAGGCGCGGCGGCTGATCGACCTCGTCGCCGACGCCGGCGTCAATCTCATCGACACCGCCGACATCTATTCGGCAGGCGCCGCCGAGTCGCTGATCGGCGAGGCGATGGGCGGCAAGCGCAAGCCGGGCATGCTGATCGCTTCGAAGGCGCGCTATGCGATGGGCGCGGGGCCGAACGACGCCGGATTGTCGCGCTGGCATTTGATCCGCGCCTGCGAGGAAAGCCTCAAGCGCCTGCGCACCGACGTGATCGATCTCTATCAGGTCCACGAATGGGACGGGCTGACGCCGCTCGAGGAGACGCTGGAAGCGCTCGACAGCCTCGTTCGCGCCGGCAAGGTGCGCTATGTCGGCTGCTCCAATTATTCCGGCTGGCACGTCATGAAGGCGATGGAGGCAGCGCGGCGGGACGGCCGCATTCCCTTCGTCTCGCAGCAGATCCATTACACCTTGCAGGCGCGCGAGGCCGAGTACGAGCTGATCCCGATCGCGCTCGACCAAAAACTCGGCGTGCTCGTCTGGAGCCCGCTGGCCGGCGGCCTGCTTTCCGGCAAGCACCGGCGCGACAAGAGCGCCCCCGAAGGCACGCGGCTGATGGCGGGCTGGAAGGAGCCGCCGATCGCCGACGAAGGCAAGCTGTGGGATATCGTCGACGAACTCGCGGCGATCGGCGAGGCCCATGGCGTCTCGGCGGCGCGCGTCGCGCTCGCCTGGACGCTCGGCCGTCCCGGCGTCACGTCGGTTATCCTCGGCGGACGGACCGAATCGCAATTTCAGGACAATCTCGCCTGCGTCGAGGTGAAGCTCGCGGCGGCGGAGCGCGCGCGGCTCGACAAGGTCAGCCAGCCGACGCTGCTCTATCCCTATTGGCATCAGGCCTGGACGGCGAGCGAGCGGCTTGGGGCGCCCGATCTCGCGCTGCTCGCGCCCTATCTGGCCAAGTGACTCGCCGCCGCAACTCATCGCCTCGCTAAATCTTCTCCCGGTTCCTGGCGATCCACAATGTGAGGTCCCAAGCGCCGTAGACGCCGGCGAACAGCAGAAACGTGATCGCGCCCGCCACCGCGTAGGGCGCAAAGGATTTGCCTGCGATCAATCCGGCCGCGCCGGCGATCAGCCCGACATAGCTGAGCGTCGGCGTATACGAGAACAGCGCCCAGTCGAGCCAATCGGGCGAGGCGAAGTCGATTTTGCGTTGCATGAGAAGGATATGAATTTGATAGGCGAGGCCAGCGAGCCCGCACAGACCGAGAATGATCGCGAGCGGCCCCGCCGACGGCCACGGCGCGAGCGCGGTAAGGCACTGGAACAGCACGCTGCCGAAATGAACGAGCGTCGGCGTCAGGAAAGCGCGGGTGCTGTAAAGGCCGCGCGGCGTTGAAAGGTCGCCGCCGAGCGTGATGGCGACGAACAGCAAACCGATCAGTGCCGAGGCCGCCGCCCCGGCCAAGGTGAAGAAATTGTCCCAGCCGTGGAGCATCGGGTTCCTTAGGACAGGAAGCCGCGTCGCCGACACCGACATCGCTCGGAGGGCCGAAGGCGTCGGGCTCATGCTGCGCCGGTCCGGCGTCGGCGACAAGGCCTAGTGATACCCGACGTCGGCGCGCACCTTGCCGCGAAACACCCAATAGGACCACCCGGTGTAGGCAAGAATCACGGGCAGCAGGAACAGCGTGCCGACCAGTAGGAACGCCTGGGTGCGCAACGAGGACGCCGCGTCCCAGAGGGTGAAGTGGTGCGGCACGATCATCGGCCACAGACTGATGACGATGCCGCCGTAGGCCAGCGCGAACAAGCCGACGCCGGCGAGGAAGGGCGCGGCGTCCGGGCCTCCCGAAAGAGCGCGCCAAGCCGCCAGGGCGACCAGCGCGGTGGCGAGCGGCGCCGGCCACGGCCACAGCATATTGGGCCACGAGAACCAACGCGCCGCGATCTCCGGGCTCGTCAGGGGCGTCCAGACGCTGACGGCGGCGATGGCGGCGACAACGCCGAGGAGGGCAACGCGGCCCTGCCGGCGCGCGCGCTCCTGGACGGCGCCTTCGGTTTTGAGGATCAGCCAGCCGGCGCCCAGCAGCGCGTAGCCGAAGACGAGCGCGATGCCGGTGAGAGCCGAGAACGGCGTGAAGCAATCGAGCGAGGTTCCC
>CAVWKL010000160.1:0-6087 GCA_963755075.1 uncultured Alphaproteobacteria bacterium
GGCTAAGGCGGTGATCGCCGCCTATCTCTCGTTTTTCCCGGTCACCGTCGGCATGGTCAAGGGCTTGCGTTCTCCCGATCCGCTGCAGCTCGATCTGATGCGCACGTATTCGGCGACGCCCGCCCAAACCTTCGCGAAGCTGCGCGCGCCGGCAAGCGCGCCGTTCTTTTTCGCCAGCATGAGGATCGGCGCGGCGGCGGCGCTGGTCGGGGCGGTGGTGGCGGAGGTCACCAAGAGCGAGGACGGCGGCCTGGGCGCGCGACTGCTGGCGGGCTCCTATTACGGCCAGACCGTGCAAATCTGGGCGGCGCTGTTGACCGCGGCCGCGCTGTCGGCGGCGCTGGTCGGCCTCATCGGGCTCGCTTCGCGGATCGTGCTGCGCCGCATGGCGTTCACGCCATGAACGGGCGCGCCGCCGATCTCGCCCCGCCGCTGCTTTTCGGCCTCGCCGTCCTGGCGTTGTGGGAGGCCGGCGTACGCCTCCTCGGCGTGCCCGCGATCATCCTTCCCGCGCCTTCGGCGATTCTCTTGCGTCTCGCGGCGTCCGTGCCGACGCTCGCTGCGGACTTCGTGCAAACCATTCGGGGGGCGCTGGCGGGTTATGCGCTCGGGTCGGCCGCGGGGTTGGCGGTGGCCGTCATGATCGACCGTTCGCCGTTCCTGCAGCGCGGATTGCTGCCGCTCGGCAATTTCGTCTCCGCGTTGCCGATTGTCGGCATCGCCCCGATCATGGTGATGTGGTTCGGTTTCGACTGGCAGTCCAAGGCTGCGGTGGTCGTCGTGATGACGTTCTTTCCGATGCTGGTGAACGCGACGGCGGGCCTATCCAGCGCGGGCGCGATCGAGCGCGATCTGATGAAGACCTACGCGGCGGATTACGCTCAGACGCTGCGCAAGCTGCGCCTGCCCGCCGCCCTGCCGTTCGTCTTCAATGCGCTGAAGATCAACACGACGTTGGCAATGATTGGCGCGATTGTCGCCGAGTTCTTCGGCACGCCGACGGTCGGCATGGGCTTTCGCATCAGCACCGAGGTCGGTCATTTGAGCATCGACATGGTCTGGGCGACGGTTGTCGTGGCGGCCGTCGCGGGCTCGACGTTTTACGCCATCGTGACGATGGTCGAACGCCGCGCGACGTTCTGGCACGCATCCTATCGGGCGAGGAATGGATGAGCGGCATAGCCGGGCGAGCGCGCGTCGCGGCGCCCGACGTTTGGCCAAGCGCTGACGGGTTTTTGCAGCAGAGGAGAGTAGTTCGATGAATAAGACTGTATTCGCATGGGTGAGCGCCGCAGCGGTTTTCGCCGTCGGTGCGGCGCACGCGGCCGATACGGTGACCTTGCAACTCAAATGGGTCACCCAGGCGCAGTTCGCCGGCTATTACGTCGCCAAGGACAAGGGCTTCTACAAGGAGGAAGGGCTCGACGTGACGATCAAGCCGGGCGGGCCCGACATCGCGCCCGAGCAGGTGCTCGCCGGCGGCGGCGCCGACGTGGTGGTGGACTGGATGCCGGCCGCGCTCGCGGCGCGCGAGAAGGGCGCCGCAATGGTCAACATCGCCCAGCCTTTCAAGCACTCGGGCCTGGAGCTGACCTGCCGCGCCGACACCGGCATCAAAACGCCGGCCGATCTCAAGGGCCGAACGCTCGGCGTTTGGTTCTACGGCAACGAGTATCCGTTCCTCAATTGGATGAGCAAGTTGGGTTTCAAGACCGACGGCTCGCCCGAAGGCGTCAAGGTGCTCAAGCAGGGCTTCAACGTCGACCCGCTGTTGCAGAAGCAGGCCGATTGCATCTCGACGATGACCTATAACGAATATTGGCAGGTCATCGACGCCGGCTACAAGCCTAGCCAACTCGTCGTGTTCAAGTACGAGGATCAGGGCGTCGCCACGCTCGAGGACGGCCTCTATGCGATGGAAGACAAGCTCAAGGATCCCGCCTTCGTCGACAAGATGGCGCGGTTCGTCAAGGCCTCGATGAAGGGCTGGGCTTACGCGCGCGCCCATACCGACGAGGCGGTCAAGATCGTGCTCGACAACGACTCGACCGGCGCTCAGACCGAACATCACCAGACGCAGATGATGGGCGAAATCAATAAGCTGACCACAGGTTCGGACGGTCGGCTGGACCAGGCGGACTACGCCCGCACGGTCGCGACGTTGCTCACCGGGGGTTCTGACCCAGTCATTTCCAAGGAGCCCGTCGGCGCCTACACTTACGTCATCACCGACAAAGCCGGGATCAAGTGACGGCCTGATCGGCGGGACTTTCCCTGCGCTTGCACGACGCGGCGCCGCAACGGCGCCGCGTCCTTTTCGGCCACGGAGCCGGTTCCGCGCTGCACGGCCGCCTTATCTTCGACTCGATCGCTCGTTAGACATTCGTCTAATGAAGACGATGCGGAGGAGGAGCCCGTGACGGCATTGCGTGAGATCGTCCGAACTTGTTCCAATGCCCATGTGGCGCATGCCGCCCTCGCTTCGATCGGCGGGGAGTTCGCCCGACGCTTCGCCGCCGACGCCTCGCGGCGCGATCTGCCGAGCGGCGTTTTGGCGGCCAGGCTCGTCCGCGCCTTCGCCGACAACGCCGACGGCGAAGACTGGGATCAGGTCGGCGTGGCGATTCGCGGCGCCGACCAGCCGATCCTCTCGGGGTTGCGCTATATCCTGGACCGCGGCCTGCGCGCCAAGACCGGCGCGCGCGATGACTTGCCCCGTGAAACCCCGCCGGCATGGATTTGCGCCTCGCGCGGAGAATGCTGGGGCGAATAGGCGCGCGTTCGCCGACCCGGCGGTTCGGCGCTTGTCGCAGCCGGAATTTTCCGCGACATTCGCGCCATGATTGCGCTGGGCATCGATTGCGGCACGTCGGCGTTGAAGGCCGTGCTGGTCGACGCGGACGAGGCCGTCTTGGCTTCGGCCTCGCGCGCCTACCGGCCGGACCATCCTCAGCCGCTGTGGTCCGAGCAGGATCCCGAGGTGTGGCGCACGGCGATGTTCGCCGCGATCGGCGATCTTCGGCATAGCGCGCCGGCGGCGATGAGGGCCCTGCGCGCGATCGGTTTTTCCGGGCAGATGCACAGCGCCGTGCTGCTCGGCCGCGATGACCGCCCGCTGCGGCCGGCGATGTTGCACAACGACTCGCGGGCCTTCGCCGAGGCCCATGAGCTTTGGGAGAAGCATCCCGACCTCGCGCGCCTCGCCGGCGTCAAGCCAATGGCGGGCTTCACCGCGCCCAAACTTCTTTGGCTCCGCCGCCACGAACCGCACGTCTTTGCGCGCGTCGCGTGCGTACTGTTGCCTAAGGACTATCTGCGCCTGGCGCTGACCGGCGAAAGGCGCACCGATATGAGCGACGCGGCTGGGACTTGGTGGCTCGACGAAGCGGAGCGGCGCTGGTCGCCCGACGCGCTCGCGGCGAGCGGCGTCGACTCGACCTGGGTTCCGGAGCTCTGCGAGGGATCGGAGGCGGTCGGACGCCTCGCGCCTAGCGTCGCCGACGAACTTGGCTTGCCACGCGACGTCGTCGTCGCCGCCGGCGGCGGCGATGCGGCGGTCGGGGCGATCGGGCTCGGCGCCATCCGCCCCGGCGACGCCTTCGTTTCGCTGGGGACGGCGACGCAACTCATCGTCGCTTCGGACCGCTATCGCGCCGCCCCGGAAAGGCTCGTGCACAGTTTCGCCCATGCGCTGCCCCAGCGCTGGTACCGCATGGCGGCGATGCTCAACGGCGCTGGGGCGTTGGCCTTTCTCTCGCGCCTCGTCGCCTGCGATGTCGCCGAGCTCGAGTCCGAGGCGGCGAGCGACTATCGCGGGCCCGGCGAGACGATTTTCCTGCCCTACCTCTCGGGCGAGCGCACCCCGCACGACGATCCGCACGCGCGCGGCGTCCTCTTCGGCCTCCGCGAAGGCGCCTCGCGCGCCGATTGCGCGCGCGCGGTTATGGAGGGCGTCGCCTTCACCCTCGCCGACGCCAAAGACTGCCTCGAAGCCGTCGGCGATTCCTTCGACCGGATCGGTCTGATCGGCGGCGGCGCGAAGAGCGCGCTGTGGACGCGCATGATCGCCGCGGCGCTTCGGTGCGAGGTCGTGCGCTACCGCGGCGGCGAATCCGGGCCCGCATTGGGCGCTGCCCGTCTGGCGCGTCTCGCGGCGACCGGGAAAGCCCCCGAAGACTTGTGCAAGCCGCCGAAGATCTCCGACGTCACGTCTCCCGATCCGAAGCTATCGCTAGCGTTCGCCGGCGCCCGCGAGCGTTTCGTCAGCCTTTATCGCGCCCTGAAGCCCGAATTTCTCAGGGCCGCAGCCGATCGCGCCTGAGACCGCGCGCGGATCGCTGCGACGGTCAGGCGACGTCGCGCGCGGTCGGACTCTCGGCCAGCGGATCCGGCCTGGCCGCCGGCAAGAGGAGGCCCGGCAGGCCGAGCGCGGCGTGGAACCGCTGCACCATCTGCAGCGTCTTGGGCTCCATTTCCTCGATCGAACCGGCGATGAACTCGACGACTTCGATCGCTTTGCGGCGCTCCGTCTCGGTCGGCAACAGGTCGCGCAACGTTGCGATCGCCTTTTCGGGCTCGAACTCGATGATGATCGATTGCTCGTGGATCAGCGCGGCGCGGCGGTCGGCGCCGAGCGAAGCGAACGGCTCGTCTTTGGTGAGCACTTTGGCGGAACGCTCGAGCCGGTCTCGACGCACCGTGGCGCGCGATTCGGCGAGCAGGATGAGCATACGGATCACCGCCTCCTCGAAGCCGCCGCGGGCGATGCCCATTAGGGTCGCCTGTACTTCGGGCAGGAAGCGCAGCGCCTTGGGGTCCTTGCGCGTGCGCTCGAAGGCGAGAGGAGCGCCTAGGCGCGTCATGACCGGCGAGCCGTAAATCGTCAGAAAACTCGCTTCAAAGAGCGCGTCGCGCACGTCGCGCGCGAAGTCGAAGGCTTGGACGACGCTCGCCGCCCAGAGCTTCTCGGCGGCGAGAAACGGGTTGGCGGGGTCGGCCGGCTTGCGAGCCTGGGTTGCGGCCTCAGCCGCCGCGCGAACCCCGCTCATCATCGGATTGGCGTCGCCGAACATCAGCCGCTGAACCCGGCTCGGGTGCAGGCGGCGCAAAGCTTCGGCGACTTGCGGCGTGACCATCGCTTGCACGAAGGGGCGCACGCCAAGTTCGTACATTTCGGTTCCGAGCTCCGAAAGTCGCTCGACTGCGGCGAAATCGCGTTCGGCCGAGCGATCGTTCTCGTCGATGGCGAGAATGTCCGCGATCTTGCGCTCGTGGAAGCTGACGACGAAGTGCGCGTTGACCCCTTCGCCGATCTGCTCGTCGATCGTCATCTCATAGAGACCCGGCGCCAAAGCCTCGATCGTCTTCATCGTCGAGGTGACTTCGGTGTGCTCCTTCTTCGCGATCGAGGAAGAGACGAAGATGCCGAGGTGCCCGACCTTGTCGTGGACCATGTAGATAATCCGCTGCCCGCGAATCTTGATTTCCTGCTCGTCGGCGTAGGTGTCGACAATCCAGTTGAGCGCCTGCTGCGGCGGCGTGATGTTGTCGCCCCAGGAGGCGAATACGATGATCGGCGACCGGATCGTCTTGAGGTCGAGGTGGCGACCGTGCTCGATGCGCGCCTCGCCGCGCGAAAGCCTATTGCCGATGAACAGCTGTTCGACGATCCAATGGATCTCGGCTTCGTTCATAAAATGAAGGCCGCCCCACCAGCGCTCGAAGTCGAGGAAACTGCCCCGCGCGCGTTCCGGATTGGCGTAAAGATCGAAGTACTTGCCGAAATAATTCCGGCCCGGATTGAGCATCTCGAAATTCGACACGAGGTAGGCGCCGTCGAATTGGCCGTCGCCGAGGTCGGCAAGGAACAACGCCGGCAGGACGCCGCCGAGCAGACCGCCGTTGTAACGCATCGGGTTTCGCCGAGCCTTGGCCGATCGAAGTTCGGATAGCGGTCGACATGTCCGCCAGCGGCGGCCCGCCACCGACACCCAGGAAGATGTCGCGGTACCGCCCGCCCAACCGCGGGCGGCCGAGGCTCCAGAGATGCTGGAGTAACAGCACTTGAGTCGGCACCTCAAGCCCCAT
>CAVWKL010000161.1:0-5881 GCA_963755075.1 uncultured Alphaproteobacteria bacterium
GGTTAGCGGTGACGACCCGTCGGCGACGCGAGACGGTCAATCCAAGTGGAGATCGAAATGAATTACCGCCTCTTGACGGCCCTCGGCGCGCTCGGCGCTTTGATCGCCGCGCCGGCCCTGGCCGACTCGTATAAATTTGTGCTGCACAACGAATCGAAATACGCGATCACCGGCTTCCAGACGTACGAGGACGGCAAGTGGAGCACTTGGAGCGGCGTCAACGTCGCTCCGGGCGAATCGGCAAACATGGATTGGAATTCGGACGCCGGGGATTGCGTCGTGCCGTTCCGCATCATCTACAAGGACGTCGAGACGGAGCAGTACAAAGTCGACTGGTGCAAGATCGGCAACATTCGCGTTCACGACGACAGCGTGACGGCGGACTGAAATCGAGCGACCCGCGACGACCTCGAGGGTCGCCGCGAGTTCGCACAGTCGCACTCGCGAAGTTTACGGGGCGCGGCTCTGTGGCCGTCGCACATCTTCAGCGCGCAACCGCCTTGGCCGGAGCGTCTCTTGCGCCGTGTTCGGTCGCCTTTTTCGTCATGAAGGGTCCCCAGGCGATTCGTCAAGCGACGCAAAAGCGTCGAGGCGCGGCGCCTGCGCGGGCGCGCCGTCAGCTTCGAGGCAAGAGCGCTGGTTTGCAACCGTCGCCGCCGCCTCAGAATCTTCGTCGCCGTGGCTTCAAAAGGGGGCCCATTCCCTGTAGGGAACGTCGCCGCAGTTGTTTGGCGGGCAGAAAGCGGGCGAGTTTCGTCGCGCGAAATCGGGAACCAAAAACATGAAAACAACCCTTGCGGCGATCGCTATGGTCTTTGCCGGGTTCGGCGCGGCTCAGGCGCAGTCCGACATGTCCTGCGCCGACCTGTTGAAGGCGAACGCGCAGATCGACGACGCGACGAAGGCGCAAATGGCCAAGGACCCCGCGGCTGCCGCGCTGGACAAGAAGATCAACGACTATTGCACGAAGAACCCGACGGCCAAGGCGTCCGAGGCGATGGAGAAGGCGATGGCCGAGTGAGAATTCGAGACGTCGCATAAAGCGAGGCGCGCCGAGCGGCGCTGCGACCCCGCGGCCGACATTGCGAAAGCGCAGCGACGGCGGCCGCGCAAACGATCCGGACCCAACCCATGACCCCACAGGCAAATTCCGCGACGCCCTGCGCTTACGTCATCGACGGCAGAGCCGTCTCGCAAGCGACGCTCGTCCGCGTCGCCGATCAAGCGCGCGCGCTCGCGGGGAGCGGCGTGACGCCCGGCCTGGCCGTCGCGCTGGTCGGCGAGGACCCCGCGAGCCGGGTCTATGTCGGCGCCAAAAGCAGGGCGGCCAAAGCCTGCGGTTTTCACTCGCTGCAATTTAATTTGCCCGGCGACGTCAGCGAGGCCGATCTGCTCGCGCTGATTGAAGAACTCAACGCCGATCCGGCGGTGCACGGCATCCTGGTGCAGCTGCCCCTGCCCAAGACGATCCACGCGGCGCGTGTGTTGGAATCGGTCGCCCCCCATAAGGACGTCGACGGCTTCCATCCGATCAACGTCGGCCTCGTCGCGATCGGCGAGTTCGGCCGCGCGCTGATCCCTTGCACGCCGGCCGGCGCAATGATTCTGATCGACGAGGCCTGCGCTGCGCTTGGGCAAACGCTCGAAGGCAAGGAGGCGGTGATCATCGGCCGCTCCAACATCGTCGGCAAGCCGATGGCGCAGCTGTTGCTCGCGCGCCATTGCACCGTCACCATCGCCCATTCGCGCACCCGCGATCTTCCTGCGGTTGCGCGTCGCGCCGACATTCTCGTCGCCGCCGTCGGCAGGGCCGAGATCGTGCTCGGCGACTGGGTGAAGCCGGGCGCCGTCGTCGTCGACGTCGGCATCAACCGCGTCGCCGGTCAGGGGCTCGACGCCGGAGGCCAGCCGAGGACACGGCTTGTCGGCGACGTCGCCTACGCGGAGGCCGCCGAGCGCGCCGGGGCGATCACGCCGGTCCCCGGCGGCGTCGGCCCGATGACGATCGCAATGCTGATGGCCAACACGCTGACGGCGGCATGCCGGGCGGCGGGGGTCGAACCGCCGACGCTTTAGAGCGAATGGAGGCGAATTCGACAGCCATTGCGTTCAAGCCACGGCCGCTTGGCTTCTTGGCTTAGGCGGCGTTCGCCCCAACCGCGAGTGCCCGCAGCGAAGGGAACAAGACGTTGGCCCTTGCGGGTCAGGCTATGCTCCACGTTGGGCGGCGCCGCGCTCCGACCAAGCGCGTCCGCGCTTCGGGTCGCAGCGGAAGTTCGACGGCGGTCGCGTCGATGCGCGACACAACGACCGCGGCGTCGGGGACGCCGATCGTCCGAGTTGTGCGCTGGCCGTTGCGGGTCGGCGAGGTCGCAAGGGCGTCGTTTTCGCCGCGCAATGAACTTCGCATCGATATCGCTCGAACGCCTTGGCCGGCGCCGCCGGCGCGGCGACGCGAAGGCGTCGCCGGTTGCTTTAAATCAAAGGCCTTCGCCGCTCTCTGTGTTCATGGTCGCCGGGCCGCGACAAATCGGCGCTCCCGCGTTGCGGCGGGACGCCGTTTCTGGCATGAGGGCGCCGAACGCTTCGGCGCGCGAGGCGCCGTACGAACCAGGTCTTAGGGGGCCGAACGCCATGATTTTGGGCCTTATTATCTTATGCGGCCTGCTGTCGCTGGTTTATGGCGGCTACACCGTCAGCCAGCTGATGGCTTCCGACGCCGGCTCGCAGCGCATGCAAGAAATTTCCGCCGCGGTGCGGGAGGGCGCGCAGGCCTATCTCAAGCGCCAATACATGACCATCGGCGCGGTCGGCATCGTCGTTTTCGTCGGGCTTTGGCTGCTGCTCGGCTGGGAGGTTGCGCTCGGCTTTCTCATCGGCGCGGTGCTTTCCGGCTCGGCCGGCTTCATCGGCATGAACGTCTCGGTCCGCGCCAACGTGCGCACCGCCCAGGCGGCGACGAAATCGCTCGCCGGCGGCCTCGACCTCGCCTTCAAGTCGGGCGCGGTGACGGGAATGCTCGTCGCCGGCCTCGCGCTGCTCGGCGTCACCGGCTATTACTGGGTTCTCACCGGGCCGCTCGGCCATGCGATTTCGGATCGCGTCGTCGTCGACGCGCTGGTGGCGCTCGGCTTCGGCGCCTCGCTGATCTCGATCTTCGCCCGTCTCGGCGGCGGCATCTTCACCAAGGGGGCCGACGTCGGCGCCGACCTCGTCGGCAAGGTCGAAGCGGGCATTCCCGAGGACGATCCGCGCAATCCGGCGACGATCGCCGACAACGTCGGCGACAACGTCGGCGACTGCGCCGGCATGGCGGCGGACTTGTTCGAGACCTATGTGGTGACCGTAGTGGCGACGATGGTGCTCGCCTCGATCTTCTTCGCGGGGGCGCCGAACCTCTACCAGACGATGCTCTACCCGTTGGCGATCTGCGGCGCCTGCATCCTCACCTCGATCGCCGGCACGTTCTTCGTCAAGCTCGGCGCCAACAACTCGATCATGGGGGCGCTTTACAAGGGCCTGATCGCCACCGGGCTTCTCTCGATCGTCGGCCTTGCCGTCGCGACGCAATTCGTCATCGGCTGGGGCAATATCGGAACCGTGGCGGGCAAGGCGGTGCTCGGCGTCAACCTGTTCGTCTGCGGCGTCGTCGGCCTCGTCATCACCGGCCTGATTGTCGTGATCACCGAATATTACACCGGCTCGGGCAAGCGCCCGGTGGTGTCGATCGCGCAAGCCTCCGTCACCGGCCACGGCACCAACGTCATCCAGGGCCTCGCGGTGTCGCTCGAATCGACCGCGCTGCCGGCGATCGTCATCGTCGCCGGCATTATCGCGACCTACCAGCTGGCGGGGCTCTTCGGCACCGCCATCGCGGTGACCACGATGCTCGGCCTCGCCGGCATGATCGTCGCGCTCGACGCCTTCGGTCCGGTCACCGACAACGCCGGCGGCATCGCCGAAATGGCGGGCCTGCCAAAGGAAGTGCGCCAGTCGACCGACGCGCTCGATGCGGTCGGCAACACCACCAAGGCGGTCACCAAAGGCTACGCGATCGGCTCGGCGGGCCTCGGCGCGCTGGTGCTGTTTGCCGCCTACACTAACGACATCAAGCACTTCATCGACACCGGGGTGCCTTACTTCAAAGACGTCGGCAACGTCGATTTCAATCTCTCCAACCCTTACGTCGTCGCCGGCCTGATCTTCGGCGGCCTCATTCCCTATCTCTTCGGCGGCATCGCTATGACTGCGGTCGGCCGCGCGGCGGGATCGGTGGTGATGGAGGTGCGCCGGCAGTTCAAGGAAATGCCCGGGATCATGCTGGGCACGCAGCGTCCCGACTACGGCCGCGCCGTCGACATGCTGACCAAGGCGGCGATCCGGGAAATGATCATTCCCTCGCTGCTGCCGGTGCTGGCGCCGTTCGTCGTCTATTTCGGCGTGCTGCTGATTTCCGGCTCCAAGGCCTCGGCCTTCGCGGCGCTCGGCGCCTCGCTGCTCGGCGTCATCGTCAACGGGTTGTTCGTCGCCATTTCCATGACCTCGGGCGGCGGCGCCTGGGACAACGCCAAGAAGAGCTTCGAGGACGGCTTCGTCGACAAGGACGGGGTCAAGCACATGAAGGGCTCGGAAGCGCACAAGGCGTCGGTGACCGGCGACACGGTCGGCGACCCCTACAAGGACACCGCCGGCCCGGCGGTCAACCCGGCGATCAAGATCACCAACATTGTCGCGTTGCTGCTGCTGGCGATTCTCGCACACTGATATTTCTGGGGGGGATGCGGCGCCAAGGGCGGGGCCCGTCCCCGCCCTTGCTTGCGCCTGCGCCCGAGCGACAGTCGCCAATGCGTCAACGTGTCGCGTCGCGGGAGGGCGCGGATTCTCTTAGAACAATTCTAAAGCGTACGGGCGCCAAGGACCTGGTCGCGGCTACGGAGATCAATATGCTCGGAATTGGCGACAAGATTCCTCATTTTTCGGTCGTCGGCGTCAAACCGAAGTTTCATTTTCATGAGGAGAACGGGCAGAGCGCCTTCGAGACGCTGACCGAGGCCAGCTTTCCCGGCAAGTGGAAGGTGATCTTCTTCTATCCCAAGGACTTCACCTTCGTCTGTCCGACCGAGATCGCCGAGTTTGCGCGTCTGAATTCCGAATTCGCCGACCGCGATGCGGTCGTGCTCGGCGGCTCGACCGACAATGAGCACGTCAAGCTCGCCTGGCGGCGCGACCACAAGGATCTGCACAAGCTGCCGATCTGGCAGTTCGCCGATTCCAGCGGCTCGCTCACCGACGGACTCGGCGTGCGCTCGCCCGACGGCGTCGCCTATCGCGTCACGTTCGTCGTCGATCCCGACAACGTGATCCAGCACGTCTACGCGACCAATCTCAACGTCGGCCGCGCGCCCAAGGACACGTTGCGCGTCCTCGACGCCTTGCAGACCGACGAATTGTGCGCCTGCGGCCGCGAAGTCGGCGGCGCCATCCTCAAGGTCGCCTGAGGCGATGTCGATCGAAGCGCTCCGCGCGCGGCTGCCCGACTTCCTCAAGGACGTCCGGCTCAATCTTTCCGCGCTCGCCAATGAGGAGACGCTGCCGGGCCCCACCAAGTGGGGCCTGCTGCTCGCCTGCGCGATCGCTTCGCGCAACGCCGAGGTCCGCGAGGCGTTCAGCGCCGAGGCCGCCGAACATCTGACTCCTGCGGCGCAGGACGCGGCGCGCGCGGCCGCAGCGATCATGGCGATGAACAACGTCTATTATCGCTCCGTGCATCTGGCCTCCAACAAGGAGTACGCCAAGACGCCGGCCCGTTTGCGCATGAATGTCATCGGCAGTCCCGGCGTGCCGCGAACCGACTTCGAGATTCTGGTGTTTGGCGGTTTCG
>CAVWKL010000162.1:0-7521 GCA_963755075.1 uncultured Alphaproteobacteria bacterium
GCGCTTGAGCGCCGCCGCGAGACCCGGATCCGCGCTGAAATAAAGAATGGATATCTCAGGATAATTTCATCCATGAGGTCGATCGGCGCTGATTGAAGCCGCTCCGTGCCCGCGACTTGTCTTGTTGTCCAGTTGCGCACGCAAAACCATCATGACGCGGAGGGCGCGTCGGCCCGCCGGCCTCGGCCGAGGAGGAACCGCCGCTCGCGTGGCGCCTGCGGCATATCGTCCCCTTTATCGCTCTAACGCCACGCCGCGTCCCCGGACCTTGGAATCTACACCAAACTTTAAATCGCTCTAATGAACACCTGATCCAGCGGCAGTGATTATGCCCACCAACGATGGGAGTACGAAATTGGCGGACTTTCTTGGAACCGCAATTACGGCGCATATGGCATGGCGCAGCCGTTTGATGACCGCAATTCAGGAAAGGCGCCCGCCCGATCCGGTCGTGGTTCGGTCCGACTGCAATTGCGCCCTCGGCAAATGGCTCTACAGTGACGGGACGCAGCACGCCCAACTCAGGGAATACAAGGCGCTTCTTGAATGTCACAAGGAGTTTCACAAAACGGCCGCGTCAGTCGTCGATTTGATCATTGCAAACCGAATCGATGAGGCGAAGACATCGGTTGAATCCGGCGAATTCAGAACGAAATCGAGATTCGCCGTCGAGGCAATTGATGACTTTCGCAGCGTTCTCGCGGGAAAAACGAAGAAAAAACATACAATTATTGGCGATATGTCGATCTCGAAAAAATTATCGCTCGGCATAGGGTTAGTCATACTTGTCGCCTCTGGCGCGTCGGGAATCCTCGTCTACGAAATCGGATCGGAAGGATTGAAGTCGCAAGGGGTCGAGACGCTTCAGGAGTTTGCGGCAGCCGGCGCTGTCGCGGTCGCCGTCGCCTTGGGCGCCTTGGGTTGGTGGATCACACGTCTCATCACCGCTCCAATCGCTGACCTTACTCAGGCGATGCTGAAGCTCGAGAGGGGGGAGGACTCGGTCGAGGTTCCGACGCTCAGGCGACGCGACGCGATCGGCGAGCTCGCCGAGGCGGTGCAGGCCTTCAAGGCCGGCGCTTTTGAAAAACGCCGGGTCGACGCGGAAGACGTCGCGCTCCGCGCCGCCGCGGCGGCGGAGCGCGACCACGCCGAGCGGGCTCAGCGCGAGGCGATCGCGCAGGAGCGGGCCATGGTCGCCGAGTCCATCGGCGCCGGCCTGGCCAAGCTGGCGGTCAAAGACCTAACCTTTCGGATGTCATCGGAGATTCCCGAGGCCTATCGCAAGCTGCAAACGGATTTCAACATGGCCATCGCGCAGCTCGAGGAGGCGATGCGGGGCGTGACCGGCAGCACGAGCACGATCCGGGCGGGAACGGACGAGATATCGGCGGCGGCCGACGACCTGTCGCGGCGCACCGAGCAGCAGGCAGCCGGCCTGGAAGAGACGGCGGCGGCGTTCCATGAGATTACGGCCACCGTGGAGAAATCCGCCGAGGGCGCGAAGCACGCCCGCAAGGTCGCCGCGCTTGCGGACGAAGACGCCAAGAAGAGCGCCCAGGTCGTGCGCCAGGCGGTGGAGGCGATGGACGCGATCGCCAAATCGTCGCAGCAAATCAGCCAGATCATCGGCGTCATCGACGAAATCGCCTTTCAGACGAACTTGCTGGCGCTGAACGCGGGAGTCGAGGCGGCGCGGGCCGGCGACGCGGGGCGCGGCTTCGCGGTGGTTGCTTCTGAAGTGCGCGCGCTGGCGCAACGCTCGGCCCAAGCGGCCAAAGAGATCAAGGACCTGATTTCGACTTCGAGCACTCAGGTTGAGGGCGGCGTCAAGCTGGTGGCTGAGACCGGCAAGTCCCTGGAGCGGATCGCAACCGAGGTGGCCGAAATCAATGACGTCATCGCGGAGATCGCCTCCGGAGCCAAGGAGCAGGCGACGGCGCTCGCAGAAATCAACACGACCATCAACCAGATGGATCAGGTGACGCAGCAGAACGCCTCAATGGTCGAGGAATCGACCGCGGCGACCCATTCGCTCGCACAGGAGACGGAGCAGCTTTTGGATATGATTGGCCAGTTTCAGCTCGGCGAGACGGAACGCAACGCCCCGATGCGGCGCGAATTGCAAAAGGTCGCGCCGCAGGCGTTCCGGCAGCGGCCCAAAGCCGCGGCGTCCAACGGCGCGCGCGCGTAGGCCCACAAAGCCGCTGCGGATGGTCCCTCGAAGCGAAGGTCGCCGGCGCTGCGCCTATTCGCGACGCCGACGACGACTTCAAGGCGTTGTGCATCGCTTGCGGAGACCACGAATTCGGCTCCCCAGGCGCAAGCAATTGCCTGTGAAGGCGGGCCCGCCCGCTCGGCTGTCAGCGGACCCGCCTGAAACCCGACATTCATCGGGCAGATTCCCCAGCGTGTCGCATTGACCCCCTGCTCTCGCTTGTGATCAACCCTAAAGGTTCGATCCGCGCGCGCGGCTTCCTCGCGCCGCAATCCCGAGTGCCCCCATGCCCGCCCCGCGCCCACCCGCCTTCGACACGCTGAGCCTGCACGCCGGCCAGCATCCGGACGCCGCCACGGGCGCGCGCGCCGTGCCCATCTACGAGACGACGTCCTATGTGTTCGCCGACGCCGACCACGCCGCGGCGCTGTTCAATCTCGAGCGCGCCGGCCATCTCTATTCGCGCCTCTCCAACCCGACGACGGCGGTGCTTGAAGAGCGCATTGCCGCGCTCGAAGGCGGCGTCGGCGCCGTCTGCACGGCGAGCGGCATGGCGGCGATGCATTTGGCCATCGCGACGCTGGCGGGCGCGGGCGACCACATCGTCGCCTCGTCCTCGCTCTACGGCGGCACGATCAACCTTCTCATGCAGACGCTGCCGCGTTTCGGCGTTCGCACGAGCCTCGTCCATCCCCGCGACCACGCCGGCTTCGCCGCCGCCATTGGCTCGCAGACCCGGCTGGTCATCGGCGAGACCATCGGCAATCCCGGTCTCGAAGCGCTCGACATTCCCTCGGTGGCCAAGATCGCCCACGACGCCGGCGTCCCGCTCTTGATCGACAACACCTTCGCCACCCCCTATCTCTGCCGCCCAATCGAATGGGGCGCCGACATCGTCATGCATTCGCTGACCAAGTGGATCGGCGGGCACGGCCTCGTCATTGGCGGCGCGCTCATCGATTCCGGCCGCTTCGACTGGATCGCCTCGGGCCGGCACCCGACGCTGATCGAGCCCTGCGCCGGCTATCACGGGCTCGTTTTCGCCGAGCACTTCGGCCCATCGGCGTTCGTCATGCGGGCGCGGACGGAGGGCCTGCGCGACTTCGGCGCCTGCCTTTCGCCCCACAACGCGGCGCGCCTGCTGACCGGCGTCGAGACCCTGTCGTTGCGCATGCGGCGCCACGTCGAGAATGCGCAGGCGGTACTGGCGGCTTTGAGCGCCAACGCGGCGGTGAGTTGGGTCGCCCATCCCTCGCTGGCGAGCCACCCCGACCACGAACTGGCGGCGCGCCTCATGCCGCTGGGGGCCGGCGCGATCGTCAGCTTTGGCGTGAAGGGCGGCCGGCCGGCCGGTCGCAGGTTCATCGAGGCGCTCAAGCTCGCCAGCCATCTCGCCAACGTCGGCGACGCCAAGACGCTCGTCATCCACCCCGCGAGCACGACGCACCAGCAGATGAGCGCCGAGCAACTGGCGGCCGCCGGCGTCGGGGAAGACATGGTTCGCCTGTCGGTCGGGCTGGAAGCCGCCGCCGACATCATTGCCGATCTCGAGCAGGCGCTGCGCGCCTCGCAGAAGAGCTGAAGGCGGCGCCGATGTGGCTCGATGTCGATCATCGCAAGGTCTTCGGCGCCACCGGCGGGCGCGCTCACGAACCGAAGCAAAGCCTGGTGGTCTTTCTCCACGGCGCGGGCATGGACCATAGCGTCTGGGCGCTGCAAAGCCGGTGGTTCGCCCATCACGGCGCCAACGCGCTCGCCGTCGATCTTCCCGGCCACGGCGTTTCGGCGGGCCCGGCCTTGACCGATATCGCCGCGCTCGGCGATTGGTGCGCGCGTCTGATCGGCGCCGTCGGCGCCGAGCGGGCCGCGCTCGTGGGTCACTCGATGGGCGCGTTGGTCGCGCTCGAGACGGCGGCCCGCCATCCCAGCCTGGTTGCTGGCATGGTCCTCGTCGGCGTCGCGGCGAGGATGCCGGTGCATCCCGATCTCCTCGCCGCGGCGAAAGCCAACGCGCGCGCCGCCATCGACATGGTGAGCCTGTGGAGCCTCGGCCCATCCGCCGCGCTGGGGGGCGCCGCGTCGCCGGGGCTTTGGATGCTGGGCGGAGCCGAATGCCTGCTGAAAAAGGCCGCGCCGGGCGTGCTTCATGCCGATCTCGCCGCTTGCAACGCCTATCAGGGGGGCGTCGAGACGGCGGCGAAAGTCGCCTGCCCGACGACGCTGATCCTGGGCGAGCGCGACATGATGACGCCGGCGAAAGGCGGGCGCGCTCTGGCGGCGCGCATCGCCGGCGCTGCGACGATCGCGCTGCCGGGCGCGGGGCACATGCTGATGGTTGAGCGCCCGGACGAAGTGCTGGACGCCCTTATCGCGTCCCTCCTGCCGATTTGACCGCGCGACGACGTTGGGAGCGGATCTCGGGGGGTAAAAAGTCGGCTGCCGTCAAGGTTCAAGAAGCGGTCGCAATTCTCGGCTAGCGTGGTCGTCAGCGTGACCGCGGGAATTGTCTCCCGCCGGGGGTTGTGACGTGAGTTGGGGCATATTTTTGATTGGTGGCATTGCGTTACGCCTTTCGCGGTTGGGGTCGCCGAAAAATAGCCGAACCTGCGCGCGCCTCAGTCCTGCGGCCGCGAGCCGGCGGGCGGGGGCGCGGCCGCCGTGTTCGCCAGGAGAGACCGCGCTGTCGCAGGCGAGCGCTGCGGGTTCGTCCGGCGAGGAATTGAGGCGCTTATGAAAAGGCTGTTTTCACGAGATTCGGTCGCGATGCGGCTCGGGCGATGTTTGGCGTTCGCCGCGGCGCCGCTCGGCGGAATAGAGTTCGCTTCGGCGGCGGGGCCGCCTGATCAGGCCTCGCTTGTCGCGCCGCCGGCGCCGAACGTGAATTGGACCGGGTTCTACCTCGGCGGCGACGTGGCGGAAGATTCCGCCGGCGCGCTCTTCAAACGTCCGGGCTTCACCTCTTTTTCCGACACTTGGATCGGGTCGATCGACCGCAAGGGCGCGCTGGGCGTCTACGCCGGGTTCAACTATCAGGCGCTGCCCTCGGCGGTCATCGGCGTCGAAGCGGGAACGACATGGCTCGGCGGGGCCTCCTATCGAGAATTGGGATCGACCGTCGATTTCCTCGAACGGTCCAACTCCGTCACCGCCGTCACCGGTCGTGTCGGGATCCTGGCGCGGCCGGACACGCTGGTCTACGGCAGGATCGGGCCGGCCTGGATCAACGTCAACGGGTTCCAGGGGTTCGGCGACACGTTCAATCAGAGCCTGGCCGGCGTGCAAGCCGGTCTCGGCGTCGAAACGCTGGTGACGCCAAATATCGCGCTTCGGGCCGAAGCCTCCTACACCGGCGCAGTTCAGGCCCTGTCGCTCAATTCCGACACGGACCGCTATTCGCCGTCGATCCTTCTGCTTCAGGTCGGGGCGGAATATAAGTTCGGCGCGCCCGCCGGCTGGAGCGTCGGGGCGTCGGCGCCGCCTGTGGCCGACGCGCCCGCGCCGGTCTGGACCGGCTTCGATGTCGGCGGATTCGTCTCTTTGAGCGGCGACAAGGAGACCTATTTCGACACGAACCAGGGCGAGACGGGCCCTTTCGTCCGCTTCGCCATCGGCGGCGGCGGTTTCCTCGGCGCCAATTATCAATTCGCGCAACGCTATGTCATCGGGGCGGAAGTCAGCGGCGATTGCGTCCACGCCGATTTGTTCAACGCCCAGGGCACGGACGGCTACTACGGACCCGTCTATCGCTTTGGATCGGTCAACGATGTCTTGGCCGTGACGGCGCGCGCCGGTTGGCTCGCCTCGCCGAGCACGCTCTTCTATGTGAAGGGAGGGCCGGCCTGGATCGGCTCGGCGACCGATTTCGCCTACTGGAACAACGTCGCCCCCAACGCGACGGGGAAGCGGACGCTTGCCGGGCTGCAGGTCGGCCTCGGCGCCGAAACCTTCGTGACTTCGAACGTGAGCGTGCGGGTCGAGGCGCTCTACACCGGCGTCGGCGGAAAGATCGTCCTCAACGGCACCATCAATGCCAACGAGTTTGCTCTGCAACCCTCGGTGCTGGCGGCCACGACCGGCGTCGCGCTGCATTTCTGATCCCATCGCCTGCGCCGCCGCGCTGGGCTTGTCCGGCGCACGCGTCGCAGCGGTTACGTCGGCTAGGCCTCGAGCGCGCATGGCGGCGAGGCCTTCAATGGAGCAGGAGCGAGAATGGCGAAGACCCCGACCGTCGCGGAAGCGCAACCGACGCCGTCCGATCCCGCGCGCGCGGCGTCGGTGCAATGGAACGACAAGGAAATGGCCACTCACTTCGCCAACGTGGTCAACGTCCAAAGCACGCGTGAGCAGGTCGACCTCTTCTTCGGCATGAACCGGACATGGAACGTCACGGAGAACGGTCAGGTCGCCGTCGACCTTACGAACCGGATCATCTTGACCCCCTTTGCGGCCAAACGGCTGTGGACGGTCCTCGGCGGGGTGCTGCGCGAATACGAGTCGAGGCACGGAGCGCTCGATGTGGAGCGGTAACGCCAGTTGACCGGACACACGCAAGGCCGCTCCCTGCCCGGCGATTCCGCGCTCGCGGGCGTCAGCGAATCGCCCGGTTCCGACGGGACCGAGCCGGGCTCCGGCGATGGCGCGTCTGTGGCGTCGCTCGAGCCCGCTCTCTGGAGGCGCCTTGGCGAGGCCGCCAGCCTGACCAACATGGCTCGGGCTTGGCTTGCGCTGCAATGCCAGATCATCGAGGGCGCGACGCGAGGCGTCGTGCTGCTTGCGGGCGTCGCCCCGAACAGCTTCGACGCCGCGGCGTTCTGGCCGGAGGGCTCAGGCCGATACGCGCCTCTGACCGAGGTCGCCGAACTGGCTCTGCGCGAGCGGCGGGGCGTTGCGAGCGTCGACGGCGCGGGGCGGACGGCCGACCCCCACGGGGCCGCCCACGTCGCCTTTCACCGGGCGGTCGTCGGTGAAGATGGTGTCGAACTCACGGTCGGGCAGGCCGTGGGGATGCTCGCTCTCGGGGAGCAGGCGCATGAGGTCGACCACGTTCACGACCCGCACCTTCAGGTCGGGCAGTTCGCGCCGGAGGATCGAGGGCCGCGGCCAACGTCTCGAGGGTCGGGATGTCGCCGGCGCAGGCCAGCACGACGTCGGGTTCGGTGCCGTCGCCCGGCTCGGTGCCGGCCCACTCCCAGATCCCCAGGCCCCGCGTGCAGTGCAGGTTGGCCTGCTCGACCGACAGCCAGTCGGCCTGCGGTTGTTTGCCGGCCACCACGACGTTCACGTAGTGCCGCGAGCGAAGGCAA
>CAVWKL010000163.1:0-10394 GCA_963755075.1 uncultured Alphaproteobacteria bacterium
TCACCTATGCCGGCGGCAAGGGCCGGCCCCCGGCCGCTTCGACGACATCGTGCGCCGACGGCGGCGGTGCGGCGATCCGCGGCAATGCCGAGACCGACGCCAATGGCGATCTCGTGGTCGCCAATTTCCCGGTGTTCGGCATGTCCGACGGCGACAAGGCGACGCTCAAGGTCGAGCGCACGCCGGACAATCTCTACAAGGCGACGCTGCGCGGTGCGGATTTCCTCAAACAGGTCTATGACCCAGCCAGTCCCAATTTTCGCCATTACCTGACTCCTGAACAGTTTACTGAAAGATTCGGGCCGACTCGGGAAAATTATCAAGCGGTTATTGATTTTGTAAAATCGCAGGGCTTGACCGTGACCGGCACCCATTCCAATCGAGCATTGGTAGATGTCAGCGGGGCGGTTACAGACATCGAACAAGCTTTTCACGTTCACCTCCTGGTCTATAACCATCCGTTTGAATCGCGGACATTTTACGCGCCTGATGTCGAGCCTTCGGTTGACACAGCGGCCCCGATTTTAGAGGTAAATGGGCTTGATAATTATGTATTGCCGCGTCCGCTTTATCGCAGCCGGTCAAGCAACGTTGCCCACACCTCCAATGCTAAACCGGCTTTTGGTTCGGGACCGAGCGGAACATACATTGGGAATGACTTCCGTGCCGCCTATGTGCCTGGTGTCACGCTAACCGGCGCGGGCCAGAAGGTCGGACTGTTTGAGATTGGCGGTTATTATACGAATGATCTCATGCAGTATGCGAGCCAGGCCGGATTAACAAATGTTTTGGCGATTACCAATGTGCTTGTGGAAGGCTATGGGACCCCCGGTCCTTACAATGCTGAGGTAGCGTTGGATATTGAGATGGTCATGTCAATGGCACCCGGCGCCCAGATTGTTGTTTATGAAAGTAATGGTGGCATAATTGATGTTCTCGAACGCATGATTTCGGATAATCTGGCAAAGCAATTAAGCTGTTCCTGGGCAATCGGAAGCGGGCTGACAGTAGATTTGTATTATCAGCAGATGGCGGCGCAAGGCCAAACATTTTTTAATGCCTCTGGTGATGATGGAGCTTACACCAGCCAGAGTGACATTCCCGTGGACGATCCTCCGCAAGGCGCGCCGTTTGCCGCCGCGGCGCGAGATTCTGCGTTCTATCCCTCGCTCGATCCATGTATGGTCACAGCGCGCGACGGCGCATCCTCGACAAGAAGGGATGCGACAGCGGGCGGCCGGGCCCACGTTCGCGTTTGAAGCCAAAGCGCAGGGCTTTGCGTGAAATGATGATCCGGCAAGGAGATCGTCCGATGCGCATCGAGCCTGTGTTCTTATTCGATCTCGACGGCACGCTGGTCGACAGCGTCTATCAGCACGTGCTGGCGTGGAAGGAAGCGCTCGACAGCGAAGGCATCGAGCTGTCCGTCTGGCGCATTCATCGCAAGATTGGCATGAGCGGCGGCCTGTTCACCAACCAGCTCATTCGGGAAACCGGGGTCGAGATCGACGAGGCGCGTATCGAGCGCTTGCGCCAATTGCATGCGGCCGCCTATCGCCGGATGGGCGACCACATCCGCCCGCTCCCGGGGGCGCGGGAGTTGCTGTCATGGCTCACCAACGCGGGGATTCGTTGGGCGATCGCCACCAGCGGGCGGATGGAGACAGCGGCGGTGAATCTGAATGCGCTCGGCGTCGATCCCGCCCACACGCCGGTGGTGACGCGCGACCAGGTCAAATACGCCAAGCCGGACCCCGATCTGTTCCTGGTCGCCGCCGAACGGTTGGGCGCGCCGATCGAGACCGCCGTAGTCGTCGGCGACAGCATCTGGGACATGCTCGCCGCCGCGCGCTGCCGGGCGTTCGGCGTCGGCTTGCTGTGCGGCGGATACGGCGCCACCGAACTTCAACAGGCGTCCGCCTTTCGCGTCTATGAAGATCCGGCCGATCTGCTGGTGCACATCGACGAGCTCGGCGGACGGCGGTGACGCGGCAATGACGGTCATCGATTCTCACCAGCACTTCTGGGATCCCGCGGTCACCGAATTCTCATGGATGACCGATGTCCACAAGCCGATCCGCCGCCGCTTCAGCCCGGAAGACCTACGGCCGACGCTCGCGGCGAACGGCGTCGACGCGACCGTGCTGGTGCAAACCTGGCACAGCGTCGAGGAGACTCGCGACTTTCTCGCCATCGCGGCCGGCACGGATTTTGTCGCGGGCGTCGTCGGTTGGGTCGACTTGACCGACGCGGCGGTGGAACGGACGCTTGAAGACTTGAGGAGCGGAGCGGACGGCCGCCGCCTCGTCGGCATTCGTCATTTGGTTCATGACGAGCCCGACTCGGAGTGGCTGTTGCGCGACGATGTTCGGCGCGGCCTCGCCGTGCTCGACAGGCGCGGTCTCGTCTATGACCTATTGCTGAAAGTTCGAGAGATCCCTGCGGCGTTGCGCACCGTCGCCGACTTTCCCAACCTGAGGTTCGTCGTTGACCACATCGCAAAGCCGAACATCGCGGCGGATGCGAGGTCGCCATGGTCGGAGCTGATGGACGGATTCAAGGCTCATCGCGACCACGTCTGGTGCAAGCTTTCGGGCATGGCGGAAGAGGCGGACTGGGCCTCCTGGAGGCCCGATCAACTGGCGCCGTTCGTCAGACGCGTCCTCGATATCTTCGAGCCGGATCGTTGCATGTTTGGATCGAATTGGCCCGTCTGTCTGTTGGCGGGCGACTATCGGCGAATCAAGGCGGCGTTGGAACAATGCCTGTCCGGGCTTGCGGAGGCCGAGCGCGCGAGGGTGATGGGCGGTTCGGCGATCGACGCCTACCGCTTGAGGATTCCGGCGCGGTAGTCGGGAAATGGGATCGCGCGGCGGCGCGACGAAAGAGATCGCGGCCGGCGTAGGCGAACCTCGGGGGAAATCATGGCCGACGCAAGCAAACAGGAGCTAAGCTGCCATCCGATGTCGGCGCCGATCGGTTTCGGCTGCAGCGGCCTGGGCAATTTGTACGAGATGGTTCCCGACGCGCTTGCGGACGCGACGTTGGACGAAGCGTGGCAGGCCGGCTACCGCTATTTCGACACTTCGCCGTTCTATGGCTTCGGCTTGAGCGAATTGCGCGTCGGGCGTTTCCTGCGCTCCGTGCCGCGGCGAGACTTCATCCTGTCGACCAAGGTCGGCCGCTATATGACGCCTTTGCGCGGCGCGCCGCACGACAAGCTGCAATGGGCCGGGCCGCTCGCGCTGCGGCCGGTGTTCGACTATAGCTACGACGGAATCATGCGCTCGATCGAGCAGTCGATCGTCCGCCTCGGCTTCGAGCAGATCGACATTCTTCTGATCCATGACGTCGACCGCTGGACGCATGGCGAGGCGCTCCCGCGCATGTTCGCGCAGGCGATGGAGGGGGCCTACCGGGCCCTCGACGAGTTGCGGCGACAAGGCCACGTCAAAGCGATTGGGGTTGGCGTCAACGAGGCCGACGCGGCCTCGGATTTCCTCCGCGCCGGCGACTTCGACTGCGTCATGCTGGCCGGCCGCTACACGCTTCTCGACCAAAGCGCGCTCAACGCGTTCCTGCCGCTCGCGCAATCGCGCGGGGTCGACGTGTTCATGGCCGGCGTCTTCAACTCGGGGGTGCTCGCCAAACCGAACATGAAGGATCCCACTTACGACTACGCGGCCGCGCCGGACGAGATCGTGGCGCGCGCGCGGCGCATTGCCGCCATCTGCAACGAATTCAACGTGCCGCTGCAGGCCGCGGCGATTCAATTCCCGCGCGGCCACGCGGCGGTGAAGACCGTCGTTTTGGGAATGAGCAAACCGGATCGGATTCGTCAGAACATGGGCTGGCTGTCGATGAGGATTCCGTCGGCGCTGTGGAGCCGGCTGAAGGCGGAACGGTTGATCCGTGCGGACGCGCCGCTGCCGGCATAGGTCGGGCCGACTTGTCCAACGAAACTCGGGGCCGTGGCCCATTTGGCGGCGTAGCGGGGCGATGGCGAAGCCGCTACGCCGCTCTGCGGGGCACGATCCTTTTTCGCCGTGAGAGAACGCTTGCGGTTTCCGCGCGCAGCGACCAGCGCCTCAGCCGCGGTATTCGCTCGCCGCAACTCGGCAGTGCGCCCTTGGTTGCCGATCGCCAGATTTCCACCGGCGTTGCTCGACAATCAAGCTCGAGGTTCCAGCCGAACGCCACCGGCCGCAATCCCGAATTAGCGCAACTGTCATGTCAAAGACAAATCCTTCGGATAAGTCCTCAAAATCGAAGGAAGAATTGCGATGCGTTGGTGGAGCTGAGGGGATTCGAACCCCTGACCTCTGCAGTGCGATTGCAGCGCTCTCCCATCTGAGCTACAGCCCCGTCGCGCGGCTGTTTACGTGCGCGCCTCCCGCGTGTCAACGAAAGAAAGCGCGCGGGCGGCGGCTCGTTGGCGCGCGCTCAAGCGGCCCCAAGCGGGCGAAGCGATGAAGGAACGTCCATGCGGGCCTTGCTCAACGTAGTGATTCTCGCCCTCGACCTTTACAAGCTCGTGATCATCGCCGCCGCGGTGATGTCGTGGCTGATCGCCTTCAACGTCGTCAACGTTCGCAACGACTTCGTGCGATCGGTGTGGAACACGTTGGTCTCGCTCACCGAGCCGGCGCTGCGGCCGATCCGTCGTTACCTCCCCAATACCGGCGGCATCGACATTTCGCCGGTCGTGCTGTTTCTCGCCATCCTGCTCATCGAACAGATCATTCAGCTCTACGTCTACCCCTACGTGTTCTGAGCCAGCCATGGCCGCGTCCCCTTTGTCGAAAACCGTCGCTGGGCGCTTTTTCGAAGATTTTCGCCTCGGCGAGACGTTGCGCCACGCGACGCCGCGCACGCTTCGCGAGGGCGACGCCGCGCTCTATTCGGCGCTCTATGGCGCGCGCTTCGCCGTGCAGAGCGCTGATACTTTCGCGCGCGCGATCGGCTATCCGCAGGCGCCGATCGACGACCTGCTGGCCTTCCACGTCGTGTTCGGCAAGACGGTGCCCGACGTCTCGCTCAACGCGGTGGCCAACCTCGGCTACGCCGCGGGCCGTTTCCGGAGGGCCGTTTTTCCCGGCGACACGCTTTCGGCGACGTCCGAGGTGATCGGCCTCAAGGAGAATTCCAATCGCCAAAGCGGGGTCGTCTACGTCCGCTCGCAAGGCTTCAACCAGCTGGGCGAGGTCGTCGTCGACTACGTCCGCTGGGTGATGGTGCGCAAGCGCGACCCCGCCGCCCCTGCCCCCGCGGCGCACGTCCCCGATTTGCCGAGCGCGGTTGCCCCCGCCGACCTCGGTGAGGCCTGCCCGGCCCTCGCCGTCTCGGCCTACGACGAGGCGCTCGCCGGCTCGCCCCACCGCTGGGGCGACTATTCCAAGGGCGAGCGCATCGACCACGTCGAGGGCGTCACCGTCGAAGAGGCCGAGCACCAGATCGCGACGCGTCTCTACCAGAACACCGCCAAGGTGCATTTCAACCAATTCAGCGAGGGCCAGGGCCGCTTCGGGCGCCGCCTGATCTACGGCGGCCATGTCATCAGTCTGGCGCGGGCGCTGAGCTTCAACGGCCTCGCCAACGCCTTCCATATCGCCGCGATCAACGCCGGGCGCCACGTCGCGCCCCTGTTCGCCGGCGAAACGGTGTTCGCCTGGAGCGAGGTCCTCGACGCCGCCGCCCTGCCCGGCCGCGGCGACGTCGGCGCCCTGAGGCTGCGCACGGTGGCGACCAAGAACCGCCCTTGCCGGGATTTCCCTTTGCGCGAGGGCGACGGCTACGAGCCGCACGTCGTGCTCGATCTCGATTATTGGGCGATTCTGCCGCGCTAAGGAGTCCCCATGCGCCTGCCCCATGACGCCGCGCTGCTGGTCATCGACGTCCAACAGGCGATCGACGACGCCAGGTGGGGACCGCGCAACAACCTCGACGCCGAGCGCGCGATCGCCGCCCTCATCGCGGCTTGGCGCGCCGAGGGCCTGCCGATCGTCCATATCCGCCATGACTCGGTCGAGCCGGGCTCCCCTTACGCGCCCAGCCTGCCCGGCCATGCTTTCAAACCCGAAGCGCTGCCCCTCGCCGGCGAGACGGTGATCGGCAAGAGCGCCCATAGCGCCTTCGTCGGCACGCCGCTCGAGGAGGCGCTCGACGCGCGCGGCGCGACGACGCTGGTCGTTTGCGGCGTCCTCACCCACAACTCGGTCGAGGCGACGGTGCGCCACGGCGCCGATCTCGGCTATCGCGTCTTCGTCGTCGCGGACGCCTGCTGGGCGGTGGACGTGCGCGACCTCAACGGCCGCCTGTGGCCCGCCGAAGCCGTCCATGCGCTGTCGCTCGCCTGCCTCAACGGCGAATACGCCGACGTCGTCAGTTGCGCGGCGACGTTGCAGGCGGCGGGGCTGGCGCGGGCGCGCGAGCGCGCCGTAGGGAAGAAGCGAGGCTGAGGCCGCCGGCCCGAAGCGCGCCGCCTGTCCGCCGCCGCTGCCATCAAGGCGCGTCAGGCTTCGTCAAGCCGCGTCAAGGGCGACGGAGGGCGGCATCGCCCCTCTGGACCGTCCCCGCGCGGCGCGGCGCTTCCGCCCCGGCCTGGGCGGGGATCGCCGCGAGCCTTGCCGATGTTCTCATCGGAATCGCCGCTCGGCGGCGTCGGGGCCTATCATCAGAACTCCCGCCAGTTTTTGTTATCGCCGCCCGCGACGGCTTTTTGCGCCGGCCGGCGCGCGGGCTCCGGTTGCGGCTCGCGGAAGGCATGCGGGGCAATCTGCTTCAGTTCGCGGCGCAGCGGGTCCTCGGCGATCGCGCGGATCTTGTAATGATCGACCAACTCGGCGAGCTCGGTGGACTCGATAGCCAGCCCGTGGGAGGCGGCGGTCGTCTCCTCGACCATCGCCACGTTCTTTTGCGTCACCTGATCCATCGAGGCAATGGCGGCGTTGACCTGCTGCAGTCCGGTCGCCTGCTCCTGGGCGCTCGCGGCGATGGCGGTGACCACGCCGTTGATGTCGACCACCTGGGCGGCGATGCGCTGGAGCGCCTCGCCGGTCTGAGAGACCAGCAGAACCCCCTGGTCGACCTGGGCGGTCGAGGTCGAGATCAGGCGCTTGATTTCCTTGGCCGCCTCCGCCGAGCGCTGCGCCAGCGTGCGCACCTCTGAGGCCACCACCGCGAAGCCGCGCCCGGCGTCGCCGGCGCGCGCCGCCTCGACGCCGGCGTTGAGCGCCAGCAGGTTGGTCTGGAACGCGATCTCGTCGATGACGCCGATGATCTGGCTGATCTGCTTGGACGACTTGTCGATGCCCGACATCGCCGCCATCGCCTCGCCGACGATCGTCCCGCTCTTCTCGGCGTCGACCTTGGCGTTGGAGACGACAGAACTGGCGTGCTTGGCGCCCTCGGCGGTCGTCCTGACGGTCTTGGTGATCTCTTCCAGCGCCGCGGCCGTTTGTTCGAGGCTTGAAGCCTGCTGCTCGGTGCGCTGCGACAGGTCATCGGCGGCGGCGGAGATTTCGCTCGTGGCGGCATGGATCGCCTGCGCCCGCACGGCGACCGAAGCCATCGACGTCTCCATCGATTCCATCGACCGGTTGAAGTCGACGCGCACCGGTTCGAGCGTGGGCCCGAATGGCGTTTCGATGCGATGGCGGAGGTCGCCCTCGGCGAGGGAGCTGAGACCTCCGGCGAGAGCGCGGGCGGCGGTGACGCGGTCGGTGATGTCATGCATGACATTGACGACCCTCACCACGCGGCCGTCGAGATCGACGATCGGGTCGTAAGCCGCGTCGAACCAGAGCTCCTTGCCGTTCTTGTCGATCCGCTTGATTTCCATGGCGATGCGCTCGCCGCGATTGAGGCGGCGCCAGAATTCCTGAAATTCGGCCGACTGGGCGTAGGTTGGGTCGACGAACTCGCGGTGGTGTCGCCCCAGCGCCTTATCGCGCACATGGCCCATCGCCTTGCAGAAGTTCTCGTTCATCGCCACGATCGTTCCATCGGGGTCGAATTCGACGATCCCCAGCATGTGCGAGATGGCTTCGAGCTTTCCGGCGTGCTGCAGCATCTGCAGCTTGACCGCAGTGATCTCGACGCCGACCTCGACGACCTTGCGCAGCTTGCCGCCCAAGACGACCGGGCAATAATAGGCCTGCAGCCACTTCTCGCGCCCGTTCGCGTCGACGCGTTTGACCTCCTTCTGGAAACTTTCGCCGCGCGCGATCTTGGCGAGGAATTCCTTGTATCCCGAGCTCTCGGCGATTTCGGCGGGAACCAGAACGCGGTGGTGCTTGCCCTTGAACGAGGCGAGATCGCGCCCGAGGACGGCGCAAAAGTCGGCGTTGGCGGTCAATATCGTCCCGTCGGGCCCAATCTCCAGGACTGGCAACTGGCGGTTGAGCGCGGCGAATATCCGTTTGGCTTCGCCGCCGAAGTCAGGGTGAAACATCGCAATCGTGCCCTCTGTCCTAAACATTGCGTCGAAGCGAATCGTTCGCCGCCGATTCGCGCGCCAGCGCCGCTCCCGGGGCCGACAATCGACCCGGGGGGACGCAAATGCGCATGTCGGCGCAACTGCCGACGCGGCGGGGCCGCTTGACGCCTTCGTCGCCTCCCGGGGAGAGCGGCGATTCGGCATGCTTCCGACAATGACTGATGACGAAGTTGCATTAACGGAGACTTTATGGCGGCCCTTCAGCGGCCGCGATCGTTTGCCGCGGCGGCCGTCCTCGGCAAATCATTCGTGGATTTCGTTCGCCTCCTTCGACATCGAGAAATGGGCGGCTTGCCCGCGCCCTTCCGCCCACTCTTCGCGGGCCCGCCTCCTAATTGCCGCAAATCGGAGTTCACGATCGCGTTCGGGCCCGCGATCGAGGAGCGTGCGTCATGGCGGTCGACCCGGTCTTTCTCTCGCGCCTGCAATTCGCCTGGCTCATCGCCTGGCATATCCTGCTGCCGGCGTTGACGGTCGGCCTCGCCTCCTATGTCGCGCTGCTCGAAGGCCTCAGCCTCTTCACCGGGCGCGACATCTATCTTCGAATATCGACGTTCTGGATCAAGATCTTTTCCGTCGCGTTCGGCATGGGCGTCGTTTCCGGCGTCATCATGCCGTTTCAGTTCGGCTCCAATTGGAGCCGATTTTCCGACGCGACCGCCAACGTCATCGGGCCGCTGCTCGCTTACGAGGCGATCATGGCGTTCTTCCTCGAGGCGGCGTTCCTCGGCGTCCTGCTGTTCGGGCGCAAGCTCGTGCCGGCGTGGGCGCATTTTCTGGCGGCGCTCATGGTCGCCGGCGGCACCTTGCTGTCGACCTTCTGGATCATCGCCGCCAACAGCTGGATGCAAACGCCGGCGGGCTATGAAGTCGTCGACGGCCGGTTCTATGCGGCGGACTGGCTCGCCGTCATCTTCAGCCCGTCTTTTCCCTATCGCCTCCTGCACACGGTCGTCGCCTTCTACGTCACGACGGGATTTGTCGTCGTCGGCGTCGGCGCCATGCTCATTCGTGGCGGCCGGTTCGTCGCCGAGGGACGCGTCATGGTCGGAATGACGCTCTTGCTTCTGACCGCGCTCGTGCCGTTGCAATTCCTGCTCGGCGACCAGCAAGGGCTCAACACGCTCGTCAATCAGCCCGCCAAGCTCGCCGCGATCGAGGCGCGTTGGGACACCGTGCGCGGCGCGCCGCTGACCCTTTTCGCCATTCCCGACGCGAAAGCCGAGCGCAACGACGACGCGGTCGACGTCCCCTATCTCGGCAGCCTGATCCTGACCCATTCCCTCGACGGCGAGATCAAGGGTCTGAAGGATTTTCCCGCCGATCAGCGGCCGCCCGTGGCGATTCCGTTCTTCGCTTTCCGGATCATGGTCGGCCTCGGCGTCGCGATGCTGGCCGTCGTCGCGCTTGGACTTTGGCTGCGCCTGCGCGGGCGGCTGTTCGACAGCGCGGCTTTCCTCAGGCTTTGCCAATATTGCGCCCCGATCGGCTTTTTCGCCGTCGTCGCCGGATGGACGACGACGGAGGTCGGGCGCCAGCCCTGGACGGTCTATGGCCTCCTGCGCACCGCCAATTCGGTCTCGCCGTCGCTGACGGCGCGCGACGTGTTCATCTCGCTCGCCGCTTACATCGTCGTCTATCTCGTCGTCTTTCCCGCCGGCGCGATCGTCATGACCCGCATCGTGCGGAGGGGCCCGGCGGGTCTCGACGCAGCCGACGCGGCGATCGAAAGCGGACGGCCGGCGGCCCCGATCACCGTCGAAATCGGCGCGGCGGGCCCAAGACCATGACCTCCGCCCTCAGCTTCGTCCCGATCTGGACGCTCATTCTCGGCTTCGGCGTCTTTTTCTATGTCGTGCTCGATGGATTCGATCTCGGCGTCGGCATCCTTGACTGG
>CAVWKL010000164.1:0-35043 GCA_963755075.1 uncultured Alphaproteobacteria bacterium
GGACCTCGGAACCGGCACCGCGCGGATGCTCGAACTCGCCGCCCCGCTCGCCGAGCGCGCCGTCGGCGTCGACCAGAGCCCGGCGATGCTGGCGCTGGCGCGCTCGCGCATCGATCAGAGCGGGCTGCGCAACGTGCAATTGCGCCAGGGCGACATCTACGCGCCGCCGGTCGAGCGCGGCGGCTACGACCTCGTCATCATCCACCAGGTTCTGCACTTCCTCGACGACCCCGCCCGCGCGCTGAGCGAGGCGGCGCGCGCGCTGAGCCCGGCGGGCAGGCTCCTCGTCGTCGACTTCGCCGCGCACCGCGAAGAATACCTGCGCGAGCAATTCGCCCATCGCCGCCTCGGCTTCGCCGCCGAGGAGATCGAGGCGTTCGTGACCGCCGCCGGCCTCCGGCCGGTCGAGACGAAGCTGGTGGCGCCGCAGGCGGGCGAGCCGGGAAAACTCACCGTGGCGCTGTGGTTGGCGCGCGATCCCAGGGTCATCGCCGACGACGTTCCCAAGACCGCGATGGAGTGGGCGTGATGGGGCAAAATCCGGTTCGCCTCAGCCGATCGGGCGCGCCCGTCAGCGTCTCCTTCGAATTCTTCCCCCCCAAGAGCGAGGAGATGGAGAGGACGTTGTGGGAGGCGATTGCGCGCCTCGCCCCGCTCGAGCCGAGCTTCGTCTCGGTGACCTACGGCGCCGGCGGCTCGACGCGCGAGCGCACCCACGCCACCGTCGCCCGCCTCGTCAAGGAGACCCATCTGAAGCCCGCCGCGCATCTGACCTGCGTCGGGGCGAGCCGGGCGGAGATCGAGGCGGTGATTCGCGCCTACCGCGCCGCCGGGGTTCGCCACATCGTGGCGCTGCGCGGCGATCCGCCCGGCGGCCTCGGCGCGCCTTACGCCGCGCCGCCGAACGGCTTTCAGTCGACCAGCGAGCTCGTCGCCGCGATCAAGGCGATCGGCGATTTCCAAGTCTCGGTGGCGACCTATCCGGAAAAGCACCCGCAAAGCCCGACGCTGCTCCACGACATCGAGACGTTGAAACGCAAGGTCGACGCCGGCGCCGACCGCGCGATCACCCAATTCTTTTTCGACAACAACGCCTACCTTCGCTTCCTCGACGTCGCCGCGGCGGCGGGGATCACGATCCCGATCGTGCCGGGCATCGTGCCGGTGCAGAACTTCAGGACCACCGCCGGCTTCGCCAAGCGCGCCGGCGCCAGCGTCCCGGCCTGGCTCGCCGAGCGCTTCGAGGGCTTGGACGACGATTCCGTCACCCGGCGCCTGGTCGCCGCCGCGGTCTGCGCCGAACAGGTGATCGACCTCATCGACCGCGGCGTGCAGCACCTGCACTTCTACACCATGAACCGCGCGGATTTGGTGTTCGCCATCTGCCACCTGATCGGGCTGAGAACGCGCGGCGAGATCGCCAAGCGCGCGGTCGAGGCGGCGGCGCCGATGGCGAGGTGAGGGGGGCGCCGAATTCGCGCGCTCAGCCGAGGCGAGCGCCGCCCTCCTCGCCAAGGCGCCTAGTAATTTCCATACCCACGCCCGGGCGGAAACCATGGACCCGGGCCGCGCTCATAGGGGTAGCCGGGCGGACGGCCATAGGGCCTCTCGTAGGGACCGCCGGGACGGCGCGGATAATATTCCGGCCGGCGCGGATAGTGTTCCGGACGCCGAAGAACCCGGGGAACGCACCGACCGTCGGCCCGCCGGATTTCCCCCGGTCCGCACGCCCTGGGCGCGGAGGGTTCGACGCAGGCGCCATTGATCGACGTCTTGCCGAGCGGGCACAGGGTCTGGCCGCCGGTCGGAGGCGGCGCGACGCAGACGCCATTGATCCACGTCTTGCCGAGCGGGCATAGGGTTTGGCCGCCCGTCGGGCGGCAGACATTGTCGGCGCCCGGCGCTTGGCCCGGCGGGCAATCGATCACGCAACGGCCGTCGCGGACGTCTTGCTTGGGGCAGCACTCCCCGCCGGGCAGGCGAACCGCGCCCTCTTGGCAGGCCGTCATGCACTTGCCGTCATGCACGTCTTGCCGGGGACAGCATGCCCCATCGGGGAGGCGAATATCGCCTTCCGGGCAGGCTTGCACGCACTTGCCGTCGCGCACGTCCCGTTCGGGGCAGCATTGCCCGTCGGGCAGGCCGACCTCGCCGTAACCGCAGCACTTATGCGACCGCCAGGCGGTTTCGCCGGTCGGACAGAGGCGCGCGCATCCGCCGCGCGCATCCGCCTGGGCGCCGTCCGGACAGCGGGCGAGCCACGCGCATTGGATCGAGCCGTCGGCCCGGCGCAGCGGCTGGGCGCCGATGGGACAGCCCAAGTTGCCCCCCTGCAAGGGAGCGCATTCGCCATTCGGGCCCGGCGCCGTCCCCTGCGGACAGCATTGCACGCCTTCGCCGTGGCCCGGCGGACATCGCGGCGCCTCGCACAGGCCGTTGAAGCTTGCAAAGTCGGGCGGGCAGGCAATGGGCCCCGGCCATCCCACGATCGGGGTCACCGGCGCGGGAAGGACGAACGCGGTCTGCGCGCAGCTGCGCGGAATCGCGATGTCGCCGAGATGCCCGTGAAAGGCCGGATTGCCGGGATCGTCGAAATAATTGACGAAATAGCTCCGCAGCGGCGGGACATTGTCCGGCCGCACCGCCTCGAGCCCATTGCCTTGCAGGCCGTTGAGCCGCAGCGGCCCGTTCGCGGCGAGTTGAGCAGCCATGATGGCGGGGGTGTCGACGGCGCGGAGTTGCTCGCCCGTCGTCCACAGAAAGCCGCCGCAGGCGCCGGTGTCGAGCGTTCCATCCGGCCGGTAGCCGAAGCCGATCGCCACGCCGCCATTGGCGTTGCGGAGCGCGGCGGCGAAGCCGATCGCATATTCGTCCGGCTCGGCCTGCCAGACGGGCGGGGCGGAGGCGTCGGGCTGCAGCAGACGATAGCGCAGCACGCGGCTCGCCGCCGGCTGCGCGAGGGCGAGGAAATCGAATGCGCCGGTTGGCGCGCCGCGCTCGGCGAGGATCATGCGGCCGCGGTCGTCGAAGATGATCTTGGAAATCTCGCTGGGAGCGTCCCCGGGCGGGACTTGCAATTCGACGCGGGCGTCGGCGCCAAAGGCGCCGTTCGGGCCGATCGCGACCGACCAGACGCTGAGGCCGTCGGCGACCGCATAATAGAGACGGCCGGCGTGGACCGCGAGGCCGAATATGCGCCGCTCGGGCGGCGCGTAGCCCCAGCTCGTGGGGTCTTGGCTGTGAAAATTCGGGCTGGCGATATCGAGGCGACCGGCGGGATCGAAGGCCATCGGCGGCAGGCCCGCCGCCTTGCGGCCGTCGACGCCGTGGTCGTATCGGCCCGTTTCGACGCCGTCGAGGCCGAAGCGGTGGATCATGCCGGTCGCGCGATCGGCGACGAAGAGGCTGTTGGACGCCGGATCGAAAGCCAAGCCGCCGAGCGCAGGGCCGGGGTTGGGCGCGCCGTCCAGCGCCACGTTGGCGAACAGCGAGACGGCGCCGCTGGCGCCATCGATGCGCCAGATCGAGCCCGGCCCGCGCTGGACAGCGGCGGGGCCGAACAGGCCCGCCATGAATGCGGCCCCCGGCGCGCCGTCGGCGAGACGCTGGGGCGGCTTGCCGGCTTCGGCCGCCGGCAGCACGATGGGCAGGCCATAGGCCGAACTGGCGCCGAGATAGATGTTGGGCGGCGAGGCTTTGTCCAACGCGACGGCGAAGACCTGGCCAACCTGCGCGGCCGTGACGGTAAAGGGCTTGGGCGCCGGCAGCGCTTGCGCTTGCGGCGGCCCGCCGGCGGCCCGCAGATCGATGACCCGCGCCGACGGGCCGTCGGGATCGATGAAGGTGACGGCGATCGGGTCGACCCCCTGGGGCGCCGGCGTCATGGCCGCAGCGCCGGAAAAGCCGGTGACCGCCGCTTCGCCGTCGGCGATGATGGCGCCGCCGCTCGATTGCGCGGCGGCGGGACGGACCAGCGCCGGCGCGGTCAGGGCGAGGCCGCCCAGCAGGGCGAAAAGCGCAATCTTGGCGCTTATCGATCTGGCGCCGAACGCGTGCGGCGCCGACACGATTGCGGGGACATCAGCGCCTCGGCGACTCGATCCTGCGGCGGCTCGGATTGCTGCGTACATAGGCCCCTCCCAAGGCGACGAACGGCGCGAAATCCATCGGAGGCAAGCGTATCGGTAGGCAATCGGCGACGATGTCCGACCAATATCGCCGTTTTCGTCATCCGCCGCAACTTCGTCGCGTCGACGTCGCATGACCAAGGCTGATTACGGGACGGCGCATTGCTCGGATTTACGGCGACGAAGCGGTCTTTCTGCGCTTGCCAATCCTCCGCCGCGACGAACGCCGGCTCGCCGGGAGGGCAGCGCGGCGTGATATATGAAGGGCGTTCGCCGCCGCAGAGTGGGAGAAACAAGATGTCGCGCGTCTTCATCACGGGATCGTCGACCGGCCTCGGCCTGATGGCCGCCGAGCTGCTTGTCGAGCAGGGCCATCGGGTCGTGCTGCACGGTCGCGTCCGCGCCCGGGCGGGGGACGCCCTTGCGGCCCTGCCGGAGGCGGAAGGCGCGGTCGTCGGCGATCTCTCCAGCATCGCTGAGACCCGCGGCGTCGCGGAGCAGGTCAACGCGCTCGGTCCCTTCGACGCGGTGATTCACAACGCCGGGGTCGGCTATCAGGAGGCGCGGCGGGTCGAGACCGAAGACGGCCTTCCCCATGTCTTCGCGGTCAACACGCTCGCGCCCTATATCCTGACGGCGCTGATCGAGCGGCCGAAGCGGCTCGTCTATCTCAGTTCCGGTCTGCATCGGGGCGCCGCGGCGGCCATCGACGACCTGGACTGGAAAAAGCGCGCCTGGCGCGCCGCCACCGCCTATGGCGAGACCAAGCTGCATGACGTTCTCATCGCCTTCGCCGTCGCCCGCCTTTGGCCCGGGGTGTTTTCCAACGCCTTGGAGCCGGGATGGGTGGCGACCCGCATGGGCGGCCCCGGCGCGCCCGACGATCTCGACGAGGGGCGGAAAACCCAGGCCTGGCTCGCGGTCAGCGACGACGCCGGCGCCCGCGTGACCGGCCAATATTTCTATCATATGCGTCCTCGGCAGCCGAACCCGAGCGCCTCCGACGTCGACCTCCAGGACCGGCTCCTCGAAGCCTGCCGCAAGTTTTCAGGCGTCGCGCTGCCGGCAGCGGCGGCGTGAACGACGGCGCCGACCGCCGGGCGGTCGGTTCGCCGAGGTCAGGGCTTGCGCGGCCAATCCGCCTGGATGGCCGCCTCGTGATACCAGCCGCTGCCGAACTCGACGCTGGGAAGCGCGCGCCGACGATCGGTCGCCGAGAGGATCTGCTGGCCGGGGCCGCCGGGGCTCGCCGCCGGCTTGCGCGGAAACGGATAGATCTTGGCGGTCGGCGGGGGCGAATTGGCGTCCATAAAGAATTCTCCTATTCCACGGCGGGCAATCCCTTGCGTTGGAAATTATGCTCGTCAATTGGGTTGTTAATATAGCAGAGGCGCCCGCGATTCGCACCAAGTGCTTTAAATAAAATCAGGCAAAGCCAAAAAAATAGGCAAATTGAATTCTGCCGCATTCGCCGGCATTGTCGCCAAAGGGGATGCGTCGGCGGTGCGCTGGCATAGAAAGTGCTTCGCTCGACCCACCGTTACGCGGCGCCATGCATTCCGACGTCGGCTCAGAACGAAATCCAACTTGCGAGAGGGTCGCGATGACAAAGTACAAACTCGAGTATATTTGGCTTGACGGATATACTCCTGTGCCAAATCTTCGGGGAAAGACGCAGCTCAAGGACTACGACAGCTTTCCAACGCTCGAGCAGCTTCCGCTCTGGGGGTTCGACGGAAGCTCCACGATGCAGGCCGAAGGCCATAGCTCGGATTGCATCCTCAAGCCGGTCGCGGTCTACCCCGACGCTCAGCGCGTCAACGGCGTGCTGGTGATGTGCGAAGTGATGACCCCCGACGGCGCTGCGCACGCCTCGAACAAGCGCGCCACCATCCTCGACGATCCCGGGGCTTGGTTCGGCTTCGAGCAGGAATATTTCCTCTACAAGGACGGCCGCCCGCTCGGGTTTCCCGCCTCCGGCTATCCGGCCCCCCAGGGCCCCTACTACACCGGCGTCGGCTACAAGAACGTCGGCGACGTCGCCCGCACGATCGTCGAGGAGCATCTCGACGCCTGCCTCGCCGCCGGCATCAATCACGAAGGCATCAACGCCGAGGTGGCGAAGGGCCAATGGGAATTCCAAATCTTCGGCAAGGGCTCCAAGAAGTGCGCCGACGACATGTGGATGGCGCGCTACCTCCTGCTGCGCTTGACCGAGAAGTACGGCATCGACATCGAGTTCCACTGCAAGCCGCTCGGCGACACCGACTGGAACGGCTCGGGCATGCATTGCAACTTCTCCACCGCCTACATGCGCGAAATCGGCGGCAAGGACTATTTCGAGAAGCTGATGGCGGCTTTCGAAGCCGCGCGCGCCGACCACATCGCCGTCTATGGGCCCGACAACCATATGCGGCTCACCGGCAAGCATGAGACGGCGGCGATCCACGAATTCACCTACGGCGTCGCCAACCGGGGCGCCTCGATCCGCGTTCCCCACAGCTTCGTCAACAACGGCTACAGGGGCTACCTCGAGGATCGCCGTCCGAATTCGCAAGGCGACCCCTACCAAATCGCCTCGCAGGTCCTGAAGACGGTCGCTTCCGTGGCGACCGACCGGCAAGCCGCGGCGTAGACGACCCTCGCGCCGTCGCCGCGCGCCGCATCCGTCGAGCCGATCGAGGGCGCCCTCGATCGGCCGGCGCCGGCGAGGCGCGCTCCGTCCTTCTCGCCAACATCCAACGGGATTTGGCCCGCCGCGTCGGGGTCGCCGGCGGGCGCGGCCGCCGCTTCGCGGCGGCTTTGCGCCGCTGTCACAATCGCCGGCGATGCTGGCCGGCGGGCGAAGCGCGGCGAGGGGACGTGGGATGCGTCATGCGGTGGACGACTTTCAACTCGGGCCGAGGGCGATGCGCTACAGCCTGTTCGCGCCGAGGCTCTATAATTATTGTCTGTCGCTGGGGTTTCGCCGGGCGCGGATGATGCCCTCGCGGGCGTTCTGCTCGGACGAGAGCCAGGGTTACCCCGTCATCCTGATGATGCAGCACTTCGGCGCCTTCCCCTTCGATCACGGGCGGGTCGGCGGCAAGGTGGCGACCAACCGGCACGGGCCCCACGCCCGACACGGCGAGGATCTCCTCATCCTTCAAGCGAGCCACGTCGGCTACGACCCGATTCGCCGCCGCTTCGGCGTCTACCAGCGACCGCGCACCGCCGACCGCGGTTTCGGCGACAATTGCGGCAAGCTGTGCGCCGTCCTGCGTTGGTATCAGGACGAATACGCTTACGCTTGCCGGAACATCCTCCTCGGGACGATCGAGGACACGCCGGCGGTCTTCATCGACAATCTCCTCTTGAACCCGGATCGCGAAGAGGGCCTGTTCCTGCGCCTCGATCGCCTGGTCGCCGGAGAGCTGGGCGCGCCGCTCAAGATCTTGAGCACCTCGAAGGCCTTTGCCGCCGCGCCCGATCTCCTCGCCTGCGTTCCGGCCGGCCTCTGGCGGCGCGGCCGGACGCCGATCGGCGATCGGCTCGCGCAGGGGATGTTCTCCTTTCGCCGCGCGCCGGTCGCCGGGCCGGAAGGGCACGATCTGCTCGAGGCCGCGCTCGCCCCGGCCATGCCGGCCCTGGTGACGTCGGCCAATCCGGCGCTCGACGCCGCCCGCTACCACACGCAGGTCGAATTCGATCGCACCTACCGCAGCCTTCAGTGCGAGCCGGAATATCGCGGCAAGAACCTGCTGTTCGTCGCCGGCCTCAACATCGACGTCTCGCCGCCCGAAGGCATGCCGTTCCCGCTCACCAAGTTCGTCCCTTGGGCGGCCTACGCCCAACTCTGCGACGGCGCCGCCACGTTGCTCGAACAGGACGCGCTGGTCGAGGCCCTCATGGCGCAGCCGAGCACAAATCCCGACCAGATGTCCTTCGACGCCGCGATTGCCGCGATGGCCGACGCGGAAAGCGTCAGCTTGCCGTTGTGAGGGCGCAAAGGGGAGGCGCCGGTCGCTCCTCTCGCCTCCCCCCGGTCACTGGCCGAAGAACTTCAGTTCGGCCGCCCGCCAGTCCGGGCCGGAGGTGATTTTCATCAGCGCCCGATTGATCGGCTTTTTCAGCGGGCTGTTCGCCGGCAGCGCGACGGCCATATAGGCCGGCGCCAGAAGGCCTTGCGGCGCCTGCACGACTTTGGCGAAGCGCTTGGCGATGAAATACTGCAAGGCGCCGACGCTGTTGACGACCGCGTCCGCTTTTCCGTTGGCCAGCGCGTCGAGAGCGTCCTGCAAGTTCGGAAATTTTTCGTATGGCAGATGCAGCGCCTCGAGGTATTCGGCGTCCGGAGGAATAGGCCGCCGCGGCCAGCCTTTTCCCCACGAGATCGCTCGAGGCGACGTCGACGCCGGATTCGACCCGCTCGGCGGTCAACCGCGAAACCATGCTGGTCGACAGCAGCGAAACCAGCACGAGGCTGCCCATCATCCACAGGATGGCGACGAATCGGCCCGAATTGGTCTTCGGCGTCTTGTCGCCATAGCCCACGGTGGTCATGGTCACGACGGCCCAATAGATGCCGTCGCGCAAGGTGACGACCGAGGACTCCGCCCCCTGCGCCGCGGGATGGCGCGGGCGCTCGAGAAACCACATGGCGAGGCCGGTCACGACGAGCATCGCCAGAATGACGATGATCAACGGGCTGAGCTCGGCGGCGGCCGCCCCATAGGAGGCGAGCGCCGAAAGCGGCCCGCTTTCCTTGCGAAAGGCCACGGCGACGCCGGACCGGTGGGCGGGATAGGAGAAATCGACCCGCTCCGATCGTTCCGGCGTGATCGTGATGGCGCCGATCGCCGCGTCGAATCGTCCCTGCTCGAGGCCGCTGAGGATCGCTTCCATGTCGGAGACCGGCGTCAGCTTGAATTGCCAGCCCGTGTCCTGAGCGATCCGGCGCCACAGATCGACGCTGACGCCGGCGATCGAGCCGTCGGCGTCGACATACCCGTAGGGCGGCACGTCATAGACGGCGATGCGCACCGGCTCGGCGCGAGGCGGTTCGGCGCTGAGAGCCCAGCTCATCGCCAGACAGCCGCCGACCCCAATTCCGGCGAGCACGAATCGAAAAAACCGACCGATACGGCCGGCTCGACGGACGATGTTTCGGTCTGAAAGGCGGTCGGTCATGGGCCTCCAGAAGACGTCGTCTCATGCTTGTGCATGAGGCGCATGACAGAAATCACGCGGGATCATGAAGCTATTGTGTCGCCGCCCGCCGCGCCGCGCCGCTCGGCCGGCGGGCGCGCCGACCGGCGATCAAGACGAGGCTTCGCCGCGGCCCGCCGTTGGCGCGCCGGCGGCGATTGGCAAGGCGGCGGACGGCTTAATCGACGATCGCGTCGGCCTCGACTTCGACCAGCCAGCCGGGATCGATGAAGCCGCCGACCTGGACGAAGGTGCAGGCGGGCCGGGCGCTGCGAAAGAAGTCGCCGTGCGCGCGCGCCGCTTCGCGCCATTGCCGGATGTCGGTGAGCATCACGCGCGTGCGAACGACGTGGCCAGGCGAGGCGCCGGCGTCGGCGAGGGCCGCCGCGACGATTTCGAGGCAGCGGCGCGTTTGGCCGCAGACGTCGCCCGGCGCGGCGAGCGAGCCGTCGGCGGCGATCGGCGCGGTTCCGGCGACAAAGACGTGCGCGTCGACCCGCACCGCGCGGGAGAAGCCGATTTCGGGTTCGAGCGGCGAAGCTGACGTGACGAGCTTGCGGGTCATCGGGGATCGGCCTTCTCGGGGTCGCGCGCATCGATCAGCGCGCGCAGCGTGGCGATTGTCGAAGCGTCCGCTTCGCCGTCGACGCGCTCGGGGCGGAAATGGCGTTGGAAGGCCGTCACGACCGCCTTCGTCTGGGCGTCGTAGACGCCGGTGAGCCCGAGGCCGTAACCGTAGAGGGCGAGCATCGCCTGCAGCGCGCGGATCGGCGGCCCGTCCTCGCCGGCGCCGAACAGCGCGCCCCCGACGATCGGCGCCGGCTCGGTCCAATGGCCGACGCCGGCGCGCGCCAGAACGTCCCAGGGGAAGTTCTCGCCGGGGTCGCGCTTGCGCGCAGGCGCGATGTCGGAATGGGCGAGGACGCGTTCGCGGCGAATGGAGCGCCGCGCCGCGATGTCGCGGCACAGCGCGATGACGGCGGCGATCTGGGGGCGCGAAAACGGCGGCAGCGCCCCGTCGTGGCCGGGGTTGACGATCTCGACGCCGATGGAGGCGGAATTGAGATCGCTCGCGCCGCGCCAGGAGCCGGCGCCGGCGTGCCAGGCGCGCTTGTCCTCGGCGACGAGTTGCGCGACGTCGCCGTTTTCCCAGACGAAATAATGGGCCGAGACCTGCGAACGCGGATCGCGCAGCAGCGCCAACGCGCCCTCGGCCGTCGGCATGCCGGTGTAATGCAGGATGATGCTGTCGGGGCCCGCCAGGCCGCGCCGCTCGCCGAAATTGGGCGAGGGCAGGAACGCGCCGGCGATCGGGCTGTCGGGCGTCGGGTCGAGGGTCACGGGGCGCGCTCGCGAGCCGGCGCTAAGGGACGAGAGCGGGAAGGGGCCCTCGCCCGCCGGCAATGGCGGGGGAGGGCGGCGCCGATCAATAGTAGGCGCGGCAAACGCGGTTGCCGTAATAGTCGTAGTACCACTCGGCGCAGCGGCCCGGCGGCGGCGGCGGGGGGCCGGGCGGGTAATAGCCGGGGCCGGGCGGGGTCGAGGCCGAACCGATCATCGCGCCGCTCGCCGCGCCGACCGCGCCGCCGACCAAAGCGCCGCCGGGACGGCCGCTGAGCGCGCCGCCGATCAAGGCGCCGGTCGCGCCGCCGATGATGGCGCCGCCCGCCGCGTTCTGGCCCTGCGGCGTGTCGCAGCCCGCCATCGCGGCGGCCGTCGCCATGGCGAGCGAAAGGAAAATGAGCTTTCTCATCACACCCGTCTCCTGTGCGTCGCGCGAGAGCCCCACGCGAACGTTCTCGTTATGGTCCGGCGCGGCGTTCGTCGCGACCTATGGACCCACGCGCCCCCTTCAGCCATACCCCATCCCCGAGGCTTGCACAGATTTCGTGAACCCCAGGTGAATTTCGCCACGGCGCTCAGGAGGCGGCCGATTCGCGCCGCGCGGCGCCCATCGCTTGATCGAGGGCTTCGAAGGCGCGCGGATTGAGGCTCGCGGCGGCGTTGAAGCGCAGAAAACCGCGCGCCGCCTCCGTAGCGCTGAACACCGGTCCGGGCGCAAACGCCACGCCGATCCGCAGGCCGAAGCGGGCGACCTCGGTCGCGTCCAGACCGTCGGGCAGGCGCGCCCAGACGAAGATCCCTCCGCCGGGTTTGATCCATGGGGTCAGGCCGCCCGCCGCCAGGCGGGTCAAGGTCTTGCCCATCGCGTCGGCGAGACGCGCGCGCAACGCGCTCAGATGGCGCCGATAGCCGGCCTCGGTCAGCATCCGGTGCAGGAAGGCGGCGGCGAAACGGCTGCTGCTCAGCGACGTCGCGAGTTTCAGATCGACGATCGGGTCGATCCAGTCCGCCCGAGCCGCGAGATAGCCGCAGCGCAGCGCCGCCGAGATCGTCTTGGAGTAACTGCCGACCTGAACGACGCGCTCGAACCCGTCGAACCCGGCCAACCGCGCCGCCGGCGGGCCCGGCTCGAAATCGGCGAAGATTTCGTCCTCGATGACGATGACGTCGTGCCGCTCGGCGAGCTTGAGCACACGATGGGCGACGGCCGCCGAGAGGACCGCGCCGGTTGGATTGTGCAAGCCGGCGACGGTCAGATAAACGCGCGGCGAATGCGCCGCGAGGAGGTTCGCCAGCGCCCCGACGTCCGGTCCTTCCGGGGTGAGCGGCACGCCGACGACAGCGACCCGATGCGCCTTCAAGAGCGGCAGCAGCCGGAAATAGCTGGGATCGTCGACCGCGACCGTGTCGCCGGGCTGGACCAGGAAACGCAGGACGAGGTCGACCGCCTGCGTGCTCGATTCGGTCAGCACGATCTGCTCGGGGGAGACCGCGACGCCGCGCTCGCTGAGGCGCACCGCAAGCTGGCGGCGCAGCGGCGCGTAACCGATCGGCGAATCGTATTGCGTCTTGCGAAACGCCCGGTCGCGCGCGAGGTCGCGCAGCGCCCGCTGCATGCCGAGTTCGGGCATCCAGGATTCGGGCAGCCATCCGGAGCCCGGCTGCACCACGTCGGGATCGGCTTCGAGCGCGGCGCGATGCGAGCGCAGCCAGTCGGCCACCGGCTCGCGCCGCTCGACCGTGCGCGCCAGCACCAGAGGCCGCGTCGGTCCGGCGACGAAAAAGCCCGACCCGCGCCGCGCGGTGACCGCGCCCTCGGCCACCAGCCGGTCATAGGCCTCGACGACGGTCGACTTCGACACCGCCAGGCTAATCGCAAGCGCGCGCACCGAGGGCAGACGCGCGCCCGGCGCCAGCGCGCGGCTGTCCATGCGCGCCTTGAGGGACGCCATTACGGCGCCGACGCGCGTCGGCGCACGATCCTGAGGGGGAGGGCGATCGAGCATCTGTATTGTCATTCGGTCGATACAGTTTGGCCAAACTGTATCCGATTGTCCCTGGGCGCGCCAGTCCGCTTCCCCGATGAAAGACGCGAAAGGAGCGCCCCATGAACACGCCGAACTCTGTCGCCGCCAGGGCGTTGGCCCGGGGCGCAGGGATCGCGCTCTGGCCGATGCGCGTCGCCGCCGCGCGCGCCGCGATTCGCCAATTGACCGCGCCGCGACGCGAGGAGACGGCCGGACTGGCGCTCGGATTCGTCGGCGTCGCGATCTTCGCCGCGACGCTGCCGATGACGCGGCTTGCGCTGGCGAGCCTCGACCCGCAATTCCTCGCCGCCGGGCGCGCGGCGATCGCCGGCGTTCTGGCGATTCCCGTCCTGGCGCTCGGCGGCCGGCCGCCGCCGTGGCGGGAGTTTCCGTCGCTGATGCTGGCGGCGTTTTGCCTGACCGCGGGCTTTCCCGGCCTCACCGGCTTTGCGATGCGCACCCTGCCGGCCGCGCACGCCGGCGTCGTCGTCGGCGCCCTGCCGCTCGCCACCGCGGTCGCCGCCGCGCTGATCGACCGCGAGCGGCCCTCGCCGGCGTTCTGGGCCTGCGCGAATCTCGGCGCCTTGATCGTCGTCGGCTTCGCCTTGCATCATGGCGGGGGCGGTCTGGCAGGGGCCGACGCGCTGCTGCTCGGCGCCGTCGCCAGCGCGGCGCTCGGCTACACCCTGTCGGCGCAATTGTCGCGGCGCATGCCGGCGCGCGACGTCATTTCGTGGATCGTCGTTCTCGCCCTTCCCGTCTCGGCGTCGCTGAGCGTCCTTTGGCGTCCGGACGATCCGGCGCGCGTGCCGGCCCTCGCCTGGGGCGCTCTCCTCTATCTCGGGGCGATGAGCATGTATCTCGGCTTTTTCGCCTGGAACGCCGCGATGGCCCTCGGCGGCGTGGCGCGCGTCGCCCAAGTGCAGCTTTTGCAGCCGTTTCTGACGCTGGCGCTCGCCGCTTGGCTCCTCGGCGAACGCATCGACGCCGAGACGGCGATCGCAGCGTTTCTCGTCGTGGCGCTCATATTCCTTGGTCGGACTCTCCGCGTCGGCGTGGCGCGGTCCGAAAGAAGCCCGGCGTAAGCGATCGCGACCCGTCGGCCGGCGCGGCGCATCGCATCGCGAAAGCGCCCTAAAAAAACGGCCGCCATCCTGTGGCGGCCGAGTCCTGGGAGGAAACACAAAATACGACTGGCGACAACGTCGCTGCCTCTCGCTATGTGAGTCGCGCGGGCGCGACTTTGCGGCGGCTCAATGTTCATGCAAGAAACATGCGAGGCGTTGCGCCATATTTTCCTTGTGACACCGCGAGCCCGAGCGGGCGGCGCCCGGGGAAGGCGTCGCGTCGGCGTCGGACGAACCCTTGACCGACGCCGCCCGGCGAGCCTATGCCCGTCGTCAGCCAGTCGGCTGGACGGCCGTCGCCTTGCGGGTCTCTCGCGGGCGGAGGAAAGTCCGGGCTCCACGCGGACACGGCGCCGGATAACGTCCGGCGGGGGCGACCCCAGGGATAGCGCCACAGAAAGCAAACCGCCGGCGCCAAGGCGAAAGCCTCGGGGCCGGCAAGGGTGAAAGGGTGCGGCAAGAGCGCACCGCGTCGGCGGCAACGTCGGCGGCACGGCAAGCCCCGCCGGGAGCAAGACCGAATAGGAGCGATGCGCGGCGCCCTCGGGCGCCGCGGGGCCAGTCCGCGGGCCTTGTCGCTCGGGTTGGTTGCTTGAGGCGCCCGGCGACGGGCGTCCCAGAGGAATGGCCGTCACGTCGGGGGCTTTCGGCTCCCGGCCATACAGAACCCGGCTTACAGGCCGACTGGCCAATTTTTGTGGCGGCGCGGACGCGCGCCGCAGTGTTGAAAGGCAAGGCGATGCTGCACGCTCACTCGGTTCTTCCCTCCGGCGGCTGGTCGGGCGAGCCGGCGGACACCGTGGTGCTCGATTACGACGAACGCTACCGCCGTCGCGTCGCCATGACCGGGGTGCGCGGCCTCGGCTTTCTGCTCGATTTGCCCGAGGCGGTGATGCTGCGCGCCGGCGACGGGCTCGAGCTGGAGGACGGGCGCATCGTCGAAGTCGTCGCCGCGCCGGAATCGCTCGTTGAAATTCGCGCCGTCGACCCGACGGCGTTGACGCGAATCGCCTGGCACCTCGGCAATCGCCACTTGCCGACCGAGATCGCCAAGAAGAGCCTGCGCATCCGCAGCGATCCGGTGATCGAGACGATGGCGCGCCGCCTCGGCGGCGCGGTGGTCGCCATCTCGGCGCCGTTCAATCCGGAGGGCGGCGCCTACGTCAACGCGCCGGCGGCCGACGCCGATCCCGATCACGCCCATCACGGCGACGTCCATCATCGCCACGGCGACCATCAGAGCGTCGGCGCCGAACCCCATGTCCATGGTCCCGGTTGCGGCCACGATCACGACGGCCACGACCACGACCACGACCATCACAGCCACGGCCACGATCATGGCTGAGGCCGGCGACTGGCGGGAGTTGCCGCTGTTTCTCTGGCTCTCGCCCGCCTTTCCCATCGGCGCGTTCGCCTATTCGCATGGCTTGGAATGGGCGGTCGAGGCGAACGACGTCGTCGACGCGGGCTCGCTCAGCCAATGGCTCGCCGATCTCGCCGCCTTCGGCGCGCCGCGCGCCGACGCGATCCTGTTCGCCGCCGCGCACCGCGCGGCCGAGGCCGGGGATTGGCGCGCTCTGAACGAGGCCAATGAATTGGCGGTCGCGCTGGCCGGCTCGGCGGAACGGCGCCTCGAGACCGCCGCTCAGGGCGGCGCGTTCCTGCTTGCCGCCCGCGCGGCGTGGGACTGCGAGGCGCTGGCGCGCCTTCCCGAGCGCGCCGGGGATCCGATCGCCTACCCGGTCGCGGTCGGCGCGGCGGCGGCGGGCCACGGCATGGCGCGCGGGCGCGCGGCCGAGGCCTTCGTCGTCGCCCTGTTCGCCAATCTGGTCTCGGCCGCGGTTCGCCTGAGCGTCGTCGGCCAGACCGACGGTCAGCGGATTCTGGCGGAGATCTTGCCCGACATCGGCGCGATGGCGCGCGCGGCGGCGGGCGGGACGCTCGACGACCTCGGCGCCGCGGCTTTCCGCTCCGACATCGCCGCGATGCGGCACGAAACCCAATATTCGAGGTTGTTTCGCTCATGAGCCGATCCCAACACCCGCTCCGCGTCGGCGTCGGCGGCCCGGTCGGCTCCGGCAAGACGGCGCTGATGGAGCAATTGTGCAAGCGCCTCCGCGGCGAATTCGACATCGCCGCGATCACCAACGACATCTACACCAAGGAGGACGCGCGCATCCTGGTCGAAGCCGGCGCGCTGCCGGCCGAGCGCATCATGGGCGTCGAGACGGGGGGCTGTCCGCATACGGCGATCCGCGAGGACGCTTCGATCAATCTGGCGGCGATCGAGGACATGCGCCGGCGCTTTCCCGCCCTCGACCTCATCCTGGTCGAATCCGGCGGCGACAATCTCGCGGCGACCTTTTCGCCCGAACTCGCCGACCTGACCATCTATGTCATCGACGTCGCCGGCGGCGAGAAGATCCCAAGGAAAGGGGGGCCCGGCGTCACCCGCTCCGACCTCTTGGTCATCAACAAGATCGACCTCGCCCCTTACGTCGGCGCTTCGCTCGACGTCATGGCGCGCGACGCCGCGCTGATGCGCAAGACCCGCCCCTTCGTCATGGCCAACATGAAGACCGGCGAAGGGGTCGAGGCGGTGATCGCGTTCCTGCGCGACAGGGGCGGGCTCGGGGCGGCCTGAGCGCGGCGCCGCGATTGGGCGGATCGGCGGCGCAAAGCGATGGTTTCCGCTAGGGTGATTTCATGAGCGGGGAACCGGAAAACTTAGTGCTTGAACGGCTTTGCGGCGTTCGCGCCGATGTGGCGCGCCTGGCGACCGACATGGCCACGAAGTCGGAACTGGCCGAGGTCAAGGCCGACTTGCGGTCGCTGCGCGCCGACGTGGCCTCCGACCTGGCCGCGATGCAGGCCAGGAACGAGGCCGAGCACGCCGCGACGCGCAAACTGCTCGGCGAGCAAATCGTCGGGCTTCGCCGCGCCGTCGTCGAACGCAATTCCGTCGTCATCGGCCACGGCGTGCTCATCAGCGAATCGGAGGCGCGCGTTCGCCGGGTGGAGCAGCATCTCGACCTGCCGCCGATTCTCGGCGCCTAGCGAAGGACGCGCGTTCGCCGCGCTTTGGCGGCTGGCCTTGGCCAGGCGTCTTGAGGGTTCTGCGGCGCTTGTGCTGCGACCCTCCGTCGCACTATAAGCCGGCGCCGGGTCGCCTCGCCCCAGGTTTCGGCCGCCAGCGGGCGCCGCGCGAATGGCTCCAATCGAGAAAGTTTCCCTCACCATGCGCATCTCGACCTTCGCCACGGCGGTCGCCGTCGGCGTCCTCGTCTCTGGCGCCGCCTGCGCCTATGATGCGGCCGCCCCCGCGCCCGCGCCCGCTTCCGCCGCCGACGTCGCGGCGAAGAAGATAAAGTCGGACGAGTGCTACAAAGAAGCCGACCTCAAGGGGCTTCACAATAAGGAACGCCGGAAATTCCATCGCGAGTGCGTCGAGGGTAAGCCCGAGTAAGCCTCCCACTCCTACCGATCTCAGATCATGTGGGATGGCCGGCCGACCGCCGGCCATTTTCGTTTCGCCGCCGCTCGCTCACGAAAGGACTTCGCCTTGACCGCGCCATTCGCCCCCGCCGCCGACGACGAGCGCCTCGTGATCTTTTCGACCTTGCGCGACGTCTTCCGTCATGCGGTCAGCCGGTTCAACGCGGCGGGGCTCGCCTACGGCCACGGGACGACCAACGCCTTCGACGAAGCCGCCTTCATCGTCCTCGAAGCGCTGCGCCTGCCCATCGACGCGCTCGACCCGTTTCTCGACGCCTCGCTGACGCGCGAGGAACGCCTCCGTCTCATCAGCCTGATCGACGCCCGCGTCGCGACGCGCAAGCCCGCCGCCTACCTGCTCAACCGCGCCTACATCCAAGGCGTCCCCTTCTATGTCGACGAGCGCGTGATCGTTCCCCGCAGCTTCATCGGCGAATTGCTCTGTGGCGACCTCACCGGCGAAGGGTCGTTGATCGGGGACGCCGATGCGATCGGCGGGGCGCTCGATCTCTGCACGGGCGGCGGTTCGCTGGCGATCCTCGCCGCCAGGACATTCCCTAACGCCCGGATCGACGCGGTCGACCTTTCCCCCGACGCGCTCGACGTCGCGCGGCGTAATGTCGCGGAGCACGCGCTCTCCCAGCGGATCGCGCTTTTCCAGGGCGACCTCTTCGCCCCGATCGGGCCGAAGCGCTACGATCTGATTCTCGCCAATCCGCCCTATGTCGACGCCGATTCGCTCGCCGCGTTTCCGCCCGAATACGCCGCCGAACCGCGGCTCGCCCACGAAGGCGGCCGCGACGGGCTTGACGTCGTTCGGCGAATCCTCGCCGAGGCCGGCGGCCATCTGACGCCCGGCGGGGCGCTGGTGTGCGAGGTCGGGCGCGGGGGGGCGCGGCTCGAAGCCGAGCACCCGGAATTGCCGCTGATCTGGCTCGACACCGAGGAGAGCGAGGGCGAAGTGTTCTTCATCCGCGCCGCCGATCTCGCCGCGCCGCAAGGCGAAGTCGCGAAAGCCAAGCGCGTCCGCCGAGGCGCCTCGCGCGATCGAGGAACGGGTGCTTAAGGGCCGCTATTCCGCCGCCTCGCGCATCGAAGCGCGAATGGCGGCGCGAAAGTCGTCGATTGAGACGAGCGCGCCCGCCCGCTCGACATGCCAGAAGGTCCAGCCGTTGCAGGCCGGCAAGCCCTGGACGAGGGCGCCGATCTTGTGAATCGAGCCGATCGCCGGCCCCATCGCCAGCGCCCCGTCGGCGCGCGCCAAGGCGCCGTGGCGGCCCTTGGCGTCGAAGAGCCGTTCGCCCGCCCTGACCAGCCCGGCCTCGATGACGCTGGCGAAGGCGACGCGCGGCTCGCTGCGTCGGGTCGGCGCCGCGGCGACCGCCTCGAGCTCGAGCGGCGCGACCGCCTCGATGCGCGCGCGCGCCGCCGCAGCGTATGCCGCGTCGCGCTCGATCCCGATGAATTCGCGGCGCAGACGGCGCGCCACCGCGCCGGTGGTGCCCGAGCCGAAAAAGGGATCGAGAACGAGATCGCCTGGGTTCGAGGCGGCGAGCACCACGCGCTGGAGCAGCGCCTCGGGCTTTTGCGTCGGATGGGTCTTGCGGCCGTCGGCGTCCTTGAGCCGCTCGGCGCCGGTGCAAATCGGCAGGAACCAGTCGGAACGGGCCTGACAATCCTCGTTGCCGGCCTTCAGGGCCTCGTAGTTGAAGGTGTAGGCCTTGGCGTCGGCGCTGCGCGCCGCCCAGATCATCGTCTCATGCGCGTTGGTGAAGCGGCGGCCGCGGAAATTGGGCATCGGATTGGCCTTGCGCCACACGATGTCGTTGAGAATCCAATAGCCGAGGTCCTGCAGGATCGCGCCGACGCGGAAGATGTTGTGGTAGGAGCCGATGACGACGATCGTCGCGTCGCGCTTCATCACCCGCCGCGTCGCCCCGAGCCAGGCCCGGGTGAAGGCGTCGTAGGCGGCGAAGTCGGCGAACTTGTCCCAATCGTCGTCGACCGCGTCGACGACGCTCTGGTCGGGACGCGAAAGCGCCCCCTCGAGCTGCAAATTGTAAGGCGGATCGGCGAAGACGAGGTCGACGCTCGCCGGCGGCAACCTTTCCAGTTCGGCGAGGCAATCGCCCACGATGATCGCGTCGCGCGGCGGCGGAACAACCGTGGCGGGGCGCCGCGCCTCGCTGCTGCCAGTACGCAAAACCTGAAGCTGGGCAGGGAGGCCGGACGCCCCGGCACGGGAAACACGCATGTACGCAACCACTCGACGCCACTGTCAGAAGAACCTCGTCTGACATTCGCGATCATGAGCATTTTAGGTAAAGGTCGCGTTAGGCCGGCCGCTGCGCGGCTGTCTCGTTTTCGTACGATGTTCCGCAACTTAGAATCGACATGAAATCAACGATTTGTAAATGTTTGTGAGGGTTGCGGTTGATCGCGGCGCGCGGCCCCCGAAGCGGCCGCGCCGCCGCGCCCCGCCGCAGCCGCGGATGGACCGCGCCCGCCCCGCAAGCAGAGCCTTCGGTCAGTCGAAAAGCGCCTTAGGCTTGAACGAGCGGCGATGAAACGGCGTCGGACCGAGCCGCGCCAGCGCCTCGATATGGGCGCGCGTCGCATAACCGGCGTGGCGCGCGAAGCCATAGCCGGGGCAGACGGCGTCGAGCCGGCTCATCAACCCGTCGCGCGCGACCTTGGCGATGATCGAGGCCGCGGCGATCGACAGCGAACGCGCGTCGCCGCCGACGATGGCGCGCGCCGGGCAGCAGAGGCCGCCGGGAATGTCGCGCCCATCGATGAGCGCGAACCCCGGGCGAAGGCTCAGCCCGTTGACCGCGCGCGCCATCGCCAGCAGCGTCGCGCCGCGAATGTTGAGCGCGTCGATTTCCGCCACGTTGGCGAAGGCGACGGAGACGCAAAGCGCCTTGGCGTAGACGGCTTGGCTCGCCGTCCGGCGCCGCTGCGGGCTCAGCGCCTTCGAATCGTCGACGCCCTCGGGCGGATCGTCGGGATCGAGGATGACGGCGCCGACCGCCACCGGCCCGGCGAGCGGGCCGCGGCCGACTTCGTCGACGCCGACGATGAGGGACCGACCGAGGGCCATCGCCTCGCGCTCGAAGGCGAAGTCGGGCGCGCTCATCGCCAGTCGATCGGGCCGGCGGCGAGGCGCGCGAGGTCGAAGGCGGCGACGTCGCGCAACAATCCGACGAAAGCGTCCGCGCCGCGCTCGGCGCAGGCTTCGCCCTTGGCGGCGGTGGCGCTGGCGGCGTCGCCGACCGCCCCCGAATCGTTCAAGTCGCTCGCCATCCAGGCAAAGCCGACCGGCTGCGTCGCGCGCAGATGCTCGAACTCCCCCGCCATCGAGGCCGCCGCGCTGACGAAGTCGCGCGCCTCGCCCATCCGCACCGCGTCCGGCCGGAAGGCGAGCATCAGCGAGGTTTCGTCGTCGCCGCCGTGAATGCCGTGGGCGCGCTCGTGGGCGGAAAAAAGGCCTTCGGGATAGCCCAGGCGCCGCCAGGACGCGTGCACCGCGAGCATCCGCCAGCGCAGGCGCAACGCCCGCGCCACGACGTCGATGACGGCCGAATTGCCGCCGTGCGAATTGATGAAGATCAGCTTGCGGCATCCTGTCCGCGCGACGCCCTCGCCGATCTCGGTCCAGGCGCGCGTCAGCGTCTCCATCGACAGGGTCAACGTGCCGGGGAACTCGCTATGCTCGTCCGACTTGCCGATCGCCTGCAACGGCAGGAAGAGAACCGGCAGATCGGCGGGCGCGCGCGCCACGGCGCGCTTCAAATAACCTTCGGCGATGAACGCGTCGACGCCGACGGGCAAGTGCGGCCCGTGTTGCTCGATCGCCGCGAGCGGCAGCACGGCGACGACCTTGCTCATGTCGGTGCGGTGAAAATCGCGCCACGACATCTCGGCCCAGAATTTCGTCGGCAACATCGTCGTCTCCCGATCCCTCATGCGAAGCGCGGCCGCCTTGGGGTCAAGTCCTCAGCGCCTCGTCGAGCAAACGCGCCAGGACTTCCGGCTCGCGCGGGAATCCGGCGCGAATCCACAGCGCCTGCAGCGCCTTCAGCGTTTCGCCGACTTGGCTCCCGTGCGCGACGCCGCGCGCGAGGATGTCGGCGCCGGTGATCGGCAGCGTCGGTTCGGGCGTGTCGGCGAGAAAGCGATAGGCGCCGGCGAAGCGCCAGTCGTCGGCCGGCGCGCCGGAGTCGGCGTGCGCGAGCGTCATGGCGTCGAGCGCGCCGCGGCGTCGGCGCTCGAACAGCAGCGCGCGCAGCGCGCCGAACGGCGGCGGCGCGCTCAGTCCGTGCAGCCGCGGCAACGCCTGGCCGAGGATGGCGAGGCGCTCGAATTCAGCGTTGGACAGACGCAGGCGCTCGCGCATACGCTCGGCGTCCTCGGCGATCGCGACGCAGAGGGCCGCCAGGCGCAAGAGCGCGTCGGGCTTGTCGCCGCGACGCGCTTCGATGGCGACGAGCCGCCCGAGGCGCGCCGCATCGGTTTGTCCCGCCAGGAGCCGGTTCAACAGTCCGGCTTCGCAGACCGTCGCCGCCACCTCCGCGGCGCGGGGCGCGGCCAGGAGCTTCATGAGTTCCGCGCGCACGCGCTCGCGCGACAGGATCGCCAGGCCGTCGCGCTCCTGAATGGCCGCGCTCAAGCCTTCGCCGTCAGGCGCCCCGTCGCCATAGCGGGCGGAAAAACGAAAGAAGCGCAGGATGCGCAGAGTAGTCCTCGCGAATGCGCCGCCGGGGATCGCCGATGAAGCGCACGCGCCGCGCGGCGAGGTCGGCCAGCCCGCCGACATAATCGTGCAGGACGCCGTCGCGCCCCAGCGACAGCGCATTGATGGTGAAATCGCGGCGCTGGGCGTCGGCGCGAAAATCGCGGCCGAAGGCGACGGTCGCGTGACGCCCGTCGGTGTCGACGTCGCGACGCAGCGTCGTCACTTCGATCGGCCGGCCCTCGACGATCAGCGTCACCGTGCCGTGCGCGAGGCCGGTCGGCGCGACGCGGAACCCGGCGGCGCGCGCGCGCTGCATCACGACGTCGGGCACCGCGGTCGTCGCCAGGTCGTAGTCGCCCGCCTTCTCTCCAAGCGCGAGGTCGCGCACCGCGCCGCCGACGAGGCGCGTCTCCTCGCCTTCGCCGTCGAGCGCTCGCAGCGCGCGCGCCAGCCCCCCCTCGTCGAGCAAGCGTCGATCGACGAGGCGCCCATCGCGAATGGAGGCGAGCGCGCTCACTGGAAATGTCCGGGCACGAGCGCGCCGTTTTCGACATGGGCCGGCACGTAGACGCCTTGACTGCGCGGGGCGGTCGCGATGAGCGCGATCATTCCGATGAGCGCCGCCGCCAGGCCGATGAGGACGAGCGTCGCCACCCGGCTGCGCGTCCAGTGCTCGATGGCGAGCGGATAGCGCAGGCGCACGACGAGATAGACCGCGAACAGGACGAACGGGGCGAGGAACAACGAGAGGGATTCGACGGCGGCGCGCCACATCAGGAAAACAGCCTCGCGTAGAGATTGCGTATGATACCGGCGGTGGCGCCCCAGATATAGCGCTCGCCATAGGGCATGGCGTAGAATTTTCTCTTGCGTCCCTGCCACTCGCGCTCCTCCAGACGATGGTTGGCGGGGTTCATCAGGAAGGCGAACGGCGCCTCGAAAACCTCCGCCACCTCATGGGCGTTGACGAGAAGCGCGAAGCCGGGGTCGACCAGCGCCACCAACGGCGCGATGCGAAACCCGGTGCTGGTCAGATACGGATCGAGCCAGCCCAGCGGCTCGACGTAGCGCTCTTCGAGGCCGATTTCCTCGCGCGCCTCGCGCAAAGCGGTCTCGCGCGCCCGTTTCGCCCGCGTCGATCTTGCCGCCGGGAAAGGCGATCTGCCCGGAGTGCATGCGCAAATGCGCGGCGCGTCAGGGTCAAGCAGCACGCTCAGGCCCTCGCGCCGTTCGACAATTGCGGCGAGCACCGCCGCCGGACGGGCGCGCGCGATCGCCGGCAAATCGGGCGCCGGCCCGTTGAGGGCGTAGTCGCCCGCCCGCGGCGCGGCGTCGGCCGCCAAGGCGTCCTCGGCGAGAGGCGGGAGGAGCCGCTCCCGGGCGAGGCGTCGCAAGTCGTCGGCGGAAATGCCGCTGGGCGGGGCGTCGTTCAAAGGCCGTCGATCTCGCTGGCGCGGGTCATCGGGAAGAACGCGGCGCCCGAGCGTACGCCGAACCAGTCTTCGCCGTGCTGCGTCTCGACTTCGCCGAGCGCGACGAGGTCGTAATAGAGCGCGCGCTTGACCAGCGCCCAGAGGTCGCCGCGCACGCGCACATAAGGTTTGATCCCTTCGGCCGCGCCACGCTCGAAGCGCAGCGGGTGCTCGGCGTCGACGACGACGAGATCCTCGACATTGGTGCGGAACGTCAGAGTTTGTTCGCCGTCCGAGTTGTCGACGCCCATTTCGACGCAAAGGAATGGCGCGTCGTCGACGATGACGCCGACGCGTTCGACCGGCGTGACCAGGACGTAGCGATCGGCGTCCTTGCGCAAAATCGAGGCAAAGAGCTGTACGAGCGAGGCGCGGCCGATCGGCGAGCCGCAATAAAACCACGTCCCGTCCGCGGCGATGCGCATGTCGATGTCGCCGCAGTAGGGCGGATTCCATAAATGAACCGGCGCCGGACCGCGCTTCCGCGCCTCGGCCGCCTCGGAAAGGCCGCCGAGGGCCGCCTCGGGCGCTCGGCCCGCGCCGCCACTTTCGCTCCGCTCCGCCATAATCTCGCGCTTGTTTGTGGGCAAACGTCCCGTCTCCGTGTTACCCGTGGGCGCGAATCCCACGAGCGCCCAATCTAATGCGAGACGCGTCGAAGGGGAATTCGCTTGCCGAGCTTTTCCGCCCAGCCTTCGACGGCGAGCGGGAAAACGGACGGGCGCCGTGGAAGGCGCCGCGACAACCGGACGAGGAGATTCGATGACCGTCGCCGATCTTGACGCAAGCGTCGTGAAAGCCGCCGAGGCGACTCTGGAGCGCATCGCGGCGGCGCGCGAGGCGATCGGCGCGGTGATCTTCGGCCAAGAGACGGTCGTCGAGCAGACGCTGGTCACCCTGCTCGCCGGCGGCCATGGCCTGCTGATCGGCGTGCCGGGCCTCGCCAAGACGAAGCTCGTCGAGACGCTCGGCGTCGTCATGGGGCTCGACGCCCTGCGGGTGCAATTCACTCCCGACCTGATGCCGTCCGACATTCTCGGCGCCGAGGTGATGGAGGAAGGGCTCGACCGCTCGCGCAGTTTCCGGTTCATCAAAGGGCCGATTTTCGCGCAACTGCTGATGGCCGACGAAATCAACCGCGCCAGCCCGCGCACCCAGTCGGCGCTGCTGCAGGCGATGCAGGAGCATCACGTCACCGTCGCCGGCGCCCGTCACGATCTGCCGGTTCCCTTCCATGTGCTGGCGACGCAAAACCCGCTGGAGCAGGAAGGCGCCTATCCGCTGCCCGAGGCCCAGCTCGACCGTTTCCTCATGCAGATCGACGTCGGCTACCCCGACCGCGCCGCCGAACGGCGCATTCTCATCGAGACGACAGGCGACCACGACGCGGCGCCGAAGCCGACGATGACCGCCGCCGAGCTGATGGCGGCGCAGCGGCTGGTGCGACGGGCGCCGATCGGCGAAAGCGTCGTCGAGGCGATCCTCGATCTCGTGCGCGCCGCGCGCCCGAGCGAGGGCGAGGCGGAACTGACCCAGGCGATCTCTTGGGGTCCGGGGCCGCGCGCCGCGCAGGCGCTGATGCTGGCGAGCCGCGCCCGCGCGCTCGTCGACGGCCGTTTCGCGCCTTCGCGCGACGACATCGTCGCGCTGGCCGAGCCCGTGCTCAAGCACCGCATGGCGCTCACGTACGCCGCGCGCGCCGAAGGCGAAACGATTCCCGCCGTCGTGGCGCGCCTCGTCGCCAAGATTTTGCGCTGACGCGATGGCGAGCGTCGCTTCCGAACCAGGCCCGCGGATTCGCCAGGAAGCCACCAGCCTCGCGGCGCGCTTGCCCAGCCTCGTCATCGCCGCGCGCCAAGTCGCGCACTCGGTCATGCACGGCGTGCACGGTCGTCGCCAAGCGGGTCCCGGCGAAACGTTCTGGCAGTTTCGGCCCTTCGTGTCCGGCGAGCCGGCGGCGCGCGTCGACTGGCGCCGCTCGGCGCGCGAGGACCGCGCCTTCGTGCGCGAGCGGGAATGGGAGGCCGCTCACACCGTCTGGATCTGGTTCGACCGCTCCGCCTCGATGGCCTTCGCCTCGAACCTCGCCCCCTGCGCCAAGGTCGATCGCGCCGCCGTGCTGGGGCTCGCCTTGGCGGACTTGGCGGTGCGCGGCGGCGAGCGCGCCGGCCTCATCGGCCTCACCCGCCCGCTGGCGACGCGCGAAGTGGTCGAGCGCTTCGCCGAGGCGATCGCCGCGGACGAGCGGCTGCGCGGCGCGCCGACGTCGGGCCTGCCGCCGCCCGAACCCTTGCGCACGCGCTCGAAGGTGGTGCTGATCGGCGATTTTCTCAGCCCGATCGAGGACGTGGCGCAGACGGTCGGCGGACTCGCGGCGCAGGGGGCCGAGGGTCAGGCGCTGATGATCGCCGACCCGATCGAGGAGACGTTTCCCTTCGTCGGCCACACCGAATTCCTTGCCGCGGGCGGCGCCGCTCGATTGCGCGCGCCGCGCGCGCAAAATCTCCGCGAGCCTTATCTCAAGCGCCTGGCCGGCCATCGCGAGGCGATTCGCGCCGCCTGCGCGGCGCGCGGCTGGGGTTTCGCGCTGCATCGAACCGATCGATCGGCGGCGCAGGCGTTGCTTGCGCTGCGGGCGCGGCTCGCCGGCCCCGAGCCGACAACGACAGCCTGGAGCGCCTGACGATGTTCGGCCTGCCCCTCGCTTTCGCCGCGCCGGCGGTTCTGGCCGCCCTCGCCCTCCTGGCCGCGCTTTACATTTTTCTCAAGGTGACGCCGCCGCGGCCGCGCGCGATCGTGTTCCCGCCGCTGCGCCTGCTCATCGGCCTCGACCCCAAGGACGCGACGCCGGCCAAGACGCCATGGCCGCTGCTGGCGCTGCGCATCGCGATCGCCGCCTCGGTCGTCCTGGCGATGGCGGGGCCGATCTGGAACCTCTCCCCGGCGTCTCGCGTCGGCGCCGGGCCGTTGTTGCTGCTGATCGACGACGGCTGGGCGGCGGCGCCGACCTGGCGCCGGCGCATCGATTTCGCTCGCGAAGCGCTGCGCGGCGCAACGGGGGCGGGGCGCCTCGCGGCGGCGCTGCCGATCTCCCAAGGGGGTCTCGACGTCGTCCCGCTCGACGGCCCGCGCATCGAAGACAAACTGCGCGCGCTGGCGCCGGTTCCCTATGCGCCGCCGCACGCGGCGACGCTTCCGGCGATCAAGCGCTTTCTCGCCGCCAATCCGCGCGCCGAGATCGTCTGGATCGCCGACGGGGTCGAACTTGGCGGCGCCAGCGCTTTCGCGCGCGACTTGGCGGCCCTCGCCGCCGGCCACGCGGTCTCGCTGGTGACCGACCGTTCGACGCCGGTCGGCGTCGCCGGCGTCGACAATCTCGCCGGGGCCCTCGAAGCGCATCTGACGCGCGCCGACGCGCAGGCGCGACAGACCGGCCTTGCGCGCGCGCTCGACGCTCAAGGCCGCTCGATCGGCGAAGCGCGGTTCGACTTCGGCGCGGCGCGGGCGGCGCAAGCCAGTTTCGATCTGCCGGTCGAGCTGCGCAACCAGGTCTCGCAGGTCGTCGTCGCTGACGAGCAGTCGGCGGGCGCGGCCTGGCTGGTCGACGAGCGCTCGCGGCGACGGCGGGTCGCCATTCTCTCGGGCGCGAGCGCGGACGTCGCCCAGCCGTTGTTGTCGCCGACCTACTACCTCAAGCGCGCGTTGGCGCCGTTTGCCGAGATTCGCGAATGGCGCGACGCCTCCAGCGATCCGATCGTCTCGCTGCTGGCGGAAAAGCCGTCGGTGCTGGCGCTGGCCGACATGAGCGTCCCTCCCGGCCCGGCGCACGACAAGCTCGTCGCCTTCGTCGAGTCGGGCGGCGTGCTCCTGCGCTTCGCCGGCACGCGCCTGGCGGCGGGCGAGGACGATCTGACGCCGACCGCGCTGAGGCGGGGCGGACGCACGCTCGGGGGCGCGCTGTCGTGGGAAGCGCCCAAGCATATCGCGCCGTTCGACAAGGACAGCCCGTTCCTCGGGCTCGCCGCGCCGGACGAAGTGACGGTGTCGCGCCAAGTGCTCGCCGAGCCGGAGCCGGGTCTTGCCGCCAAGACTTGGGCGCGCTTGGCCGACGGCACGCCGCTGGTGACCGCCGAGCGACGCGGCAAGGGCCTCATCGTGCTGTTCCACGTGACGGCGGACACCACCTGGTCGAACCTGCCCATCTCCGGGCTGTTCGTCGACATGCTGCGGCGCGTCGTAGCGCGCGCCGGCGCCGCGCCCGTCGAAGCGGACGCCGCCGCCAAGACCGACGCGCCGGCGACGCGCGCGCCCTACCGCATCCTCGACGGCTTCGGCGTCCTCGGCGTTCCCCCGCCACCGCGACCCCGATCGGCGACGATTTCGCCGGCCCGGGAGACGCGGCGCATCCGCCCGGATTCTATGGCGCGGGCGAAGCCCTCGAGGCGGTCAACGCGATGATTGCGGGCCAGGCGCTGGCGCCGGCGGACTATGCGGGCCTCTCCGTCGCCTCCGGCGGGCTCGACGTCGCCGCGCCGCTCGATCTGAAGCCATGGCTGCTGCTTGCGGCCTTCCTCGGTTTTCTCGTCGACGGGCTTGCGAGCCTGTGGCTCGGCCGCGCGCCGCGGTTCGTCGGTCCGGCCGCGGCCGCGATGCTGCTGGCGGGCGCGCTCGCCGGCGCGGCGCTCGATGGGCCGCGCGCGTGCGCGGACGAGGCGGCCCCGATATCCAATCGCGACGCCGAGGCGGCGCGCACGACCCATCTCGCCTATGTCGTCACCGGCGACGCGGCGGTCGACGAGACCTCGCGCCTCGGGCTCGAGAATCTGGCGCGCGTGCTCGACCAGCGCACCTCGGCCGAGATCGCCGACCCGATCGCGCTCGATCCGGCGCGCGACGAACTGAGCTTCTATCCCCTCATCTACTGGCCGGTGGTCGCCGGACGGCCGCAGCCCGCGGCCGGCGCGGTGGCGCGCATCGCCGCTTTCATGAAGAACGGCGGCACGGTGGTGTTCGACACCCGCGACGCCTTGACGGCGCGCCCCGGCGGATCGCCGACGCCCGAAGGCTTGTGGCTGAGAACCCTGCTCGCCGGCGTCGACGTGCCCGAGCTCGAGCCGGTCCCGCGCGACCATGTCATCACCAAGACTTTCTACCTCATCGATAATTTCATCGGCCGCACCGACAGCGGCCTCACCTGGGTCGAGGCCTTGCCGCCGCCAGATCCCAACGATCGCGCGCCGCGCCCGGCGCGCGCCGGCGACAGCGTCTCGCCGATCGTCATCGCCTCCAACGACCTCGCGGCCGCCTGGGCGGCGGACGACGGCGGCCGACCGCTCTACCCGCTCATTCCCGGGGGCGCGCGACAGCGCGAACTGGCGTTGCGCGGCGGGGTCAATCTGGTGATGTACACTTTGACCGGCAGTTACAAGGCCGACCAGGTCCACGCCAAGGACCTCTTGGAAAGGCTTTCGCATTGAACGTCTGGTCGATCGCCTTCGCGCCCTTGCTGCCGCTTCCCCTGCTCGAGGGATTGGCCGGGCTTGCGCTGGCCCTGATCGGGCTGACGCTGTGGCGGCGCCCGCGCGCCGCCGGCCCACGCGCCCTCGCGCTCGGGTTGCTGGGGCTGGCGCTCGCCGATCCCTCGCTGGTGCGCGAGGATCGCCGGCCGCTGAAAGACATCGTCGCGGTCGTCATCGATCAATCCGCCGGCAACCAGATCGGCGAGCGGCCGCGCCAGACCGCCGAAGCGCGCGCCGAATTGGAAAAGCGCCTCGGCGCGCTCGACAATGTCGAGGCGCGATTCGTCGAGACCCCCCGCAGCGATCCCGACAATCGCGGCACGCAGCTGTTTGCGGCGTTGCGCTCGGCGCTGAGCGATGCGCCGCCGGAGCGCGTCGGCGGGGCGATTTTCGTCACCGACGGCGTCGCCCACGACATTCCCGCCTCGCTCGAGGCGCTCGGTTTCGACGCGCCCTTGCATGTGCTGGTCACCGGCCACGAGGGCGAGCGCAATCGCCGCATCGAGCTCGTCGAGGCCCCGCGTTTCGGCATTGTCGGCAAGGACCAGACCATCGTCGCCCGGGTGCTCGACACCGCCGACGGCGGCGAGCCGGCGACGCTGACGGTGCGCCGCGACGGCGAAACGATCGCGACGCTGCCGGCCGGGGTCGGCCAGAAAGTTTCCATCAAGGTTCCCGTCGACCACGCCGGCCCCAACGTGATCGAGCTCGAAGTCGCCCCGATCAAGGACGAATTGACGACGCGCAACGGCAAGGCGGTGGTCACCATCGAGGGCGTGCGCGACAAGTTGCGCGTGCTCTTGGTGTCGGGCGAGCCGCATCAGGGCGAGCGCATGTGGCGCAATCTCCTGAAGTCGGACGCCAACGTCGATCTCGTCCATTTCACCATTTTGCGTCCGCCGGACAAGGCGACCGACGGGACGCCGATCAACGAACTGTCGCTGATCGCCTTCCCCGTCGCGGACCTGTTCGGGAAAAAGATCAAGGACTTCGATCTCATCATCTTTGATCGCTATTCCAGCCAGGCGATCCTGCCGAGCGTCTATCTCGACAACATCGTCAAATATGTCCGCGAGGGCGGCGCGCTGTTGATGGCCGAAGGTCCGGCCTTCGGCACGCCGGAAGGTCTCTACGCCACGCCGCTCGGCCAGATTTCGCCGGCGCGCCCGACCGGCGAGGAGTTCAACCAGGCGTTTCGCGCCGAGATTTCGCCCGACGGCGCCAAGCATCCGGTGACCCGCGGCCTCGCCGGGAGCGAGACCTCGCCGCCGGCCTGGGGACGCTGGTTCCGCCAGATCGGCGCCGAAGTCACCGGCGGCTCCGCGGTGATGCAAGGGGTGGACAAGTCGCCGCTGCTGATTCTTTCCCGCATCGACAAGGGGCGCGTGGCCCTGCTGCTCAGCGACCAGATGTGGCTGTGGGCGCGCGGATACGACGGCGGCGGCCCGCATCTCGATCTCTTGCGCCGGCTCGCGCACTGGCTGATGAAGGAGCCGGACCTCGAGGAAGAGGCGTTGCGGGCGCGCGCCAAAGGGCGCCTGTTGACGGTCGAGCGCCAAAGCGTCAAGGGCGAGGTCCCCGCGGCGAGCGTCACCGGCCCGGACGGCAAGACGACGAGCGTCCAGCTCGTCAGCGTCGCCCCCGGCCTGTCGCGCGCCAGCCTCGCGGTCGATCAGGACGGGCTCTATCGGGCGAGCGACGGCGAGCACGTGGCGCTTGCGGTCGTCGGTCCGGAAAACCCGCTCGAATTCCAGGAGGTCGTCTCGACGCCGGAGAAGCTGCGTCCGCTCGCCGAGGCGAGCGGCGGCAGCGTGCGCCGGCTGGCGCGACGGGCCGACGATCCGATCGAAGTCCCCAGGCTCATCAGCATGCACGAATCGCCCGCTTACGACGGCGCCGATTACATCGGCGTCAAGCGCACCGAGGCGAGCGCGCTCGTCGGCGTCGCCGAGACGCCGCTCGCCGCCGGCTTCCTCGGCCTCGCCGCGCTGCTCGCCGCGCTGATCTGGGTGTGGTTCCGCGAGGGCGGCGGCGCGCGGGGGGCGAAGTAGACGGCGGGCTCGTTTGCGCCGGACGCCTCATCATCCCGCCTTCCGCGGCCGCCCGCCCTTGGCGCCGTTGGCGCGCGCGGCCGCCGCCTTGGCGGGTGATTTCGCCTGCCCCGCCTGGCGGGCCATATAGGCCTTCGTGCCGAAAATGCCGGCGAGAAGGCCGGGCAGGGAAAGATCGACATCGAGGGCGTCCCAATGCAATCCGTAGCCGGCGCCCAGAATTTCGAGCTTCTCGAGTTCGTCGTCGCTCGCGCTTTCCAACCCTTGCGCGAGCCGCGGCGGGAAGGCGAAAGTGCAGCCGTTGGTAAGATCGACGATCACGCGGCCAAGCTGACGATCGAACCGTGCGGCTTTCGCGCGCGGCTCATTCGCCCGGACGATGGCGCCTCTTTGCGCCGCCGCGTCGATTTCGGCATCGGTGAGATCAACCATGGATTTTTCCCCATTGCGCCAACAAATGGTCTTGCCGCTCGGCAACGATTCTCATGGCGCGACGTACGTTCGCCCGCTTCATGCCATCGACCCACGCCAGCGTCGGCGCGCCCTTAGCGCCGAGCAGATTGATCTTCGCCTGCCCGTCGCCGAAGACATGGACATGGGCCGGCTCGTGGTCGTCGACGAAGATCACAAAGCTCAAACCGTGCGCGCGGTGAACAGCGACCACGCTACCGCTTAACCCATCACGTTAGGTTTTGCAATCATTGCCGTACACAAAACCGCGACACCCCCATCCGCCCGAGAGCCATCGAAGCGATTCTTGACCTTGCGGCGGCAGGATCGGGCCGCTAGGACTCTGCATCTTCGAGGGGGGACACGATGAAGAAAGTCTTCGCCACCGCCACCGACGCGCTGGCCGGAGTCGTCAGGGACGGGATGACGCTGATGTCCGGCGGTTTCGGCCTTTGCGGCATTCCTGAAGCGTTGATCGAGGCGGTGCGCAAGTCGGGCGCCAAGGATCTGACCATCATCTCCAACAACGCCGGCGTCGACGGCGTCGGCCTTGGCGCGCTTCTCGAGACGCGCCAGGTCAAGAAGATGATTTCGAGCTACGTCGGCGAGAACAAGACCTTCGCCCAGCTTTATCTCTCCGGCCAGTTGGAGCTGGAGTTCAACCCGCAGGGCACTTTGGCCGAGCGGATCCGCGCCGGCGGCGCCGGCATTCCCGCCTTCTTCACCCGCACCGGCGTCGGCACGGTGGTGGCCGAGGGCAAGGAAATCCGCGATTTTCACGGCGAGGCCTACGTGATGGAGGAAGCCCTCTTCGCCGACGTCGCGCTTATCCACGCCTGGAAGGGCGACACGGAAGGCAACCTCGTCTATCGAAAGACCGCGCGCAATTTCAATCCGATGATGGCGACGGCGGCCAAACTGACGGTCGCCGAGGTCGAGCATCTCGTCGAGCCCGGCGAGATCGACCCCGACGCCATCGTCACGCCCGGGCATCTTCGTCAAGCGCATCGTCCATGTCCCCGGCGCAGAGAAGCGCATCGAACAACGCACCACGCGCAAGCGCGCGACCGCCTAATTCGGGAGTAATCGCATGGCCTGGACCCGCGATGCAGATGGCGGCGCGCGCCGCTCAGGAATTGAAGGACGGCTATTACGTCAATCTCGGCATCGGCATTCCGACGCTGGTGTCGAACTACATTCCGGCGCGCATCAGCGTTCAGCTGCAGAGCGAGAACGGCATGCTCGGCATGGGGCCGTTCCCGTTCGAGGGCGAGGAGGACGCCGACCTCATCAACGCCGGCAAGCAGACGGTGACCGAGCTGCCGACGACGAGCTATTTCTCCAGCGCCGAATCCTTCGGCATGATCCGCGGCGGCCACATCGACCTGGCGATCCTCGGCGCGATGCAGGTCTCCGAAGAGGGCGATCTCGCCAACTGGATGATCCCGGGCAAGATGGTCAAGGGCATGGGCGGCGCGATGGACCTCGTCGCCGGCGTCAAGCGCATCGTGGTGGTGATGGAGCACGCGGCCAAGGACGGTCCGAAGCTCTTGCATCATTGCGCGCTGCCGCTGACCGGGCGCCGCGTCGTCGATCTCGTCATCACCGATCTCGGCGTCTTCGCCATCGACAAGCACGGCTTCCGCGGCATGGCGCTGATCGAGCTCGCGCCGGGCGTGACCGAGGACGAAATCGCCGCCAAGACCGAGGCGAGCTATCGAGTGGCGTTGGGGTGAGAGGTCGTCTCTCTTCTTTCGTTTGCACATGCGGGGAAAGGCGGCGGCTCGACCGAATCGCACCGCGGCGCTAGTGTCGAGCCATGGAACTCTTCGCCGCCGCTGGGATCGAATTGCCGCCGTCCGGCGGTCGCGCGCGGCGCGCGCCCAGCGCGCTCGTGCGCTCGCTGCGCGTTCCCCTGTTCAATTACAAGGTGGTCGAGGAGGCGCTCGGATTGGCGGCCTTCGCCCCGACCCCCGATGAAGTCGCCGCGGCGGCGGATTACGCGCGCAAGGTCAACAGTCCCAGGTTCCTGAAACAAAAGGAAACCGCCGTCAGGCCGGTATTTATCGAACAGATCCTGGGGAAGCTGCTGGGTTATACGACTCTCGATCCCGAGCGCCCCTTTTCGCTCGCCTTTGAACACCCGATTCGCCGTGGCGCGGTCGACGTGGGTTTGGGGAGCTTCAACGAAGCCGACGGGAGCGATCGGCTTGTCGCTCCATTCGAACTGAAAGGGCCGGAAATCGAGGATTCTCGATCGGATCATCCCCGGTCGCGGGCGAAGCCCGGTCCAACAAGCATGGGACTACGCGGTCGACGCTCCGGGCTCGAAATGGGTGCTGGTGTCGAACTGCGTCGAGGTCAGGCTCTATGCCTTCGGACGGGGCCGCGAGGCCTATGAAGTCTTCGACCTGAGGAAGCTCGACGACCCCGCGGAATATGCGCGGCTCTGGCTCCTTCTGTCGGCGGATCGACTGCTCGGCGGCCTCACCGACAAGCTGTTGCGCGACACCGACAACGCCTATGCCGACGTGACGGAAAAGCTCTATCTCGACTTCAAAGCCTTACGCGACCGGCTGATGGCCTTCCTCGTCGATGCCGCCGACGGGCCGAGGCTCGCCCTCACGTCCGCCATCGAGGTCGGCCAGACGATTCTCGACCGCATCCTCTTCATCGCCTTCGCCGAGCGCACCGACCTGCTGCCGGACCGTCTGCTCGAAAGGGCCCTGAAGGCGCAAAACGAGTTCGATCCGCAGCCGGTGTGGAAGAATTTTCAAGGTCTGTTTCGGTTGGTCGATCGCGGCCATCACGACATGTCCATCCCGCCCTACAACGGCGGTCTGTTCGCCGCCGACCCGATCGTCGACGCCCTCGTGGTGCCCGACGCTCTCGCCAAGGACATCGCCGCGCTCGGCAATTGGGACTATCGCCGCGAAGTGCCGGTGACGGTGCTCGGCCATATCTTCGAGCAATCGATCACCGACATCGAGCGGCTCAAGGCGGAAAGCCGGGGGAGGCGGCGCCGGAAATCTCCAAGCGCAAGCGCGAAGGCGTCTTCTATACGCCGGACATGGTGACGCGCTTCCTCGTCGATGCGACGATCGGGCGAACGCTGGGGGAAAAATACGCGGCGCTTTGGGCCGCGCATGAAATGGAGGCGGCGATCGGCGAGCGCGAAGCCGAAAAGGCCTTCTGGCGCGATTATCTCGCGGCGTTGCGCGGCTTGACGATCGTCGATCCCGCCTGCGGCTCGGGCGCTTTTCTGGTCGCGGCGTTCGATCGGCTCGCCGACGAATATCGCCCCGTCGTCGCCCGCCTCGCCGAACTCGGGGAGAAAATCGACTTCGACGTGTTCGACGAGATCGTGACCAAGAACCTGTTCGGCGTCGACCTCAACGCCGAATCGGTCGAGATCACGCGGCTGTCGCTGTGGCCGAAGACGGCGCGGCGCGATCACAAGCTGCAGAATCTGGAGGGGAGGATCAAGATCGGCGACAGCCTGGTCG
>CAVWKL010000165.1:0-3900 GCA_963755075.1 uncultured Alphaproteobacteria bacterium
ACTCCGCCGACGACCTCGTGCAAGCGACCTGCCTGCGCGCGATCGAAAGGGCCGTTCAGTACGCCCCCGGCAGCAAGCTCGACTGCTGGCCGTTCGCGATCCTGCGGTCGATCTGGCTCAACGAGATTCGCGCCCGCCGGGTTCGCGAGGGCGGCGGCTTCGTCGACGCCGCCGAGGCGCTGTCGATCGACGGCGCGCGCGTGATCGAAACGAATATTCTGGCCGCCGAGGTGTTGAGAGCATTAGGGGGATTGCCGGAAGCGCAACGCGAAGCGGTCCTGTTGGTCTATGGCGAGGGGTATAGTTACGCGGAAGCGGCGGTCGCGCTCGGCGCGCCGATCGGCACGATCATGAGCCGCCTCGCCGCCGCGCGCCTGGCCTTGGCGAAACTGAATTAGGAGGATTCGCTAGCCAATGACTGACGACGACGCCCAGCTTGTCGCGCTGATCGACAACGAACTCGACGAAGACAGCAAGGGTCGGTTGCTCGCGCGCTTGAATGCGGACGATGCATTGCGCCGGCGCTACGAGGCGCTTCGCGACACCGGCGCGCCGATCGCCGCGTCCTTGGCCGCGCTGGCGGAAGCCGCCCCGATGGCGCGCCTGCGCGCTACGCTCGCTTCGACTGACCCAAATCGGGCGCCGGTCGCCGACCGGCGCGCTTCGCCGTCCGCGAACTTGCGGCCGGAATCGCGATCGGTCTTTTGGTCGGCGGCGCGGCGGCGCGGATCGCGCTGTCGCTCGCGTCGCATTCAGGGGGCGAGGATTGGCGCACGGCGGTCGTCGAGTACACGGATTTTTACAACGCCGATACGTTTGCGCTGAACAATCCGGACGCGGCGCGCGAGGCGGAAGAACTGCGCGCGCTCAGCGCCAAGATCGGCGGCGCGCTGACGCCCGAGAGCGTGAATTTGGCGGGCCTGCGCTTCAAGGCCGCGCAAATCCTCGCCTATGACGGCAAGCCGCTCGGTCAGATCTCCTATGTCGACGCCGACGGCGCGCCGGTGCTGTTTTGCGTCATGGCCGACGCCGACGCGGACGCCCCGACGCGAACCGAAACGCGCGGCGGCCTGTCGTTGACGTCTTGGTCGCGCCGCGGACTCGGCTATATGGTGATCGGCCGGTTGCCTGCGCAGCGCATCGCCGACCTCGCGACAACCTTGGCGCGACGGTTCTGAAGCCCAGCGGCGTGAGGCGCTGGTCAATCCTGCGAAGCCGCCCGCCGAATAAATTCGACCCCTCGAGCGTTATATGCGGCGAACGGGAAACGAGGGTAGTCGCCATGACGCTGCAAGATCAAATCCCACGGAGCGCGAGAACCGCTTCGGCCGTCGTCGCGCTCGCCATTCTTGCGCAGTCCCCGTCGGCCGTCGCGGCGCGCGCGAGTTGGGCGATCGATCCCGCCCGCACTCACATCGCCTTCGCCGTCGACGCGGTCGGTTATCCCCGCACCAAGGGCGAGTTCCGGCGCTTCGAGGGGCGCGTCGCCGTCGACCTCGAGCACTGGGAGCGGAGCAGCGTCGTATTCCACGTGCAGTCGCAGTCGGTCGACGTTGGCTCGGCGTCGTTCAGCGACTATCTGCGCTCGGTCGCATTCCTCGACTCGGCGCGCTTTCCCTCGATCGACTTCGTCTCGAACGCGGTGGAGAAGGTCGACGACCACACCGTCCGGGTTTCGGGCGATCTCACTCTGCTCGGCGTGACCAAGCCGCTCAGCGTCGAGGTCGCGGTCAAGCGCGAAACCGAGGGCGGGCGAAGCCGACTCGCCTTCCTGGTGCATACGCGCATCGACCGGCTTGAATTCGGCATGAATTCGGGCTTTCCCCTGGTGTCGCGCGATATCGAGCTGGCGATCTCCAGCGAAGCGACCGAGCCTTGAGCGCGCGCGCGCGGCCGGCGCGCTGGAGCGCGCCCGTCATTGTGCTGCATTGGTCGGCCGGCCTCATCACGCTCGCGCTCGTTGCCCTCGGCTTGGCCATGGTTCACGTCCCATTCGGCGCCGCGACGAAATTCGATCTCTACCAGTTGCACAAGTCGCTGGGCTTCGTCGCCCTCGTATTGTCGGCGGCGCATTCGGTGGCGCGCTTGGCCGCCGCCGCGCCAATCGACCGAGCGACGGCTTGCTGGGAACGCATTCTCGCGACGGCCGTGCAAGCTTTGCTCTACGCCCTAAGCTTCGCCGCGATCCTGGCGGGCTGGCTTCTGGTCTCGACCTCGCCGCTGCCGATCCCGACCCGCGTTTTCAACCTGTTCGCCATTCCCGATATCGCTCCTCCGAACGCCATGCTGTTCCAGGCCGCGACGCTCGCCCACAAGGGGTCGGCCTGGGCGATCGCAGGCTTGGTCGCGCTCCATGCCGCCGGAGCGGCGAAGCATCATTTTGTCAATCGCGACGACGTGCTGGCGCGGATGCTGCCGCGACCGCCGACGGTGGCGCGGCGGGCGAAAGCGCAATAGGCGGCGCCGTTGGCGATTTACCGAAAATTCAACGATATTCCCAATATCCCCGATGCAGGACGGGGGGAAGTCGGCGCGTGGCGAAGGCGCCGGGGACGATGGCGGGCGAGGCGGGAAAATGGGCGGCTCGGGCGCCCATTGGAAGTTTCTTAAGCGGACTCGCGTTATGCCAGAGGCGCAATCGGAGACCCGCGCGTGAACACCTCCGTCCGTCGCCTTATACGCTGGCTAGGCGGATTCCCCCGTCTTGTCTGGAGACAGGCCCCTCTCTTCATCGGCGCCGGCGTGCTGATCGGGTTCGTCGTCGCGGGGATCGCCGTGCTTGACGTCTACCTCCATGACCTCATGGTTCAGGAGGGCGCTCGGAGCGTGCGAAACATTTCCTACGTTCTTTCCGACCAGACCGATCGATCCCTGCAATCCGTCTCGTCGGCCGTTTCCAAAGTCGTGGAGCGCCTGCAAGGAGACGGCGTCGGCTCGGTCGCCGCTTTGGAATCGGCGGTCGGAGCGAAGGACATCCAGACGGTGCTGCACGATCGGCTGTCCGAAGACCGATCCCTTGACAGTATCTTCATCGTTGGCGCCGACGGCAAGATTGGCAATCCCGATTCCGAACGGTTCATGTCCATTGCCGAGTTGCACGGCGAGGACTACTTGGAGTCGCTGCGCCAGGCGTCTCCCGACGCCGTCTACGTGTCGACGCCGTTCCAAAGCACGGTGACCGGCACCTGGCAGCTGAGCCTGGCGAAGCGCGTGTCGGCGAGAGACGGCTCTTTTTTGGGCGTGGTCAGCGGGGTCGTCAAGCTGGCGCCCTTTGAGGACATCTTGGAGAAGGTCGCCCTTGGCGAGCACGCCTCGGTTTCCATTCTGCGAGAGGATGGCTCGATTATCGCCTGCTTCCCGCAAAGCGAAATCGCGCTCGCTTCCCACTCCGCCACCAGCGATTTCTATAAACAGTTCATCTCTGAGAAACTTGACGGCGTGACGCGACGGACGAGCCTGTTCGGCGGCGACGAGCGGATGTCCGCCGTCGTCCACTCGCTCAAGTTTCCCGTCGTGTCGGTAGTCGCCATGGCGATGAACGACGTCTTGGCCAATTGGCTCCTTCAGGTGGAAGCGCTCGCATTCGGCGCTGCGGTTATTGTCCTGGCTATCGCTTCCGGGACGATCAAGCTCGCCGTACGCATCGAACAACTCGCCGAAGCGCGCGAACGCGAGGCAGTGCAGGCCCAGCTCACAGTCCAGTACAAGCGGTTCAATAACGCGATGGACAACATCGTGCAGGGATTGGCGATGTACGATCAGCGCAATGCGCTGATCGCCTGCAACAAGCGGTACGCCGAAATTTATGGATTGCCCGCCGAATTGACCGGCCCAGGGGTCACCCGCGCACAAATTCTCGCCCATCGCGGCGAGCACGGCTTCGGAAAGCCTGCAAGCGAG
>CAVWKL010000166.1:0-7383 GCA_963755075.1 uncultured Alphaproteobacteria bacterium
GCGATCGGCAGCGCGGTCAGCGAGCCGCCGCCTTTTTCCTTGGAGAGCTTGGCGGCGCGTTCCAGAAGCCGCGCGTGAACGTAGAACACGTCGCCGGGATAGGCCTCGCGGCCAGGCGATTGTCGCGTCAACAAGGCGATCTCGCGATGGGCGGCGGCGTGCTTGGTCAGATCGTCGACGACGATCAACGCGTGCCGACCGCGATCGCGAAAATACTCCGCGATGGTGAAGCCGGCGAAGGGCGCGATCCACAGCAAGCCGGGCGAGCTCGCCGCGCCCGCGACGACGACGACGCAGCGCTTGGGATCGCCGTGCGCCTGAATGGCGTCGATGGCGCGTCGGACGCTCGAAGTCTTCTGGCCGACCGCGACATAGACGCAGACGATGTCGCTCGATCGCTGATTGATGATCGCGTCGAGGGCGATCGTCGTCTTGCCGGTGGCGCGATCGCCGATGATGAGCTCGCGTTGGCCGCGCCCAAGCGCAAACAGCGCGTCGATGACGACGAGCCCGGTCTGGACCGGTTCGGTCACCAGATCGCGTTCCAGGATTCCCGGCGCCGGCCGCTCGATCGGCTCGTGCAACTCGGCCTCGACGGGCCCGCGGCCGTCGATCGGGCGGCCGAGCGGATCGACGACGCGCCCGAGCAATCCCGGGCCCACCGGCACGCGGACGACGGCGCCGGAGCCGCGCACCACGTCTCCGGCCTCGATGGCGTCGACGTCGTCGAGCAGCACGCAGCCGATGCGGTCGCGTTCGAGCGCCTGAGCGAAACCGAACTGCCCCTTGTCGAACCGCAGGAGTTCGTCGAGCCCGACGTCGGGAAGTCCGGAGACCAGCGCCACGCCGTCCTCGACCTCCTCGACGCGGCCGATCTGCTCCACCCGCGCGCCGAACTCCGCGGCGCCGAGCTTTGCGCGGGCCCGCTCGAGCCAGACGTTCGTGGGGGCGTCAGCGTCGGTCGTCATGGGCGATGTCCGCGAGAATGCGATCGAGATCGGCGCGCCAACTGTTGCCGACCACGAGATGCGGGCCCTTCAATTCGAGCCCGGCGATCAGCGACGGATCGGTCGCGAATGTGATGGGCGGATCGCCGCCGAGCGCTTCGGCGATCCGCTTGCGGGCGCGCTCCTGCTCGCTCGGATCGATCGGCGTCGCGCTGATCGCCTCGAGCGCGCCGCCGGCGGCCGCCGCGGCTTGCCGCTTGTCCGCGGGCAGCGCGCGGATTGCGACGACGAGCCAATCGAGAAACGCCGCGCGGACCGCCTCGCCGTCGAGGCGCGCGGCCAGCCGCGCAGCGATCTCCACCGCCAGGTGGGCGGCGCGGTCGGCCCAGGCGCCTTCGGCGGCCTGTCTCTCGCTCTCGATCGCCGCTCGGCCGGCCGCCTCGATCGCCGCCGCCTCTTTGGCGGCCTCCTCTCGGCGCACGGCCACCTCCCGCTCGGCGGCCACTTGCGCCGCGGCGAGGATCGCCTCGCGCTCGCGAGCAAAACCGGCGCGCGTGCGCGCGATCTCGGCCAGCGCGGCTTCCGCTTGCGCCCGCTCCGCCGCGGCCTCGGCGAGCGCCTGTTGCGTCGTGGCGCGACGCTCGGCGATCATCGCCGCGACGGGGCGCCAGAAGAAGCGGCCGAGCAACCAGATCAGGACGCCGATGTTGATGGTCTGGAGGCCAAGCGTCCACCAGTCGATGGTCATGACGTCATTTCAGCAACGGGTTGGCGAAAAGCAGCAGCAGCGCGATGACGAGGCAGTAGATCGCCATCGTCTCGATCATCGCCAGGCCGACGAACAAGGTGCGCGTGATCGTGTTCGCCGCCTCGGGCTGGCGCGCGATCGCGTCCATGGCGGCGGCGACGGCGCGGCCTTCGCCGAGTGCCGGACCGAGCGCCCCGAAGGAGACCGCGATGGCGGCCGATACGATGCTGGCGACGGCTAACCAATTCATGGCGGAGTCCTTTCCTTAAGAAGCGTCTGAGACTGGGCGTGCTTCGCTGATCGCCCCGGCGATGAACACCATGGCGAGAACGGCGAAGATATAGGCCTGCACCGCCCCGGTCAGCAGATCGAGCGCCATCAGCGGGATCGGCACGAAGAGACCGGCGAGCGACAGGACGATGCCGACCACGAACACGCCGCTCATCACGTTGCCGAACAAGCGCACAAGCAGCGAAAACGTCCGCGTCAGGCTCTCGACGAAGTTGAGCGGGATCATGATCGGGTTGGGCGAGGCGAAGGTGGAGAGGTAGCCGCCGACGCCGCCGACGCGGACGCCGAACCAAATGACGGCGACGAAGACGATGAGCGCCAGCGCGGCGTCGGTCTCGATATGCGCCGTCGGCGGCTCGATGCCGGGCAGCAACCAGGACCAATTGGCGACGAAGATGAAGACGAACAGCGTGCCGATCAGCGCCCGATAGGGCGCCGGATCGGCGCGCATGGTGTCGCGGATCTGTTTGTCGACGGCGTCGACGACGAGTTCGAAGGCGGCTTGGATTGCAGAGGGAACGAGCGTAAGGCGCCGCGAGACGGCAAGGCCGACGAGGAGTAGCGCCGCCATAATCGCCCAGGTGACGAGAACGGGCTCCGTGATCGGCGCCGGGCCGATATGGAAGAGAGGGAGGGTGACGAGGGGCGAGGTCATGACGCCGGCTCGCTCATCTTGCGCAAGACGATCGCGCGGGCGATCAGCGTCCCGAGCGCCATCGCCAACAGCGGCGTGGCGCCCTCGAGGCTCGCCAGGGTCAGCGATCCCGCGAGAAGCGCGATACGCGCCGCCGTCAGGAAGAGGACGGAAATTCGGCTTCCGCCCTCGCCGAGCAGGCGCGCGCTCTTCCAGATCGCGAGGACGTAAACGACGCCGAGCGCCAATCCCGCCGCCAAATGCGCCGAGAGAACGACGAACGGGGGAACGCCGGCGAGGATTGGCGAGAACGGGCTCACTGGGAGTTCATCCATTTCCATGCCGACCAGCCGCCGAGCGCCAAACCGAGCATCAACAGCGGCGCGGTCCAGAAGATGCCCGAACCGAAAGTCCGGTCGAGCCAACGGCCGGCGAAGACGCCGATCAGCATCGGCGTGACGATGATCCAGCCGAGAACGCCGACCTGCGCGAGGCGACGCGCCACGGACGGCTCGCCCTCGCGCAGCCATTTCTGCCGACGTTGGCCGCGCAGCCGGACGTTCGACACCAACGCGTCCTTTTGATCTTGATCGGGTTCGCGCGGCGTCATGCGAGTCCCCCTGGCGCGCCGCCTCCGTCGGGCCGCAGGCGACGCATGATCTGGCGAATGGCGGCCAGTTGCAGGCGGGTGCTCTCGACGTGCTCGCGGCGTTCGACTTCGCTGTCGGCGCGAAAGCGCTCAAGAACGTTTTGGTCGAGCGTCGCGATGTCGTCGCCGGGGATCGCCTCGCGCGTCGCGATGGCGACCTCCCGGCCGCCGGCGACCGACAGGACGCCGCGGCGCACAGCGCAATGGCGCGCCGCTCCGCCGGCGACGGTCCAGCTCACCACGGAAATGGCGAGGCTGGTGAGAAAATCGGCGTGGCCCGGCAGAACGCCGAAACAGCCGCTGGCGTCCTCGGCGCGCACGGCGCTGACCGAGTCCTCGTCGACCACGATCTCGAGCGGCGTGACGATGCGCAGCCTCATGACGAGCCATCCTTCGAAGCGCTCGCCGCTTCTTCTGGCGCGCTTCTTCGAGCGCGCCGACCATGTAGAGCGAGCTTTCCGCCCATTCGTCGGTCTCGCCGTCGAGGATGGCGGCGCAGCCGGCGATCGTGTCGGCGCGCGCCACGCTTCGGCCCCGCTGTCCGGTAAAGGCCTCGGTCACGGCGAAGGGCTGGCTGAGAAACCGCTGCAGCCGCCGGGCTCGCTTGACGATCAGGCGGTCGCCGGCGCCGAGCTCCTCGACGCCGAGCAGCGCGATGATGTCTTGCAGATCGTTGAAGCGGGCGAGCGTCTCGCGCACGCGCTCGGCGACGCGATAGTGCGCTTGGCCGACGGTGAGCGGATCGAGCAGCGCCGACGAAGAGGCGAGCGGGTCGACCGCGGGGTAGAAGCCTTCGGCCGCCCGCCCGCGCGACAGCATGATGATGCTGTCCATGTGGCTGGAGATTGCGGTCACCGCAGGGTCGGTGAAGTCGTCGGCGGGAACGTAAACGGCCTGGATCGCGGTGACGGAGGCGCCGGCGACGGAGGCGATGCGCTCCTGCAGCGCGGCGACTTCGGTGGCGAGCGTCGGCTGGTAGCCGACCCGCGAGGGGAGACGGCCGAGCAGGTTCGAAACCTCGGCGCCGGCCTGCACGAAGCGGAAGACGTTGTCCATCAGCAAGAGGACGTTGCGATGCCGCTCGTCGCGGAAATACTCGGCGATCGTCAAGGCGGTCAAGGGCGTGCGCCAGCGGGCGCCCGGCGGCTCATTCATCTGGCCGTAGATGAGCACGGCGCGGGCGAGCACCCCCGAACTGCGCATGTCGGTCAGCAATTCGTGACCCTCGCGCGAGCGTTCGCCAACTCCGGCGAAGACCGAGATGCCCTGGTACTTTTCGATCATCGCGTGCATCAGCTCCATCACCAGCACCGTCTTGCCAACGCCGGCGCCGCCGAACATTGCGGCTTTGCCGCCCTGAGCGAGGGGCGCGAGAAGGTCGATGATCTTGATGCCGGTCTCGAACACCGCGGTGGACGAGGTCTCGTCCTTCAGCGCCGGCGGGGGGTTGTGGATGCCGCGTCGCGGCGTGTCGGCCGGCAATTCCGGCCCCAGATCGCGCACCGCGCCGGTCACGTCGAGAAGCCGGCCGAGAACCGCGTCGCCGACCGGAGTCGAGAGCGGCGCCAGCGTCGCGCTGACTGGCGCGCCGCGCGCCAGGCCCGCCGTCGCCTGGAGCGCGATGCCTCGGACGGTGAAAGGATCGATGTGGCCGTGCACCTCGAGAACCAGAGGCTCGCGCCGGTTCGTTTGCACGATCAGCGCCGTGTTGATCGGCGGCAGCCGCTGACCGGCGAAGGCCACGTCGACGACGGCGCCGCGAACGGAGACGACCTTACCAGTCGGTGCAGCGGCCTGCATGGGGTTCCCGCAGGGTCATCGACGCGCGGCGCGGCGCCGACGGCGCCGGCGGAAGCGCGTGTCGAAACCCTTCTAGTCGGTCACGCTCGAATCCGCGTTGACAGCGATCAACCCTTGCGAGCGGGAGTACGGCGCGTGGAGTCGCGCTTTGTCCTCCGCGGCCGCCGCGCCGCTCAAATCTGATAGGTCAGCTCGCTCTCGTCCGTCTCGGTCAGCGCGCGCATCGCCGCCAGCGAGCGGTTGTCGAGCACCAAGGCGATGGCGTCGCGCACCTCGCTCATCATCAGCCGCACGTTGCATTGGATTTCCGCCGGACAGTCGTCGCAGCGGCGATAGAACTTGCGGCTCGCGCAAGCGATGGGGGCGAGCGGGCCGTCGAGCGCGCGCACGATCTCGCCGACCATGATCTCGTAAGAGCTCTTGGCCAGGACGTAGCCGCCGCCGCGGCCCTTCTTCGAGTGAACAAGGCCGGCGGTGCGCAATTCGCCGAGGATCGCGTCGAGGAATTTCTTCGGGATATTGTTGGCCGCGGCGATATCGGCGACCAAGGCGGGCTGGCCCGGCGGCATGCCCGCCAGATGGACCATCGCCTTCAGCCCGTACTTGCCCTTGTTGGTCAGCATCTCCGACGCCTCTTGCGCAGCGGGGCGAGGCGTCGCTGCGCCGGTTGGTGCGATTCGATGAGGAAATTCATACGAGGTCCGCGCAGCCGCGTCCATGCGACAGGCTCGCCCGGCGCGGCCGCGCCGGCTCTACCGGCGCGCCCGGGTCTCTGCTAGGAAGCGCCATTCGTCGGGACATTGCCGGGCGCCGTCGGGAGAGAAGCGATGGAATTTGAAAACATGCCCGAGTCGACCAACGTCGAGGATCGGCGTGGGGCTGTCGGCGGGCCGCAACTCGGCGCCGGCTCGGGCGGCCTCGGCCTCGGCGCCATCGTCGTTCTCGCCCTGATCGGTTATTTCACCGGCATCGATCCGCGCCTTCTCATCGGCGGGGCGGAGATCCTCACTGGCGGCTCCAGCGCGCCGGTTCAGGCGCCGGTCGCCAATGTCGGGCAGCGGCCGGCGACGGCCCAAAATGATCCGATGCGAGTCTTCGTCGAGCGCGTTCTCGGCGGGACGGAGGCGGTCTGGGCGCAAATCCTGCCCGCGCAAAAGGGCGTTCCCTACACCAACGCCACGCTGGTGCTTTATGACGGCGCCACCGCGTCGGGCTGCGGCGGGGCGCAAGCGGCGATGGGGCCGTTCTATTGCCCGTTGGACAAGAAGGTCTATCTCGACCTGTCGTTCTTCCGCGACATGCAGACCAAGTACGGCGGCGGCGGCGATTTCGCCTACGCCTACGTGATCGCCCACGAGGTCGGCCACCACGTCCAGGACCTGCTCGGCATTCTCGACAAGGTCGACGCGGCCAAGCAGAACGCCAGTCGCACCCAGGCCAACCGACCGCTTCGGCGTGCGCATCCTCGAAGGCTACGGCGCCACCGAGACCGCGCCGGTGCTATCGCTGAACACTGCGATGCACTGTCGGCCCGGCTCGGTCGGGAGGATGCTGCCCGGCATCCGCACGCGCCTCGGCCGTCGCCGGCATCGCAAGGCGCAGGACGGCTGTTGGTGCAGGGCGACAACGTCATGCTCGGCTATCTGCGCGCCAGCGCGCCGGGCGTGCTGGAGCCGCCGGCGGATGGCTGGTCCCAAGACACCGGCGACATCGTCGCCATCGACGCGGCAGGGGTACTGTCTCGATCCATCAGGGCCGGGTCAAGCGGTTCGCCAAGTCGGCGGCGAGATGGTGTCGATGGACGCCGCCGAGGCCTCGTCGCTTCAGCTGTGGCCGGGCGATCTGCCACGCTGTGGTCAGCGAGCCCGACCCGCGCAAGGGCGAACGCCTGTGCTGGTCACCACGCGCGGCGCCACGGACGGCGGTGAGATCCTGTTGGCGGCGCGCGCGGCAGGGTATTCGGAAATGATGGTGCCTCGGCTCATCGTCAGCGTTGCGCAACTTCCGGTGCTGGGGCCGGGGAAGTTCGACTATCCCGCTATCCAGCGTCTGGCGCTCGCGCGGATCACCGCCCCGGCGGAGGCAGAACATGCATGAAATGCCGGAAATCCCCGTCGTGGACTGCCGAAACGCAGAATGGCCGGCGGCGGAGGCGTGCCGCGCTGCCCACCCAGATGGCAGAACTGATGGTGGGAGCCCGGCGGAGCTATACAGCCGTTGGCTTGCGGCTTGCGGACCGGGTCTCGCGGCGCTGGCTGAGAAGCTAAACTCGCACGTACTTCGGCGAAATCGAGGCGGTGGCAAAAGCTTTTTT
>CAVWKL010000167.1:0-36380 GCA_963755075.1 uncultured Alphaproteobacteria bacterium
AAAAACCTCGCCCACCCGGTAAGCCCAACCGTCGTCGTGTTCGATGATCCTGTAGGTGACGTGGGTCATCGCCGGACTCCTTGTATATTCGGCATCGTCGCGATCGCCTATCGCTTCGCGATACCACGATCCGGCCGGCCTCGCCATTTCGCCTCCGGCCGGCGAACCCGCCGCTGGCAGGGGCAGAGGCGGGGATGCGCGCACGCCCGATGCGGGAGCCTCAAGAGCCGGTGACGGCGCGGCGTTTTCGCCGGTCGAGCGGGTCAGATCAACTGCCGATAGTCGATGAAGGGCACCGCGTCGCCCGGTTCGACATTCGTCCGATCCTCGCCGAGTTCGACCAGGCCGTCGGTGCGCGTCAGCGAGGTGATGACGCCGGAGCCGTCGAGCGGGTGCTTGGCGGCGACCGTCTCCCCGCCGCGCCGCTCGAGCGAGACGCGAACATATTCCCGCCGACCCGCCTTCTTGCGGTGGCGAAAGCCCGAGATCACGTTCGCGGCTACGATCGGGATCGGTCGAACGCCGGCGAGCGCGGCGATCAGCGGCCGCACGACATAGGCGAAGGTGACGAAGACCGCCACTGGATTGCCCGGCAGCCCCACCAGCGGCGTTCCCTCGATGACGCCCATAGCCACCGGCCGTCCCGGCTTGATGGCGAGGCGCCAAAAGACCATCGAGTCGCGCGCGGCAATCGCGGCGCGCACGTGATCCTCCTCGCCGGTCGAAACGCCGCCGGAGGTGACGATCAGATCGTGGCCCTTGGAAGCCGCCGACAGGCCGGCGCGGATCGCGTCGCGGTTGTCGCGCAGCACGCCGAGGTCGGTGACCTCGCAGCCGCAGCGGCGAAGCAAGGCGGTCAGCGCGAAGCGGTTGGAATCATAGATCGCGGCGGGGCCGAGCGGCGTCCCCGGCTCGCGGATCTCGTCGCCGGTCGAAAACACCGCGGCGCGCGGCCGGCGGCGCGCCTCCACGCTGTCCAACCCGAGCGCGGCGAGGAGCGCAATATCTCGCGGGTCCAGGCGACGCCCCGCCGCCAGCGCTTCCTCGCCCCGCGCAATGTCTTCACCCTTGAGGCGGCGATTGGCCCCGCGGGCCAGACCGGGAGGCAGCTGCGCTTGTCCGTCCTCCCGCAAGGGGACGACTTCCTGCATGAACACCGTGTCCGTTTCCGCCGGCATCGGCGCGCCGGTGAAAATGCGCACCGCCCCTCCGCGCGCGCCCTGGGGCGAGGCCGTCTGCCCGGCGGCGATGCGCCCGACGACGGGCAGGACCGTGACGCCGTCGGGGTCGAGGTCGCCATGGGCGACGGCGTAGCCGTCGACCGCCGAATTGTCGAAAGGCGGCAGATCGATGGGCGCGAGGAGGGACCGAGCAAGCACGCGTCCGTCGGCGTCGGCGATGGCGACGCGCTCGGTCTCGGCGATCGGCGGCACGCGCGCCGCCATGAGGGTGAGCGCGTCCTCGACCGACAACATTTCGCCGCCGAAGGCGAAGGCGTCCGCGCTTAACCGCGCCATCGGTATTCCCTATCCTGATCCGCCGCGCCGATGTGAAGCGGATATGTCGGTCGAGCGCCGAACCGCGATGGCGAGCGCCCTCAATCTCGACCCCGGCGAGCCGACCCCTTGCACGACTCCGCCCTCGCCAGCACGAACTCGGCGATCGCTTCCACGTCGCCCAGATCGAGCGCGGGGATCGGCAAAGACGGCAGCTTCTCGTCGCTCGCGACCGCGACGATTTCGGAGCCCTCCCGCCACATGAGCGCATGCCCTTCGCTCGGGCGATGAACTTCCAGGGCCGGATGCCGGTGCGTGTGAAATCCCTCGACCAGAACCAGATCGACGGGGGCGAGCCGCATGATCAGGTCCTCCAACGGAGGCTGCGAACCGTCTCGGATTTCATGCATTAACGCCCAACGCGAGTCCGAGACGAGCATGACTTCCTCGGCGCCCGCTTGGCGGTGTCGGAACGAGTCCTTTCCCGGCCGGTCGAGATCGAAGCCGTGGTGGGCGTGCTTCACCGTCGAGACGGTCACGCCGCGCCGGCGCAGCAGGGGCAGCAGCGCGGTCATGAGCGTGGTCTTGCCCGACCCGCTGCGTCCGACAAGTCCAAACATTTTCATCGGCGGATCCTTGCATAGCCGGAAAGAGAGGGAGTCGAAACTCCCGCTCCTCCCATTTCAGCGGCAAGGTGGCGCTCCGCTTCCTTGCCTTGCTTCGGCGATGGCTCGCTAAGCCCCCTTCGGCGCGTTGAAAACCTCGACCGTCTGCGCGGGGCCAGTATACTTCTCGACTTCGCCGACGATCGAGTGGCCGCAGTTGCCCTGGCCGAGCTTGGAGGTGGGAACGTCCATGCTCAGCACATTGACGTCGCCGTAGCGCGACAACGTTCCCGGCTTGCCGGGCTCGGCCGGATCATACCAGCCGCCTTCGTTGACGCGGATCACGCCGGGCCGGATCGACTCCGTCACCTTCGCCCCGGCGATGATCTGGCCGCGGTCGTTGAACACGCGGACGATATCGCCGTCCTTGATGCCGCGGTCCGCCGCGTCCTTGGCGTTGATCAAGCAGGGTTCGCAGCCGTTGACCATGTAGGTCTCGCGCAGCTTGGTCCCGCAGAGCTGCGAGTGCAGCCGGCTCCTGGGATGGCTGGCGGCGACGTGCAGCTTGTACTTGGTCGACGGTCCGCCGAGACGCTCGGCCGGCTCGTACCACTTCGGGTGCGGTCCGCAGTCGTCGTAGCCCATCTTCTCGATGTTCTTCGAGTAGATCTCGATCTTGCCCGACGGCGTGCCGAGCGGCTCGAGCAGCGGATCCTCGCGGAATTTCGCGTAGCGCACGAAGCTCTTGCCGCTGGTGACGGGGAACTCGATCACGCCCGGCCGCTCCAGAAGGCGTCGAACTCCGGCATTTCGATCTTCTTCGCCTTGGCCTGGGTCTGCGCCGCCTCGTAGAACGACTTGATCCAGTCCATCTCGCTCTTGCCCTCGGTGAACTCCTTGCCCTTGCCGAGGCGATCGGAGATCGCGGCGAAGATGTCGTAATCGGTGCGGCTCTCGAACACCGGATCGATCACCTTCTTCATCGCCAGGATCGCGATGCCGGAATAGTCGCCGATGCTCTCGATGTCGTTGCGCTCGTAGGAGGTCGTCGCCGGCAGGACGATGTCGGCGAAGCGCGCGGTCGGCGTCCACTGGAAATCCTGGACGACGAAGGTTTCGAGCTTCTTCCACGCCGCCACCATGCGGTTGCGATCCTGGTGATGGACGAACGGATTGCCGCCGACCCAGTAGGCCATCTTGACGTCCGGGTACTTGTCCTTGACGCCGTTGAAGTCGAACTCCTTGCCGGGATTGAGGATCATCTCGACGACGCGCGCGACCGGGATCGAGGCTGCGCCGTTGGTCGGTCAACCAGGCCGCGCCTTCCTTGGCCTTGCCGCCGTCGCTGATGCCGCCCAGCACCGGGGCGTCGGCCGAAGGCGCTCCGCCGCTGCCGTAGTGGTAGGAGAAGCCGAAATCCGCCGCCCGGCAGACCGATCTGTCCAAGCATCGCAGCCAGCGTGACCAACATCCAGTGGCGCTGCTCGCCGTACTGCTGGCGCTGCAGCGACCAGCCGGCGGCCAGCATCGTCCGGTTCTTGGCGAAGCGGCGCGCCAGATCCTTGATCACGTCGGCCGGGACGTCGCAGATCGCGGAGGCCCATTCGGCGCTCTTCGGCGTCTTGTCGTCGTCGCCCATCAGATACGGCAGGAACTTGTCGAAGCCGGCGGCATAGGTCTTGAGGAACTTCTCGTCGTGGAGCTTCTCGGCGACGAGGGTGTGGGCGATGCCGAGCATCAGCGCGACGTCGGTCTGCGGCCGCGGCGCAATCCATTCGGCGCCGAAGAACTCGGCGGTGTCGGTCTTGACCGGATCGATGCAGATGACCTTCGTGCCTTTGGCCTTGAGCGCCTTCATGCCGTCATAGGCGCCGTGGTCGGCGACCGACCAGCTGATCTGGTTGGTGAGCACCGGGTCGGCGCCCCAGAACACCATCAGTTCGGTCTTGTCGATCACCACCGGCCAGACCGTCTGCTGCTCGTAGACCTCGAGCGAGCCGACGAACATGCGGCATGATGATCTGCGCCGCGCCGGTCGAATAGTCGCCCGAGGCATTCACGAAGTTGCCCTTCAGGTTCATCATTCGGCGCAACAGGCTCTGGCAATTGTGCAGGCGTCCCGGGCTCTTCCAGCCGTAGGAACCGGCGAAGGTCGCCGCCGGGCCGTAGGTCTTCTCGACCCGCTGCAACTCCTTGACGACCAGGTCGAGCGCCTGATCCCAGGTGACGCGCACGAAGTCGCCCGCGCCGCGGCTATCCGGCATCGGCGCCCGGCCCCTTCTCGAGGAAGGCGCGGCGGACCATCGGATATTTGATGCGGGTCGGCGAATAGACCGAGTCGAGCACGCCGGCGAGCTGATGGCTCGGACCGGTGTCCTTCTCCCACGGCGCAATCGAAACGAAGCGGCCGCCCTCGACCTTGGCGCGGAACGCGCCCCAGTGCGAACCGGTCAGCACTTCGCCGTCCGGCGTCGCCGCGCGCGCGCCCGTCGCCAGCAGCGACGGCGCTGCAATGCCCAGCGCGCCAAGCGCGACGCCATAGCTCAGAAACGCGCGCCTCGACATCTCGGCGCGTAACTCGTCTCCCTTTAGCATTGACATGGAGTCTCTCCCTCAGTGTTTGGTCGCGTCTAGAATTTCGCCGTTGGCGGACGGACGCATCGCAAGTCCGATAACGGCGGTGAGAACGGCGGCTGCGCCCGCCCAGAATCCGTTGGCGTCCGCGGCGGCGCAGTCGGCCGCGAACGCGGGAACCCAGCCCCGCAGGCGCTCGATGATCGCTTCGGCGTCCTTCTCTCCGTCCGCCAGTAGCCGCGCGGCCGCAGCGAGCTCGACGGCGAGATGATCGGGCGCCTCATGGGCGGAGGCGGCTCACCGACAAATCGTGGGCGGCGAGGATCGCCTCCATTTCGGCGGCCGGCGCGCCGAACAGGCGTCCGTCGTCGCGATGCGCCAACTCATAGGGCGAGACCGTCTTCGGCCCGCCAATGCCTTCGAACAGCATGCCGTAGGCCGCGCCGATCCGCGCGACGACGAGCGCGTCGTCGGCGTCGGCTTCGAGCGCGCGGCGCATGCGCGCGACCGCCTCGGCGCAACCGGGCGCCGAAGCGACGCCGTCCAGCCAAGCCGCGGCCGGCCCAACGCGATACGAAGCGACGGACCCGCGGTCGGGCGGCGCGGCGAAGACGGCGGAGAGCCAATTGAACAGCGCGACGAGGTCGCGGGCGTCGAGGCCTGCGAACGCGGCCGGATGCGGCAGGTCATTCATGCTTGCCTCTCATGTCCTGGGCGTGCATCTGCACGTACTTCTGCAGGAAGCGGTATTGCTCGTCGTCGAGCGACACGTTGCGCTTCATCGAGTTGAGATTGCCGATCCATTGATTGGCGAGGTAATTGCCGGGCGGCGGCAGCGTGTGGCAGAGCCCACAACTGGCGTTGTACATCTCGCCGCCATAGTCCCAGAGCTTGCCGATGTCGGGCGTGAGATCGGAATTGGCGATCCAGGCGGTGAGGCTCGACTCCGTCCACTTCTGGTCGGTGTCGGGGTCGGTCATCGACTTGCCGGCGATCACCTTGTCGATCGCGTCGGGGCCTAAAGCGGCGGCGAAGATGCGCTTGCCCTGCGCGGCGTAGAACATCCGCTCGGCGCCTTCCTGCTGCCAGCCGGAGAACTTCACCTTGAGCCAGGCGCCGTTGCGGTCGACGACTTCGACCGGCGTGGCGGCGACGAGCTTGCCGTCGCTCGTATCGGATTCGTCCTTGGGCTTTTCGAGCCAGAACGGCTGCGTCGTCATAGTGTACAGCGTCGCGCCAACGGCGGGGTTCAACGACTTCGACGCGTCCTCGAGGTCGGCGAAGATCGCCTTGTAGCCGGTGCTCATGTCCGGCAACTTGTGGGCGATGCCCTTGTGGCAATCGATGCAGGTCTGGCCCTCCTCCAGACCCTTCTTCATCCGTTGCGCGTCGTCGGCGTTCTTCTGATGCTCGAAGTCCATCGCCTCGTAGGAGTGGCAGTTGCGGCACTCGCGGCTGTCGGTCTCCTTCATCGTCCGCCAGACGTCCTTGGCGAGCGCGGCGCGCTGCGCCTGGAACTTCTCCGGCGTGTCGATCGTGCCGATGAGCTTGTGCCACAGCTCGTTGGAAGCTTGGACCTTGCGGACGATCTTGTGGGTCCAGTCCTTCGGCACGTGGCAGTCGGCGCACACGGCGCGCACGCCGACCGGATTCTTGTAGTGAATCGAGGTCTTGTATTCCTGGTAGACGGTGTCGCGCATCTCATGGCAGGAGATGCAGAATCCGAGCTCGTTGGTCGCTTCCATCGCGGTGTTGAAGCCGCCCCAGAAGATGACGCCGGCGACGACGCCGGCGGCCCCGACGGCGGCCAGGGTCCATTTCGGTCCCCGGCCGGCGAACACATTCCACACGCGCGCGGCTCCGCTGATTCGTTGAGGCGGGCGGACCATGCGCCTGTTCGGTGAATGCGTTTTTGGCAGGTCGCGAACGTGCTGTAGAGAATTGTAAACCGATGTGAACAGGCTAGGCCGCCTCTTGACGCGGCGTGGCCGCTAGCCTTCAACATCGTCATGAACAACAGCCGGCACATTCTGGTGGTCGAGGACGACCCCGTCGGCCGACAAACGCTGTCGGCCTATCTGCGTCAGGAGAACCACCGCGTCTCCGAGGCGGCGAGCGGCGAGCAGATGCGGCGGGCGTTCGCGAGCGGCGACGTCGATGTCGTGATGCTGGACATCAATTTGCCGGGGGAGGACGGCCTGTCGCTGCTGCGCGAGCTGCGCCGGCAATCCGAGGTCGGAATCATCATGGTCACCGGTCGCCAGGACGTCGTCGATCGCATCGTCGCCCTGGAGCTCGGCGCCGACGATTATGTGACCAAGCCTTACAACATGCGCGAGTTGCTGCCGCGCGCCAGCAACCTGGCGCGACGGGTGGCGGCCGCCCGCATCAATTCGCCCGACGAACCGCGAAAGCAGTTCGACGGCTGGACGCTCGATATTCCGCATTGGCGCCTCGCTTCGCCGCAAGGCGAGGAAGTGCGGCTGACGCGCGCCGAATTTGAACTTCTGGCGACTTTCGTCACCAACCGCGGCCGAGTCTTAACTCGCGACGGACTCATCGACCACGTCAGCCATCGCGGCCGCGATCCGCTCGACCGAACCATCGACGTGCTCGTCGGTCGACTCCGGCGCAAGATCGAGAAGGATCCCAAGCGCCCGCGCCGCATCATTACCGTCCATGGGGTCGGCTACGTATTCGCCGGCTGAGCCTCGGCCATCTCAGCGAAACGCCGCTTGAGCGCCGCCAGGCCGCCACGGCAAGCCGCCGCCACTTCGTTGGCGGGCGCAACGATGTCCTGAGCCTCGTCGCGCGCACCAAGCTCCAGCGCGCTTGCTCGTTCGGAAAGCCGAATGAGACCAACGTGCAGCGACGAACTCTTGAGACGATGGGCGATCTCGGCCAGCTCACGACGCTCGCCCGCTGACGCGAGGCGCTCGAGCTGGGCCGGCGCGTCAGCGACGCTGGCCTCGAACGTTGCGACGATGCGCGCGGTCTGGTCGAGTCCGAGCACGGCGACGTGTTCGGAAAGCACCGAGGCGTCGATCGGCTCGTCGGCCCCTGGCGTTCCAGTCTCGGCTCTGGGGGCCCGGAGCGTCGGCGCCTGGGCTTTTTCGCCCAGCCGGGTCGGCGGCCGGGGCGAAATCGGGCCGAGAGCGCGTTTCAAAGCCGCTTGGAGGCGCTCCAGGCGGAAGGGTTTGCTGAGGAAATCGTCGATTCCGGCTTCAAAACAAGCCTCCATATCGTCCGCCACGACCTGCGCCGACCACGCGATGATCGGGACACGGCGCCTGACGGGATCTCTCGAGCCACGAATGCGGCGCGTGACCTCGAGCCCGTCCATGTCGGGCAGCCGGAGATCCATCAGAACGACATCGAAATCTTGAGCCTCGAACTGCGCGAGCGCGGCGGCGCCGGTCGGCGCCACGCAGGGCCGGTGCCCGGCTCTCTCCAGCAGGCCGCAAGCGACCATCGCGTTGACCTCATTGTCCTCCACGACCAGCACGTCGAGAACAAACGGCGCTTCCGCCGAATCGACGGAGAAGGCGGGCCCTGGGGTCGGCCGTTCGCCGAGAACCTGCGCGAAGGGAGCCGTGAACCAGAACCGGCTGCCCTCGCCGAGGCGGCTCTCGACGCCGATTTCGCCGCCGAGCCGCTCGACCAGCCGGCGACAGATGGCCAGCCCCAACCCACTGCCGCCGAAGCGCTTGGCGACGGAACCGTCGGATTGCGTGAAGGGATCGAAGATCAAGGACAACTTGTCGTCGGCGACGCCAATGCCGGTGTCGAAAACTTCAAACAGCAGCGTTCTTTCGGCTTGGGAGCCCAAGACTTCGCTGACGGCGAGCCGGATCGCGCCGCGTTCGGTGAACTTGATCGCATTGCCGATCAAGTTGAGCAGGATCTGGCGAAGTTTCCCTGGATCGCCGACGACGTTCGGCGCTCGCGGCGATTCGATAACCAAGCGCAGGTCGGGCTTGCCGCTGGCCAGCGGCAACATCAAGCCGAAGACGTCTTCGATGACCGCGGCGACCGAGAATTCAACTTCTTCGAGGTCGAGAACGCCCGCCTCGATCTTCGAATAGTCGAGGATGTCGGAAACGACCGAAGACAGCATTTCGCCGGACCGAGCAATCGCCTCGACGTAGCGGCGATCCTGGGGTTCCAGGTTGCTCTGCCGCATCAGTTCCGCCAGCCCGAGGATGCCATGGATTGGAGTGCGAATCTCGTGGCTCATGGTGGCCAGGAACGACGACTTGGCTCTGTCGGCGCGCTCGGCTTCTTCCCGAGCGCGGCGATATTCGGTGACGTCGTTCAGAATGACGACGGCGCCGAGGTATTTCTCGCTGACGTCGAGCATCCGCTGCGTCTTGACGTCGAACCAGCGCGGCCCGAGGTTGGTCGGCAGCAACCGCTCGCAGGCGAGCTCTTCGACGGCGAGCAGCTCGCCGCCGAGGATCTCGTCGATCGGGAAGCGCTCTCCCCCGTAATAGCTCGCGCCGGGCGCCGCCCGACCCGCAAACAGCGCAAAGGCGGCGTGATTGGCGTTTTCGACCTTCCCGTGGACATCGACGAGAATGACCGGGTCTTTCAAGCTCTCGAAGATCGTCAGGTACTTATTCTTCTCGTTGGTCATCAGGCGGTTCTGGGCGCGCAATTGCTCGAATTGCTCGTCGGCCGGCTTGCCCGCCCATTCGTCGCAGAAGCCAACCTCCATGCGATCGAAGAAGCTGTCGATAACCAATCGATTGGCGCGCCTCTCGGCCGGCGGAACGGCCGATCCGGCGACGAGGTCGAGATAGGTCTCGCGGTAACTCTTCATCAGGCCGAGGAACAGCCCCAGCGTAACGCCCCGGGTGCGGTGGCGCTTGGCCGCCTCGATGCCGTAGAGCGCGATCGGATCCCGCGCATAATCGGTCTCGGCCGTCACGGCCGCGAACTCGTGACCTTCATCGAGCGCCGCGATCAGGGGCGCGGAGAGTCCGCGGATGGACGCGAGCCAAGCCTGCTGAAGCGTCGAGGTGAACGGCGTGTAGCCCCGTTCCTTGGCGTAATGAATGATTTGCGCGGTCAGCCAGGTTTCGTTCTGAGCAATCAAGTCTCGCAAGCGCCGTTTGGCTGACATGGCCTCGACTTCCGTCTGAGATCTACAATCGAGTGCAAGCCTTAATGCATCCGCTGTTGTCGGGCAAAACACGCCGTTGGAGGGGCGCCGCGGCGTTCCGCGCCGCCAATCTTGCCGACGGGGGTCGCCCAAGGGGAAGTCGCGCCGTTCCGCCGAAAGGGAGGAAATCCGCACGCCTCGCTTGACAGGCGAACCTCGGATCGGTTCTGTCGGCGCAATCGACGATCGGACCCGCCCGGGGGACGCCGACGCCCACGCGCGCCGGGCTTGCCGCCCGGATTGTCGAGGCGAAAGGAACGGGGCGACGAGCCTCTTCGCTTCGCCAAGCGCCGGAGACGGTCGTCGATATCGGGGGCGACAGGCCATGACGATGAACCGGAAGCCGCGCATCGCGGTCATCGGCTCCAACAACGTCGATCTCGTGACCTACGTGACGCGCATGCCGGTCCGTGGCGAGACCGTCGAGGCGCCGAGCTTCGAGATGGGCCACGGCGGCAAGGGCGCGAACCAGGCGATCGCCGCCGCCAAGCTCGGCGCCGTGGTGGCGATGGTGACGAAAGTCGGCGACGACGTGTTCGCCGACATGACGATCAAGAACTTCGCCGCCTTCGGCGTCGACACGACCCACGTCGGGCGCGTCAAGGGCCGATCCAGCGGCGTTGCGACGATCATGGTCGAGCCCTCCGGCGAGAATTGCATCCTGATCGTCAAGGGCGCCAACGCCGAAATTTCGCCTGCCGACGTCGAGCGCGCCGCCGAGGACTTGAAGAGGTGCGATCTCATCCTGCTGCAACTCGAGGCGCCGCTTGAGACCGTCTATGCGGCGATCGCCTTCGGCAAGCGTCATGGGGTGAAGACGCTGCTCAATCCGGCGCCGGCGACCCCGGAACTCGATCCGGGGAAGATCAGCGAGGCGAGCTTCCTCGTTCCCAACGAAACGGAACTCGCCATCCTTACCGGCATGCTCGTCGAAACGGAGGACCAGATCGCCAAGGCGGCGCTGAGCCTCATCGCCAAGGGAATTGAGACGGTCATCGTCACCATGGGCGCGCGCGGGGCGCTGCTCGCGACGGCCGCGCAGGTTCGCCGGATCGCGCCAGTGCGCGTCACGCCGGTCGACACCACCGGCGCCGGCGACGCTTTCGTCGGCGCCTTCGCACGCTATTTCGCCGCCGGCCTCGGCCTCGAGGCGGCGCTTGACCGGGCGGTGCGCTACGCCGCCGATTCGGTCACTCGGCGCGGCACGCAAAAGGCCTACGCGACCGAGGCCGAATTCGCGACGTTCTGCGCCGGCCTGACGAAACTGTCGGCGTAGGGATGGGACGCTCAGGGGTGAACGCCTTGCGCACGGAGCGCAGCGACCCGACCGAGTTGTTCGCAGGCCGAGACGGGTTTGCGCACGGCGAATGACCGCAGCCCTTGAAATTGTGCGGTCGCGTTCCTAGATGAGGCCATCGAAATTCGGCCGGACCATCTTTGCCGTGAGCGATTGAATCGACTCAGGGTGACGCTTTTCCCTCGAAAAATCGAATCTTGACGATGATTTCGCGTCGCGGAGTCGCGTTGTTATGCTCGCATCCCAGAGGGACGTCATGGCTATAGGCACAGTAAAGTGGTACAATTCTCAAAAGGGCTTCGGCTTCATTCAACCGGATGACGGCGGCAAGGACGCCTTCGTTCATGTCAGCGCGATCGAGCGGGCCGGCATGGCCGACTTGCGCGAAGGTCAGAAGATCAGCTTCGAACTGGTCACCGACACGCGTTCGGGCAAAATGTCCGCGGATAAGCTCCAAGCCGTTTGAACGAGGCTAGGGATCATGCTGACCGGCGACCGCGGATGTACCGGCGCCGGAGGCGATGGATCTGAGCCGCTCGTCCGGCGAAGGGAAGGGTCAGGGTCGTTCCTGGCCCTTTTTTCGTGTTTTCTTTTCAGCGAGGCCCCAAAATATGACTGGGCATAAATTCGCGATCGGGCAAATCGTCGACTTCGACATGAGAGTGACGCCTCTGCCGCGACCGAGCGGTCCCTACGAGGTGACGCGCGTACTGCCGGCGGAGGATGCCCGGTCGCGGTCGTATCGCATCAAGAGCAAAGCCGAGCGATTCGAGCGCAGCGCCAAGGAATACGAAATCGTCGCCGTTCGGTCGGCGACCAGTGAACTGGCCGCCACGTTCGGCGGAGCGGCGAGCGCCGATCCGCTGCGCTGAGCGCGACCGACCATCGGGAAGGCCAGTTAGCACTCTCTTGTAACGAGTGCCAACAGTAGCCATCTAGCGGGGGCGTCGAACCGCCGCCGCGAGCCGGGGCATTTCGCCTCGAGCCGGATTTGGCTCTCGACCGGAAACGAGCCCCATGAAATTTCGTCCGCTGCACGACCGCGTGGTGATCCGTCGCATTGAGGGCGAGGACAAAACCAAAGGCGGAATCCTCATTCCCGACACCGTCAAGGAGAAGCCGCAGGAAGGCGAAGTCATCGCCGTCGGACCGGGCGCGCGCGACGAAAGCGGCAAGCTCATCGCGCTCGAAGTCAAAGCCGGCGATCGCGTGCTGTTCGGAAAATGGTCCGGCTCCGAGGTCAAGATCGACGGCGAAGACCTCCTGATCATGAAAGAGTCCGACATCCTAGGGGTGATCGAGCGCACGATCGCGGCGAAGAAGGCCGCCTGAACGACGCCTGTCCGCTTCTCAACGAATGGAGTGAAAACCATGTCCGCCAAAGACGTACGTTTTTCCGTCGACGCCCGCGAGCGCATGCTGCGCGGAGTCGACATCCTCAACAACGCCGTCAAGGTGACGCTCGGTCCCAAGGGCCGCAACGTCATCCTCGACAAATCCTACGGCGCGCCGCGCATCACCAAGGACGGCGTCACCGTCGCCAAGGAAATCGAGCTTGAGGACAAGTTCGAGAATATGGGCGCCCAGATGGTGCGCGAAGTCGCCTCCAAAACCAACGACAGCGCCGGCGACGGCACCACGACCGCGACGATTCTGGCCGCCTCGATCATGCGCGAGGGCCTCAAGCTCGTCGCCGCCGGCATGAATCCCATGGATCTGAAGCGCGGCATCGACCTCGCGGTGACCGCGGTGGTCAAAGACATCGAGCGCCGCGCCAAGAAGGTGCAGTCCTCGGAGGAGATCGCCCAAGTCGGCACGATCGCGGCCAACGGCGACAAGTCCATCGGCGAAATGATCGCCATGGCGATGAAGAAAGTCGGCGCCGAGGGCGTCATCACCATCGAGGAAGCCAAGACCGCCGAGACCGAGCTCGACGTCGTCGAGGGCATGCAGTTCGATCGCGGCTATCTCTCGCCGTACTTCGTCACCAACGCCGAGAAAATGATCGTCGAGCTGGAAGACCCTTACATCCTCATTCACGAGAAGAAGCTCTCTTCCCTGCAGACGATGCTGCCGCTTCTCGAGGCGGTCGTGCAAGCCGGAAAGCCGCTGCTCATTATCGCTGAAGATATCGACGGCGAAGCCTTGGCGACTCTGGTCGTCAACAAGCTGCGCGGCGGCCTCAAGGTCGCGGCGGTCAAGGCGCCCGGGTTCGGCGACCGGCGCAAGGCGATGCTCGAGGACATCGGCGTCTTGAGCGCGGGCAGCGTGATCGCCGAGGATCTGGGCGTCAAGCTCGAGAAGGTCACGCTCGACATGTTGGGGCGGGCCAAGCGCGTGCGCATCGAAAAGGACGCCACGACGATCATCGACGGGGCCGGCAAGAAGTCGGACATCGAGGCGCGCGCCGCGCAGATCAAGTCGCAGATCGAGGAGACGACCTCAGACTACGACAAGGAGAAGCTGCAGGAACGTTTGGCGAAGTTGTCGGGCGGCGTCGCGATCATCCGCGTCGGCGGCTCCACCGAGGTCGAAGTCAAAGAGAAGAAAGATCGCGTCGATGATGCGGTCAACGCCACCAAGGCCGCGGTCGCCGAAGGCGTCGTCGCCGGAGGCGGCGTCGCGCTGCTGCGCGCCAAGGCCGCGCTCGGCAAGCTCAGCGACGAAAATGCGGACGTGCAGTCCGGCATCAACATCGTCCTTAGGGCGCTGGAAGCGCCGATCCGTCAAATCGTCGAGAATTCGGGCGGCGAGGGGTCGATCGTGGTGGGAAGGATCCTGAGCGAGAAGTCGCAAACCTACGGCTTCGACGCCCAGAGCGAGATCTATGTCGACATGCTCACCGCCGGCATTCTCGATCCCGCCAAGGTCGTTCGGATAGCGCTTCAAGACGCGGCTTCGGTCGCCGGCCTGATGATCACCACCGAGGCCATGGTCGCGGAAAGGCCGAAGAAAGAGGCGCCGGCTATGCCCGGAGGCGGCATGGGCGGGATGGACTATTGAACGCCTGACGCGGTCATCATGGAGGTTCTTGCGACGCGCCAAATCGGCGCGCCGCAAGCCCGCCATAGGGGAATGCGTCCCTGCCTCCCCGCCGAATCTCGCGCCATTCCTCGCAAGAGCCGCGTTTGGCGCCGACGCTCCGGCGCGCCGGTCGCGGACTGGGGAAACGCCTTGCTCGGTTCAATCCTCGCGTCGCAGGAGCTCGTCTCGGTCGCAGATGTTTCCGCCAAAATCGCCATGCGGGCCGATCGCGCTCCGATCGGGCGACGGAAAGATCAAATGGAACGCTCTTGCGCGCCGCGCCGCCGCCGCTGGGCGTTCGAGGCCGGCGCTTCGCTTCGGCTTGACGCGGCGTAAGGGCTACGCGCGGACGCCGCGCGGACCCGGCGCCGCTGTCGATCCCCCGCGCCATTCCGCCGGCGAACCCGGCAAGTCTCCCGTCACTTCGACCTGCGCCACATCGGTTGCATAACGAAGCTCCTTATCGGCGAACCGCAAATCGAGCAGCCGCCCGTCGTCGGTGAGGAGTTGAACGCCGAGCCGACCGAAGACGGTCTTGAGGTCGGCGGGGGCGAGGTTGATCTCTCCGGAGCTCACGACAACGCCCCGCTGCCTGCTGAAGCCCTCGAAGTCGTAGGAGACGCGGGCGACCGTCTCGCCGTCGCGCATCAACAAGCCGCTACCGGCGATTCGACCGAGATATTGCATGATTGAACTCGCTTGCGTGGCGACGCGCCTTAGGCGTCGCGGGGATCGGCTTCGACGGGGGCGGCGCGTTCGTCTGCATCGACGACGAACATCGGATTGGAGCCGCCGGGCGCCGGCATGGCAGAAACGTGCGGCATGGTCGCAACTCGCTCGAACGCGAGGGAGGAGGGACCGGGAATGTCTTCTTCATCAATGGCGGGTCGAAGTGTTCCCGCCGGCGTCGGGCGGCCGACCCTCGACAAAGCAAACGGGCGGCGAAACACTCGCGTCGTCTCCATCGTCAGCATCGCCTGGGCCTCAGCCCTTGCGTTTTGGCGGGCTCGTGGCGACCGTTGCGCCCTTGACGGCGAAAGGCGCAGCCGGCTCTGCGACGGGCGCCTTGGCCGCCTTCGGCTTGCGGGCTTCGCGATTGCCGCGTCGTTGTGCCTTGGACATCACTCTCTCCTGCTGGCGGCGTCCGGCGCCGCGATTCCGAGAAATGCGCCGCCTGCGGCCCGCCGCGTCACTCCGAAGGAGCCGCACTTGGCCTCTTACGCAAAATCTCTACAACCGTTCGACGCCAATTATCTCGGTCGCGAAATGCCTCACTGACCTACCTTTAATATATATAGAAATCACATCAAAACAAGATCGATGTTTCGCCGACCTTTAGAATGCTGAATGCTGCCTCGTGGCGGACTATTTAGGAAAAATTCTTTGGGCATCTAATTTTTTCTGATATCGACACTATCTCAGACGCACGCGGCCGGCCGCGACAAGATCCTTGCGGCGGTGAAGCGCCGCTTTCCTCCTGGGCGCGCGCCGAGACGCCTCACGAACGATGTCCGCCCCATTGGCGCGAGGATCTGTCGATGATTCCGCTTACGGTCCGCCATCGCACGAGCTATCGATATCATCGGGAGGTAAGCCTTGGGCCGCATCGATTGATGCTGCGCCCACGCGAGAGCCGTGACTTGCGGTTGATTTCGAGCGCCGTGACGGTTGCGCCGACGGCGCAAGTCGCGTGGGCGCACGACGTCTTCGGCAATTCCGTCGCGACCGCCATGTTTCAAGGCGCGACCAACAGCTTGGTCATCGACAGCGTCGTGGAGCTCGAACTCTACGGCTCCGCGTGGCCGGTCTTCGACATCGCGGCCTCCGCGATCGTCTATCCCTTTCGCTATTCAGACGACGAATGGACGGACCTCGGCGCGCTGACCATCCCGCAATATTCCGACCCGACCGGACGGCTGGGGCAATGGGCGCGGGCGTTTGTCGGCGGCGATCGGACCGATACGCTGGCCCTGCTCAAGGATCTTAGCCTCGGCGTGTCCGGTTGGATTCGCTATCAGAGCCGTGAAGACGAAGGCACGCAGTCGCCGACCGAGACTCTGGATCGCGGCTGGGGTTCCTGCCGGGATTTCGCCGTGCTGTTCGTCGAGGCGGCGCGCCGTCTCGGTTTCGGCGCGAGGATCGCCTCGGGATATCTCTTCAATCCCGATCAGAGTCTTGTGGGAACCACGGGCGCCGGATCGACCCATGCCTGGGGCGAGGTCTTTGTGTCCGGCGCGGGCTGGATCAGCTTCGATCCGACCAACCGGAGCGTCGGCGGCGCCAACCTCATTCCCGTCGCCGTCGCGCGGGACATTCGGCAAGCCATGCCGGTCGCCGGCAGCTTTGTGGGAAACAGCGACGCTTTCAAGGAGATGGCGGTGGAGGTCCAAGTGACGCCAAACGCCGCTCCCGCTTGGGACTCGCGCCCTCGAAGCGACAGCGAGCCTCGGTGGGGCGACGCCGGCGGCGGATCGCCACCGAACCTGACGCAGCGGGCGGACGCCATCGGCGCGTCCGTCCGATTTGCTCTCGACGAGAAACCTGGTTGATGAGATGACCCACGCCGCGCTCATCCCTCTTCTCGGCCGCGAGTTCGACGATTTCCTTTTCGCGTCGATCGGCGAGGACCGCAATGGAACGGCGCTGAGCGTCCTTTCGGCGCTGGCTCGGCTCGACGTCGATCCTTGGCGAGAGACCGCCAGCTTGGCGCGCATGCCCAGGAAAAAGGCGACGGAGCGGCTGGCTGCGCTGATTGCGACCGCGCCGTTGGGATTGGCCACGGCTTTGCCCGCGGCGTCGATCGCCGCGCGCCTGATTGCGCTGCTGCCGCAAGTTCCGAACGACAGGGTCGCGGCGCCCGAGATCTTGGTCAAAGTCGCCGCTGTGACGCCTTTGCGGCTCGTCATGACGTTTGGTTTTGTCGCCATTTTGCTGGCCGGTTGCTATATTTTTGCGGGCCATCCTACGACTGGCGGCGGCCCCAACTCGGCCGCCGCGACAACCGAGGTCGGCGCGCCGCGCTAAAGGCAAGGTTTGCGCGGCAAGGGTCAAGCGGGCCACAGGGTGAAGCAGGCGTTGGCTCGTTGGTTTTGTCGGGGCCGGGTTGATCAGCCCGTCGAGCGGTCCAACGCGTCCCTTGCCTTTTTCGGCGATTGATCAATCCTATCTTCAGGTCGGATGCCATGTCGGCGCGCTCACGCGCTTTTTGCGTTGGGGTCATGGCGCGCGGTTCGCGGCCTGCGCATCCGGCTCCCGGCAACCAAACCAAAGCGACAAAGGGCGCCAATGGCACGTATCCCCTATGCCGACCCAAACAGATCCGAGACGGTCGCCCTCGCCAAGCGCATCGTGGAGGAGCGCGGCGCCATCCTTCACCTCTATGCGATGCTGCTGCACAGCAGGCCGGTGGCCGAAGGATGGTTGCGCTTCCTGACCGCCATCCGCCATGAATGCGCGCTGCCCGGCGCGATCCGTGAACTCGTGATCATGGAAATCGCGCAACTCAACGGCGCTCGGTACGAAGCCGATCAGCATCGGTCGATAGCGCTTCGTGAAGGCCTCTCCCAACAACAAATCGACGCGCTGCCCGATTGGCGCCAAACGGCCCTGTTCGACGAACGTCAGCGCACGGTGTTGGCCTACTGCGACGCCATGACCAAGGACGTTAAAGTCGAGGCGTCCGTATTCGCAGCCGTGCGTCAGCAGTTCGATGCACGAGGGATCGTCGAGCTGACGGCGACGATTGGGGCTTACAACATGGTGTCGCGCTTCATCGAGGCGTTGGGCATCGAATCGGCTGACGGCATGGGGCCGGAACGGTGATGCGGCCAGCTTGATCGGCAGGACCATTTTGTGAGGGGCGTCGAACCAGCTCTCCATGGAGCCGTCCTCGAACGGTTCGGCGGAACCGCCGCCCCGGACCGCGTCCCTTTCGTCGACGCCGCCTCAGATGAATCCGATCGAGGACAAGCTAAACTCCAAGTCGAGGCCGGAGAGGAGCGCGCCGAAGGCGGTTTCGCCGCGGCTGCGGCCGGCGATGGCGTTTATCCGCCGATCGACCAAGAGAAGTGGGCAACAATTGCGCTGGCTCAATATTTGCCCGGCTCGGCCGTTGGATGATGCGCCGAGTCGTTGCGGCTTGCGCGTCACTCTTTCTCGTTCCGGGTCGCGAATGAGACCCGCCTATCACCTACGGACCAGCAAATTCGCGATCGCAATCGGGGACGATTGCAGGTGCGACTTTTTCTCACGGGGACGGAAACGCGAAGGAGATTGATCCGGTGTACAACGTCGTATACAATGAGGTCGACAGTGGGCCGATCGTCCCACTGTCCCGAGCGCTGCGCGCGACTGCGCCAAACGGCGAGACGAAGTCGTGAAGAAGGTATTGGTCCAAAAAGATTCCTATTACGACTCGGTGTTCCTCATGCTGATGAGCCGGGAGGTGACGTCCGCCTCCGGCGTGCATGACGCCACGGTGGCGATGGGAACGGAGATGAACCTCGATCTCCTGCGTTCCCAGGGATTTGACGCGAATTCGCTGGCCGGCGCGACCCCGAGCGACCTTGTCATCGCAGTTGATTGCGTCAGCGCCGAGGCCGCCGACGCCGCCCTGGCGGCGGCGAAACTGGCCTTGGGCAGAAAGCCGCGCCCCGCGCGGGGGAGCGGCGCCGACCCACAGCCGACCAGCCTGAGCGCCGCCGTCGCGGCGCTGTCGGGCGCGAACCTCGCGGTCATCTCGCTGCCGGGCGTCTACGCCGCCCGCGAGGCCCGCAAGGCGCTCGAGAGCGGGCTGCACGTCATGCTGTTCTCCGACAATGTGTCGCTCGAAGACGAGATCGCCCTGAAGACGTTGAGCCGGCGGAAGGGGTTGCTCCTGATGGGGCCGGATTGCGGAACGGCGATCATCAACGGCATGCCGCTCTGTTTCGCCAATGTCGTCAAGCGCGGCCCCGTGGGCATCGTCGGCGCGTCGGGCACCGGCGTCCAGGAGGTCTCCTGTCTCGTCGACCGCGCCGGGTCCGGCGTCAGCCAGGCGATCGGCACCGGCGGGCGGGATCTGAAGAACGAGAAGGTGGGCGGAGCGACCATGCTCATGGGCATCGCGGCGCTGGCCCGCAACGAGGAGACCAAGGTCATCGTCGTCATTTCCAAGCCGCCCGCGAGGACGGTCGCCGCGCGCGTGGCGGCGGCCCTCGAGGGGGCCGGAAAGCCCGCCGTGGTTTATTTCGTCGGTCTGGCGCCCGAGCCCGAGCGCGCCGGTTCCATGGTGCGGTTCGCCGCGAACCTGGAAGAGACGGCCGGCATGGCCGTGGCGCTCGCCGAGGGCGGATCCTACACGCGGCGGACGTTCACGCTTCCCGCCGCCGAAATCGAGGCGATCGTGGAGCGCGAGACGCGCGCGATCGGGGCCCAGCAAAAGTACCTGCGCGGTTTCTACACCGGCGGCACGCTCGCCGACGAGGCCTGGATGCTCGTCCACCAATGCACGGGCGCCGCCTATTCCAACAATCAAACCGATCCACATTTCCTTCTCAGCGATCCGCATCGCTCCGTCGGCCACACCATCGTCGATCTGGGGGACGACGCCTTCACGGTCGGCCGACCGCATCCGATGATCGACCCCAGCGCCCGCGTCGAGCGGATGGCGGCGGAATGCCAAGACGCCGAAATCGCCGTTGCGCTGGTCGACGTCGTGCTTGGCTACGGATCGCACGAAGATCCGGCGGGCGCGCTGGCGCCCGCGGTGCGGACGCTGCGCGAGGCGGCGCAGAAGCGCGGCGGCTACCTGCCGGTGCTGGCCTCGATCACCGGAACCGAAGGCGACCCGCAGAATTTGGCGCGCCAAAGGGCGAAGCTCGAGGCGGCGGGTTGCGTCGTCATGCCCTCGAACCACCAAGCGTCCCTGCTGGCGACGAAGTTATTGGAAAGGTTGAATGATCGCTCCGGAAAGCGAGGCGCCGCGTGGACGAGACAATGAACATCGAGCCCGTCGCCGCGCTCTTTAGGAGCCGCCTGTCGGTGGTGAACCTGGGTCTCGCCTCCTTCGCTGAGAGCTTGCGCGCGACGGGGGCCGAAGTCATCGAAGTCGATTGGCGGCCGCCCGCGGGCGGGAACGTCGCGATGATTGCCGCCCTGGATCGGATTGCGCGAAGCGCGACGGACGTGGGGGCGGCCAACAAGAAGGCGGCCGACATCATGCTCGCCGGCAAGCCGATGCTGATGGATATCGGGATCGCCGGCGAGGTCGTCCCCGGCATGACGCCGACCACGGTGCTCCACGCCGGGCCTCCGGTCACGTGGGAGCGCATGTGCGGTCCGATGAGGGGCGGCGTGATCGGCGGGCTCATCTACGAGGGGCTGGCGGCGGACCGCCTCGAGGCGGAATCGCTGGCTGCCTCGGGCCGGATCACCTTCTCGCCCTGCCACGACCACGCCGCCGTGGGACCGATGGCGGGCATCATGACCTCCAGAATGCCGGTGTGGATCTTCGAGAACGCCACGTACGGAAACCGTTCCTACTGCACCGTCAACGAGGGCCTGGGCAAAGTCCTGCGCTACGGCGCCTTTTCTGACGAGGTTCTGAATCGTCTGCGCTGGATCGAGACCGAGCTCGCCCCGGTCATGAAGAAGCTGTTGAAGCGGCGCGGCCCCATCGACATGCGGAGCGTCATCGCCCAGGCGCTGCAGATGGGCGACGAGGGGCATAACCGCAACCGCGCCGGCACCTCGCTCATGATCCGCGAGTTCGCGCCTCTCCTCGTGCTGCTGGACGAACCGGCGGAGACGCTCGCCAGAGTCCTGAACTTCCTCAATGCGAACGACCACTTCTTCCTCAATCTGTCCATGCCCGCCTGCAAGTGCGTCGTGGATGCGGCCAAGGGCATCGAGGGAAGCTCGGTGATCGTCGCCATGGCGCGCAACGGAACCGACTTCGGAATCCGCGTCTCCGGCCTCGGCGACCGCTGGTTCACCGGACCGGCCTCCATCGTCGACGGGCTCTACCTCCCCGGGTTTTCCGCCAAGGATGCGGCCCCGGACATCGGCGACTCCGTGATCACCGAGACCGCCGGCATCGGCGGCTTCTGCATGGCCGCCGCGCCCGCGATCGTCAAGTTCGTCGGCGGCAACCCCCAGGACGCGATCAACTTCACCACGCGCATGTACGAGATCACGGTGGCCGAGAACCCGGCCTACCAGATCCCGGCGCTGGACTTCCGCGGTTCGCCGACCGCCATCGACGTGTGCAAGGTCGTCGAGACCGGCATCCTGCCCGTCATCAACACAGGCATCGCCCACCGCGAGCCGGGCGTCGGAATGGTCGGCGCCGGGCTGGTCAAACCTCCAGAGAATTGTTTCCGCGACGCCGTGTCCGCCTTTGCGGACGCCTACGGCGCCCAGTTGACTTCGTCGAGGAGCACGCCATGAAACCCATTGACCTGTCGATACCGCTCGGTATCGGGACGCCGGCCTGGCCCACCTATATCCCGCTTCAGGTTCAGTATTTCAAACGCCTGGCCCCCAACGGCGCCAACGGACAGGTGGTGACCCATTCCAATCACGTGGGCACCCACCTCGATGGCGAGATCCATTTCTACACGCCGGGCAAGGACATCGCCAGCCTGGAACTCGACTTCCTCGTGCACGAGGGCGCCGTGGTCGATCTTTCCGATGTCTGCGGCGACTACGACGTCTACACCTCGAAGATGGTCGAGGACCGCGTCGAGGTGAAGGACGGCGACATCCTCATCATCCATACCGGCTTTCATCATTACGGCTGGGATCAGCCGACGGCCGACGAAATTCGCTACATGATCAAGCATTCGGGGCCGGATCGCGAGTTCGCCGAGTGGGCGAAGCGCAAGAAGTTGCGCTGGATCGGGGTGGACTGCGGCAGCGCCGACCACCCGATGAACACCAAGATCCGTGAGTGGATGCCCGTGCAGGCCAAAGAGTGCGACGCGCACTTCAAGCAGAAGTACGGGAAGGGCCTCGAGGAAGTGTTCGCCCCGGACAAGTACCAGCTCATGCACATCGAGATGTTCAACCACGGAATCATTCATGCCGAATGCGTCGGGGGCGACATCGACCTGTTGCTGAACCAGCGGGCCACGATCGGCTGCTTCCCGTGGCGTTTCGTCGACGGCGAGTCCTGCATCGCCCGCATCGTCGCTTTCGTCGACGACGACCGCCACGCGGCGCTGATGGCGAAGAAGGCCAAGGCGTCGCTGACGAAGTTCGGCGATGTGGCGGGCGCCGCGAACGCATGGCTGCACGCGGAAGCGCAAAAGAAGTAACGCCCGAATTCATCGGCGGGCGGCGACTGCACGAAACTGCCGCGGCCCGCCGCCAACTCGAGACAATAGCCGTCTCGTTCGAGGAAGAGGTAAGAACATGGCGATCGACGCAATTGAAAGCAAACTGCGGCCTCCGGAACTCGGCATCAAGCCCTATCCGGCCAAGATGATCACGCTTGCGAGCGGCGAAATCATGGTGGTGCGGGAGGCCCGGCGCGACGAAGTCGGCGTGCTGCTCGGAACCGTATATCCGCTGATTGGCGTTCCGGCGGATTACTACGACATCGTCGCGGCCCGCATGTACGAGGAACTCCTAGGCTGGTACCGCTACCGCACCGCCAACGAGTTCGTCCTGGTCGGGGCGATCAACGGCGTCATCGCCGGCATCGTCACCAGCCGCTCCGTCACGCCGAAACTCGGCATGAGTCTGCATACGCTGACGATCAAGCGCGGCCTGCGCGTCGGCGCCCAGCTCTTCGCGGCGAAGATGGAAGATCACATCGAATTCCAGGGCGCGGACGAGGTCTACATCGTCGCCGAGAGCCCCAACGGCTGGCGTCGCTGGATGATCGAGTACGAGCTGGAGGACCGCTCGAACCTCTATCCGGAGGTCCGTCACGAGCTCGGCGGCGTGCCGACTTTCGTGCTCACGCGCAAGCTGTGGGACGCGGTGAAGTCCAGCAAGTGCACGGGAACGCGCCCCGTTCCGCCCGAGATTCTGGCCACCGCCAAGAAGCTCAGCATGCCCAACGAGTATCCGCAGATTCCGGGTTTCAAGAGGTGAGCGGAATGTCCGCCAGGATCGGCATTGTCGGCGTCGGCCACACGAGGTTCGGCAACTCGAGCGAATACGACCTCGCCGACGTCATGGCTTACGCGGCCACGGACGCGCTGCTCGACGCCGGCATCTTGGAGAAGCGGCGCGAGGTGGACCAGGTCTTTGTCGCCAACATGGCCTCCGGGCTGTTTTGCAACCAGACCTCGGTGGCTTCCTCGATGGTCAGCCGGATGGACATGGAGCCCGTGCCGGCGGAACTCATCGAGAACGGGCCCGCCTCCGGGGCGAGCGCGGTGAAGGTCGCCTATATGGCGATCGCCTCGGGGATGGCGGACGTCGTCCTCGTGGTCGGCGGCGAGATCATGCGGAAAGTCACCGGATGGCAGGCCACCGACATCGTCGCGACGATGCTCCATTCCGACGCTGAATACAAAATGGGCCTCACGCTGCCGAGCTTCGGCGGCATGTTCGCCCGGCTCTACATGGACAAGTATGGCTGCACCGAGCGCGATCTGGCGCTCATCGCGGTGAAGGACCATGACAACGGCCTGTTGAACAAGTACGCCCACGTCCAAGGCGCCTGCACCATCGAAGCCATCGCCGACAGCGAGACGGCTCACGTCGTCAACAACTATGTCGCCGAGCCGCTGCGAATCTATTCCACCTGTCCGGTCAGCGACGGGGCGGCGGCGTTGGTGTTGGTGAATATGGATTCGCCCAAGGCGAAGCTTTTCGCCAAGAAGCCGGTCCGTATCGCCGGCATCGCCTCGGCGACGGACACCCATTGCGTTCACAACCGGAAGGATCCGCTCCGCCTCGAGGCCGTGCGGATCGCCGGCGAGAAAGCCTATGCAATGGCCGGCGTCGGGCCGCGGGACATCTCGTTCGCCGAACTCCACGACGCCTTCGTGATCCTGGAGCTCGCCATCAGCGAGGAACTCGGGCTGTTCGAGCGCGGCAAATCCTATCTCGCGGTGCGCGAGGGCGCGACGACCATCAAGGGGCGGCTGCCGATCAATCCCTCGGGCGGGCTCAAGTCCAAGGGCCATCCGGTGGGAGCGACGGGCGTGTCGCAGATCGTCGAGTTGGCGCGGCAGATCCGCGGCGAGGTCGAGCCGGGACGCCAGGTGAAGGATCCCCGGTACGGCATGGCGGTGAATTTCGGCGGGTTCGGCAACAACGTCGTCGCCACCATTTGCGCAAAGGACTAGGAGCGCATGTCGCGACCGATTGCAGTGGTGGCCTTCGGCGGGAACGCGATCCTTCGGGCTGGCGACGACGGCTCGTTTCAGACGCAGATGGAAAAGGCCAAGAGCACCTGTCGGCAGATGCTCGAGATCCTGCACAAGGGCTACGAACTGGTCCTCGTGCATGGCAATGGACCTCAGGTCGGCAACCTTCTGCTGCAGTTCGAGAAGGCTCGCGACACCATTCCGGTGCCCCCGCTCGACGTCGCGGTCGCCACCTCGCAGGGTCTGCTCGGGCACATGCTGGAAATCGCGATGCGGACGGTGCTCGAGGAAGACAAAATGCAGCGCGAGGTCGCCACCGTGCTGACCCAGGTCGCCGTCGACCCGGCCGATCCCGCCTACGCGAAGCCGACCAAGCCCATCGGGCCCTTCTACACGCGCGCGCAGGCCGAGCAACTCCGGCTCGCCGAGGGGTGGGACATCGTGGAGGACTCCGGCCGCGGCTGGCGCCGGGTCGTTTGTTCCCCGAAACCGCTCCACATCCTTCCCCTGCGAACGATCAAGCTCCTCCTCCAGAACGAGACGGTGGTGATCGCCGGCGGGGGCGGCGGCATTCCAGTGAACTATGGAATGCGCTCCGTGGCGGGGACGGAGGGCGTCATCGACAAAGACGCCACCGCCGCGCTGCTCGCCTATAACCTCGGCGCCGAGCGGTTCATCATCCTCACCGGCGTAGACCGAGTGAGCCTCGATTACGGCAAGCCGACCCAGCGCGCCATCGACGTCATGACGACCGCCGAAGCGAGGAAGTGGCTGGAGGAAGGCCAATTTCCGCCCGGCAGCATGGGACCGAAGATCGAAGGCGCGGTCGAGTACGTTGAGAAGGGCGGCAAAGAGGCGATCATTGCGCACGAGGCGCACGTGGTGAAGGCCATGCGCGAACACCTCTGCACGCGCATTGTCCCATGAGACAGAGGGTCGGCGAGCTATGCAACGTTACGATATGCGCCTATCGTCGCGCCGAATCGGGAGTTCCGGCGCCTTCGTGAACGCCAAGCAGTCCAGGGGGACTTCGGATCGATGATCGATTTCAGCGCCTATGACGTCAAGACGCCGGAGATCCTGGCGTACAAGTGCCTGCGCTGCGGCGCAATCCACTATCCCGCTCCGATGATCTGCAGCAAGTGCTCGTCCCGGCGCGATCCGGTGACGGGCCGGCATTGGGAGACCTTCCCGCTGGAGGGCCCCGTGACCCTGCTCTCGTGGACGAGGGTTTGGAACCTGCCGGACGGCTACAACGTCAAGTTCCTCCTCTTCGGAATGGTGGAGTTCGACAACGGTCTGCGCGCCTCGGGAAGGGTCGGCGTGGCGGAACCGACCGTGGGCATGCGGCTGAGCAGCCGGGTCGAGGAATCCGACGAACGCCCGGGCAAGCCGGTCAACATCTTCGTCTTTGAATAGATCGAGGTCGTGCCTTCCCGGCTTCGGCGAATTCCTCGCCAAGCCGGAGGAAGGGAACGCGAAGCACAGGGGGGTACAGAGATGATTTGGAAATTAGTTCCGGCTGGGGGGACAGTTTTGCCGAATGAACGACTCCCATGGCCTCAGACGATCGGCATCGGCATGCAGCACGTGATCGCCATGTTCGGCGCCACGTTCTTGGTGCCGCTCATCACCGGATTTCCGCCGACAACGACGATCCTCTTCAGCGGCATCGGAACGCTCGTGTTCATCGCGGTCACGAGGAACAAAATCCCGAGTTATCTCGGGTCGAGTTTTGCGTTCATCAGTCCGGTGATCGCAAGCATGGGCGCCGATAAGAACATGGGCCTCGCGCTGACTGGCATCTTCGCAGCGGGATGTTCTGCTGTTCCTGATCGGCTTGATCGTCAATCAAGTCGGTCATCAGTGGATCAACCGCCTCATGCCGCCGGTCGTGACCGGCTCAATCGTAGCCCTGATCGGTTTGAATCTCGCGAGCGTGGCGGCCAAGAGCGCTGCAACCAACTGGGGCTACTCGCTCCTGACGATGCTCGTCATTCTCGTGATCGCGGCGACGTCGCGAGGGTTCCTGGGACGCATTTCGATTTTCGCCGGCGTCCTCGTGAGCTGGATCATCGCGGCGATCACCGGCGGACTCGATCCGAAATCGGTCGCGGCGCTTTACGATGCATCGTGGTTCGGTCTGCCGCCCTTCAACCATCCGACCTTCGCGATCGGACCGATCCTCTTGATGGCGCCCGTTGTCCTGATCCTCATCGCCGAAAACACCGGACACGTGAAAGCGGTCGCAGAAATGACCGGGGAATCGCTCGATGCCGAGTCTCGGCCGCGCCTATATGGGCGACGGCCTTGCCACCATGCTTGCCGGTTTCTTCGGCGGGTCAGGCACCACGACGTACGCCGAAAACATCGGCGTCATGGCCGCGACGAAGGTGTATTCGACGGCCGCGTACATTGTTGCGGCGTTGTTCGCCATCGTGTTGGGAATGAGCCCGAAGTTCGGGGCGCTCATCCTGACAATGCCGTTGAGCGTGCTCGGCGGCGTCACGACGATCCTGTATGGTTTGATCGCAGTCCTCGGCTCACGCATCTGGGTCGAAAACAAAGTCGATTTCCGCAGCAACCACAACCTGATGCCAGCGGCGATCGCGCTGATCGTCGGCGCAGGCGATTACACCTTTGTGTTCAGCAAGGATGTGTCGTTCGGCGGCATCGCGCTCGGAACGGCTGCTGTTCTCGTCGCCTATCACATGATGACGTGGCTCGAGGCCTCGGTCGCGGCACGGCATGGCTCTCAGCCTTCCGGGGATCCGACAAAGCCGGACTGACCAAAGAGGCGGCCGACGCCAGCGTCGTGTCGCCGGATTGAAATCCAAGCGCGCGCCGCGCCGGCCGTCGATTGGCCGCGCGGCGCAGCAATCCGACAATGGTCCTCGCCATCACCCGATGGCGGCGAGGACCAAAAAGAACGGGAGACGCCGCCATGTCCGACACGAATCTGAGCCAATCGATCTTCGAGCGCCTGAGCGAGCGGATCCTGCACTGGCAGTACGTTCCCGGATACCGTCTTCACCGAAGAAGCCCTGTGCGCCGAGTTCAAGGTCAGCCGCAGCCCGGTCCGCGAAGCCCTCCAGATGCTTGTCGACCGGCACCTGATTGAGAAGAAGCCGCGGCATGGCTACAGCGTCAAGCAGCTCAACCTGAGGGAGATCCGGGAGCTGTACGACGTTCGCCTCGTGCTCGAGACCTTCATCATGACTCAGGTTTGCGAGAGAGGCCTGGACGAAGGCGTCCTGCGCGAACTGAAGACGCGATGGACGCACGTCCACGAGAACCTGCCGCGCATGGTCGCCGATCCGGCGACGATGGACGAGGAGTTCCATGAAGTCTTCGCGCGTGCCGCCGGCAATCAGACGATGGCCTCGATGCTGAAGAATATCGACGACCGGACCCGATTCGTCCGCGTCTTCGACATCACCAACGCCGAGAGGCTCAAGACGACCTGTTTGGAGCACCTGGAGATCCTGGACGCGGTGAGTCGGCGCGAGCCTCACAAGGCCATAGCGATGTTGCGCCGCAACATCGAGGGCGGTCGGGACCAGGTCGATCACGCCCTCAAAGAAGCCCTGGCGAGAGCCCATGAGACTTACAGCTGATGCGCCAAGGATGGCCGTGACCCTCGGTCCGGAGGTTCCACGCGGGGAATTCCCTGTGGCGATCCACAGCGTCTTCCGCGCGGCGCTCAACCTTGCTTGCCCCCACGGCGATCTGCTGAGTCTCCTCAGCAACGAGGCTTGCGACGGCCCGCGGAACATCCGTCTCGCCTCCGTGGAGGACTTCGCTTCGCTCGGCCTGGCCGCGGGCGACGGCGGCCTCTTCAACGTCGAGGAGATCGTGCTGAAGCGTTCGACCGGTCGCGGGCGGTTGCGGGTGGATTGCGCCGCGGCGCGCCGGCTCGTCGCGCAGCCGGCTCCGCCGCTCCGCGGCGACGGCGAACGCTGGCGCGACGGGGTGGCGCAGCTCGAGGCGCTGCAGGAGCGCGCCGCGACCGATTTGCGCATTGCGCCGCTGCTGGCCGGAGCGCGGCCGTTGGGCGCTATGGCGGAGCGACTGACGCAGGCCGCCCTCGATCTCGGCCGCGGCGCGCGGGCCGGGCGCCTCGACGCCATGCGCGGCGCGGCGGCGCGGCTTGTCGGCCTAGGCGCGGGCCTCACGCCGGCGGGCGACGACTTCCTCTGCGGTTTCTTCGCGGCCGGCTGGTGCCGGCGCGCCGCCGGCTTGGCGCCGACGCCGCTCCTGACGGCGTTCGCCGAGGCCGTGCGGGAGTTCCTCGGCGGGACGACGGAGATCAGCGCCGGCTTCCTGCGCGACGCCCTCGCGGGTCGCGTCTCCCGGCGGCTCGCGGCGCTCGCCGAGGCGTGCTCCGGCGCGCCGGGCGGCGATCTCGGCGGCGCGATCCTGCGTCTCGCCGCCTTCGGTCACAGCTCCGGCCTGGACGCGGCGACGGGCTTTTTCTACGGGGCGTCGATCTGGCGCGAGGCGCCCGACCCGGTCGGGCGCGCGTCGTCGGCGCGCCGTTCCATGATTTGCGTCGCCGATCGATCCGCGTCGGCGACAACGAGCGGATGAACACAGTCGTGGTTCTCGAGGAGCAAGACCTGCGCATCTGCAACGCCCGTCTGCGGCGCGGCGGCGAGAAATGCGTCGACATCGCCATCGCCAACGGCCGGATCGTCGCCATCGGCGAAAACGTCGGCGCCGCGGCGCTCGACACGATCGACGCCGAGGGCGGTCTGGTCACCGAATCGTTCGTCAATCCTCACCTGCATCTCTGCAAGGCGTGGACGCTCCCGATGATGAACGAGGCCGCGCTCGCCGCCTACCATGGCGCGGACATGGGCAAGGCGCTCGGCGCGATCGAACTGGCGAGCGCGATCAAGGCGAAATACGACGCGGCCTGGATCACGCCGAACGCCCGCCGCGCCGCAGCGTTGGCGGCGCAGCACGGCGTTCTCCACATTCGCGCGTTTGCCGACGTCGACCGCAAGGCCCGCCTCGAAGGCGTCAAGGCGCTGATCGCCGTGCGCGAGGAGTTTCGCGGAATCGTCGACATTCAAGTCGTGGCGTTCGCGCAGGACGGCATCGTCAGAGAGCCGGGCGCCGACCGCCTAATGGAAGAGGCCATGGCTCTCGGCGCCGACGTCGTTGGCGGCATTCCGTGGATCGAGTTCACGGACGACGACGCGCGGGCGCATATCGCCTTCTGCTTCGACCTCGCGGCCAAGCACGACGTCGACGTCTCGATGCTGCTCGACGACGCGGGCGACCCCAGCCTGCGGACGCTGGAGATGTTCGCGACGGAGACGCTGCGGCGGGGATGGAGCGGGAGAGCGCTTGCCCATCACTGCCGCGCCATGGCGCTCTATCCGGCGCCATATTTGCAGCGCCTGTCGGGCGTGTTGCGCAAGGCGCGGATCTCCGTCGTCAGCGATCCCCATACCGGCCCGCTGCACGCGCGGGTGAAGGATCTCATCGACGAGGGAATCAACGTCTGCCTCGGGCAGGACGACATCTCCGACGCCTACTATCCCTTCGGCCGCAACAACATGCTCGAGGTCGCATTCCTGGCGGCGCATCTGCTGTGGATGACGGGGCGCGACGACATCGAGCGGCTCTACGACATGGCGACGATCGGCGCGGCCAAGGCGATGAACGTGCCCAATCACGCGCTCGCGGTCGGCGCGGAAGCCAACCTCGTCGTGCTCGGCGAACCGGACGTCGTCGAGGCGCTGCGGTTCCACGCTGCGCCGCGCCATGTCGTCAGCCATGGCCGACGGGTCGACCTTGCGCGCATGCGGGAACTGGCGCGGGCCACGGGCGGGGCGGCGGGAAATCTCTTCGAAAATAACGCCGCGGGTTTGCGGTCGCGCAAAGTCGCGACCGCGCCCGCGGCGCAACGGTTAGGCTCCGGCGACCCGGCGCCTACGGAGTGACGGGAACGGGGTCGGAAATGGCGGCGACCGCACTGGGCGGTCGAATATCGGCGGAGGTCCTATGCTGCATCAATTCACCTATCTGGCGCCGAGGACGCGCGCCGAGCTGCATGGCGTTCTCGCCGATAATGGCGCCGCCGCGTCGCTCCTTGCCGGGGGAACCGACCTGCTGGTGAACATCCGCGCCGGCCTGGCGCACCCGCGCATCGTCGTCGACGTGAAGAAGGTCCAGGGCTTTTCCGGCGTAGCGTGGAGCGAGCGGGAAGGCTTGGTCATCCATACCGGCGCGACCATCGCCGACGTCCTCACGAACGAAAGGGTGCGCAGCGACTACGTTCTCCTTGCGGCGTGCGCGCACGACCTCGCCTCCTATCAGATCAGGAACCGGGCCACGGTCGTCGGCAACGTGGTCAACGCCTCGCCGTGCTCGGACATGGCGCCCGCCTTGCTGTGCCTGAACGCCCGCGCGGTGATCAGCTCCAAGCAAGGGGAGCGCGAAATCCCGTTCAAGGAGTTCTTCAAGGGCGTCAAGCGGACCGTCGTCCGGCACGACGAGGTTCTCGAGCGCATCATCGTTCCCGCCGCGTCGGCCGGGGGGCGGGGAAACTATTACAAGTTGAAGCGGATCAACGGCCACGACCTCGGCATCGTCGGCGTCGCGATGCATCTCGGGCGGAACGGCGACATGCGCATGGGCGTCAGCTCCTGCGCGCCGACCCCGATCTTGGTCGAGGATCTCCACGAATCCCTTTCCGCCGATGAGGTGGTCCGGACGGTCATGAAGGCCGTCAGCCCGATCAGCGACGTCAGGGCCACCAAGGAGTATCGCGAGCACATGGTTCAGATGTTCGTCCGCCGCCTTCTCGATGAGGTGAAGTCATGAGAATCAAGCTTACGATCAATGGCGCGGCGTACGAGCGCGACGTGGCGGAAAACATCACGCTCCTGCATTTCCTGCGCGAAGACATCGGCCTCACCGGCACGAAGGAAGGCTGCGGCGGCGGCGAGTGCGGCGCCTGCACGGTGTTCCTCGATGGCCGCACCGTGAACGCTTGCATGGTCCTTGCCGTCGAGGCCGACGGCGGTTCGGTTTCGACGATCGAGGGCGAGGCCAGCGACGGCAAGCTTTCGGAGATCCAGGCGGCGTTCGCCAAGCACCACGCGGTGCAGTGCGGCTATTGCACCGCCGGGATGGTCATGTCGACGCGGGAGCTCATCGAGCGCAATCCCAAACCGACCGTCGCCGAGATCAAGGACGGCATCGAGGGCAATTTTTGTCGATGCACAGGGTACGTCCAGATCATCGAGGCTGTCCTCGACGTGACCGGGCAGGCGGACAGCAAGCAGGAGCAACCCCATGCTTGAGACCTTGAACCCCAGCGCCCTTCGGCATGTCGGCCACAGCCCCGCGCGTCAGGAGGGAACCGACAAACTCACGGGCGCGGCCGTCTACGTCAGCGACATGACCCTTCCCGGCATGCTCCATGCCCAGGTGAAGAAGAGCCCGCACGCCCGCGCCAAGATCCGACGCATCGACGTCACGCGCGCGGCGCAACTGCCTGGCGTGCGCGCTATCCTCACCGGACAGGATCTCGACTATCGCCTCGGCTTGTACGTGGTCGACAAGAACATCCTCGCCAAGGGAGAGGTGCGGCACTACGGCGAGGCGGTGGCGGCCGTGGCGGCCGACACGCTCGCCATCGCCAAACAGGCCGCCGACCTCATCGAGGTGGATTACGAAGTCCTGCCCGGCGTCCTCAACCATATGGACGCCCTCAAGGAGGGCGCGCCCTTGGTCCATCCGGACCTCGGAACCTACGACTACGTGAAGGCCGTCTTCTCGCCTCAGGCGGGGACCAACATCGCCAACGTCAGCAAGTGCCGCAAGGGAGATATTGAAAAAGGCTTCGCCGAGGCGGCCTGGACCATCGAGCGCGAATACACCAATCCCTCGGTCCAGCACGTTCCCATGGAGACGCACGTCGCCATCGCGCAGTGGAATACGGGCGACAACGTAACCATCTGGAGCAGCGCGCAGTCGCCGTTCACCGTGCGCGACTTGTTCTGTCACGCCTTCAAGCTGCCGCTCTCCAACGTGCGCGTGATCATTCCCAACGTCGGCGGCGGCTTCGGCGGCAAGGCCGGCATTCACCTCGAACCCCTGGTCGCTTGCCTCTCGCGCAAGGCGGGGGGCAGGCCCGTCAAGTTCCAGGCCACGCGGGAGGAGGAGTTCAGCCTGCTGCCCTGCCGGAGCGCGCTAACCTACCGGATCAAGACCGGCGTTCTGGCCGACGGCAAGATCATTGCGCAGAAGATGGAGATGTTCTGGGACGCCGGCGCCTACGCCGACTACGCGGTGAACGTCACCCGAGCGTCAGGCTACTCGGCCGCCGGTCCCTACGAGATCCCCAACGCCTGGCTCGACGCCTACACGATCTACACCAACAAACCCTACGGCACCGCCTATCGGGGGTTCGGGCACGTCGAGTTCTTCTGGGGCCTCGAGCGGCACATGGAGCTGGTCGCCCAGACCATCGGCATGGACCCCCTGGAGTTCCGCCGAAAGAACCTGCTCAGACCGGGCTCGCTCACGCTCACCGGCGAGAAGATCACGGCCCACTCCGGCGACGTGCGCAAGTGTCTCGACGCCGTGGCCGAGTCCATTCATTATGGCGAACTGACGCCGACGGAAAAGGCCAGAGAGGCGAGGACGGGCCTCAAAATCGGCAAGGGCCTCGCAACCCTCCACAAGGCGCCGGCGATGCCTCCCTTCACCGCGACGGCGGTGATCGTCAAGATGAACTCCGACGGCTCCGTGCTGGTGAACGTCGGGCTGACGGAGATCGGCCAGGGCTCGACGACGGCGTTTGCCCAGATCGCCGCCGAGCGGCTCAATTTTGCGCTGGAGAAGGTCAAGGTCACCGTAGAAAAGGATACCGACCGCGATCCCTACGACTGGCAGACGGTCGCCTCGAAGGGCCTCATGCTCACGGGCAACGCCTTGATCCTGGCCTGCGCGGACCTGCTCGAGAAGGCCTATTCGGACGCCGGGCAGGTGCTGCGCGCCAAGGCCTGCGACCTGGATCACGACGGGGAGCGGATCTTCGTCAAGCACGCCCCCGACCGCTCCGTGTCGTTCGCCCAGCTTGCGGTCGGCTACGCCTACCCCGACGGCAACGCCATCGGCGGACCGCTCGTCGGCGTGGGACGCTATGTCGCGCAGGGTCTCACCAATCTCAACAAGGAGACCGGCCAAGGCTTGCCGGCCCTCGACTGGACCTACGGCGCGCACGGGATCATCGTCGAGGTGAATGCGGCGACCGGCCAGTACCACATCCTGAAGATCGCCTCCGCCTACGACGTAGGCAAGGCCATCAACTTGGAACTGGTCCGCGGGCAGTGTATCGGCGGCATGGTCCAGGGCCTCGGGACGGCGCTTTGCGAAGGCTACATCTACGACCTCCAGGGCCATCTCCTGAACCCCTCGTTCACCGACAACAAGATCCCCACGAGCAGGGATCTTCCTGACGAGATCGAGTGCATCATCGTCGAGACGGCCCAGCTCGACGGTCCATTCGGCGCGCGAGGCGTCGGCGAGCATCCGATGATCTCCGTCGCCCCAGCGCTCGGCAACGCCATCAAGAACGCCGTCGGGGCGGAACTGACGCATATGCCCATCCGCAGCGAGGACGTCTGGCGCGCCATCGGACATAAGGAGGCGGTCGAGACCTGGATCACCAAGACCCCCACCGGGTCCTGCCGCTCCATCGTCTGGGGCGGCTGACAGACGGCAAATTCCGGCTTGCGACGACCGACGGTCGCCGCAGGCTTCAATTGGCCAAGCCGGTTCCAAAGATCGCGGCGCAATGCCGCTCGCCGCCCCGTCCGCGAGCAAGCCGGGCCGTCGACCGTCCGGCGAGTCGGCGATTTGACCGGCGCCGAGCCGGAAGCGCACCGCGATCCGCCACTCCAAGACAATCATTCCTTGGGCATCTGGGCGGCGTCCCCAGGCCTACAAATCGCTCGCCTCGGCAAGCGAGAGGTGGCATTTTAACATCGATGGATAATTCGACGACCGGAAACGGGTCGCGTTTTCGCGCACGCCCGTATGCATCGAATTGAAAAGATGGACGAAGCATCAGACTGCAGCCCATGGCGCTTTTGCATTGCGCCCATGATGGATTGGACCGACCGGCATTGCCGCGTCTTCCATCGTCTGCTGACGCGTCGCGCGCGGCTCTATAGCGAGATGGTGACGGCGGACGCGGTGGCGTTCGGTCCGCGCGAGCGTCTCATCGGCTTTGACGCTTGCGAGCATCCCATCGCCCTGCAACTCGGCGGCGCCGAGCCGGCGAGGCTCGCCGAGGCGGCGCGCATCGGCGGCGAATTCGGCTACGACGAAATCAACCTCAATTGCGGCTGCCCGTCCGACAGGGTTCAGAGCGGCCGCTTCGGCGCCTGCCTTATGCGCGAGCCGGCGCTGGTCGCCGAGTGCGTCGCCGCGATGGCGGCGGCGACAAAGGCGCCCGTCACCGTCAAGTGTCGCATCGGCGTCGACGAGCAGGAGCCGCGCGAGGCGCTGTTTGCGCTCATCGAGCAGATCGCGGCGGCGGGCGCGTCGGGCGTCATCGTGCACGCGCGCAAGGCCTGGCTCGAAGGCCTCAGCCCTAGGGACAACCGCAGCCTCCCGCCGCTAGACTACCCCCTGGTCTATCGCCTCAAGGCGGCGCATCCGCATTTGCCGATCGCCGTCAACGGCGGCGTCGTCGATCTTAAGGCCGCCCGCGCCCATTTGGGCTGGGTCGACGGCGTGATGGTCGGCCGCGCCGCCTATCAGAATCCGGAAATGCTCATCGGCGTCGACCCCGAGTTCTTCGGCGCGCCAGCGCCTTTGCGTGACGCCTTTGAGGCGGTCGAAGCCTATGAGCCCTATGTCGCGCGCCAATTGGCGCGCGGCGCGCGCCTGCATGATATGACCCGCCATCTCATCGGCCTTTTTGCCGGCCGGCCGGGGGCCCGCGCCTATCGGCAAAGGCTGGCGACGCTCGCGCCCCGGCCGGGCGCCGGTCTCGCCGTGCTGCGCGAAGCGGTGCAACAGATCGTCCGCGCGCCGCTCGCCGAGGCGGTCTGAGGACGCGCTCACTTGCCCCTGAGGATCAGCCGTCCGCGCTCGACGGTGTAGCTCTGCAACCTCTCGAGGAAGCTCATGCCGAGCAGGCTTTCGGAGAGCGCGCCCGGCCGGGCGACGAGCGCGGCGACGTTGCGCATGACGATCGGGCCGACGGCGATCTCGCCGATGCGCGTCGGCGCCGCCATCGCCGCGCCGTTGGCGGTGACGACGCTGACGCTGTAGTCGAGCCCGGCGGCGTCGACGCCAATCCGCTGGGCGTCCTGGGCGCGCAGCACGACGACCGAGGCGCCGGTGTCGAACAGGAACGCGACGCGCGCGCCGCCGACCTTGGCGGGAACGATGAATTCGCCGCCCAGGCGCCGGTTGACGATGACTTCGCCGCTCTGGCCGATTTGCGGTTCGCTGGAGAAGAGTTCGGCCATGACGCGATCGGCGATATCGGAGACTTCGAAGCGATAGGCGTAGACGCCGGTGAGGCCGATGATGATCGCCGCCCAGATCGCCGCGCCGCCGATGACGCGCGCGAGCCCGGCCGGCCCGGCGCGGCGCGCGCCGGCCAGGAGCAGCCACATGAGAAACGCGACGCCGAAGGCCGCGCGGGCGAAACTGCCGTGATCGAGTCCGAGGATCGGCGTCTCCGCGGGAACGGCGAGAAGCGCGATCAGCGCCGCGGCGAGGAGCGCCAGAGGGAGGGCGACGACCATTTCAGCCGCGCCCGGCCGGTCTGCCCGGCCGGCCGCGTGCGCCGCGCGAACGCGCCGCCTTCAGGCGTTGCTCGAGGCCCGCGACGATGGCGCGCTGCTCGCCGGGGTCGAGTTCGCCCCAGAT
>CAVWKL010000168.1:0-14666 GCA_963755075.1 uncultured Alphaproteobacteria bacterium
CATACGTCTCGATGGAATGGACGACCGGCGTCTGGTTTGTCTTCGGCTACTCGCTTCGCGTCTTCGGCGACGCCGGCGGGGCGATCGGCGACTTCGACATGGCGTTGTTGCACCGCGTTGGTTTGGCGACGCCGCCGCCGAATCCGGGCATGCCGCTCTTCCGCCACGTTGCCAATCAGACGATGTTCGCCAGCATCGTTCCGGCGCTGACCGCCTTCGCTTCGGGCGCTTGTCGTCACCGACGAAATGCCGCGGCTCATCGACCGGATCACCTTTGTGCAAATCAATCCGATCGTGGAGAAAAGCGGCCTTGACGCTGCGCTTCACGGGAAGACCGCCACCCTCGAATTGTAAGCGTTACGTCATTGCTTTCGTTGTCGCCTGTTGCAGCGACGCGTTTTGACAGATGTCCAGCGTAACGACCGCTTCAGCGTGGAAACATCGTCGCAGCGGCGATGCGACTGGCGAAGCGAGCATTGAGAACCAAGACGATGACGACCAAATCGACACTTTGCGGGTCAATTGTTGCAACGATCAAGGAAAGGGTTATTACTTGGCAATACCCGCCCGAGCACCGGCTGACCGAGGAGGCGCTGTCCCGCGAATTCAACGTGAGCCGCAGCCCGGTGCGCGAGGCGCTGCGGGTGCTCGCCACCAGTGGGCTCATAACGCGCATGGCGAATCGCGGTTACGCTATTCGCCAAGTCAATTTCCGCGAGGTCGAGGAGATCTATGAAGTGCGTCTGGCCCTCGAGCTTTACGCGGTCGAGACCCTCGCTAGCCGCGGAGGATCGCGGGAGGGGTTGGCGCTCCTCAGCAAGTCCTGGGAGGCCGTGCGCAACACGCCGGAGAACCGCAAGGGCGAGGATCTGGCGGAGCTCGATACGATCTTCCACGAGTCGCTCGTCGCGCTGGTCGGCAACGAAACGTTGCTGAGGAATGTCAAGGCGATCAACGAGCGCCTGGTTGTCTTCCGTATGATCGACTTTCGCCAGCCTGACCGCCTGGAAAGCACCTGCGCCCAGCATCTCGATCTTATCGAGCGGATCGAGGCAAAGGACATCGAGGGCGCTCGGGCGGCGATCAGGATGAACATCGACCACGCCCGCCAGATTGTCGGCGAGACCCTCAAGGAAGCCGTCGCCCGCGCCTACGCCACTCTCTGACGAAGGAGCGGAACGTGCGACTTGTCGCGCTTAGAATCGGAACCGGCGTACCGACGCAACCGTTTGCCGGCGTCGTTCGGTCGGTCTTTGTCAACGCCGCGATTCTGACAGTCGGCGACGGCTTGGTGACGCTCGTGACCGCCGCAGCCGGCGGTCTGCCGGGCGCCGTCAACGTCGCTGTTCCCCGAGGTTTCAATTTTATGGATTTTATCGCGGTCGGCGCGGCAGCGGCTTCGCGCGCGGGCGTATTGCGGTTTGCCGGCAGCGTGGCATCGATCGATCTGCGGGAGGCTCGCCAATGGAGAAGCTGCCTGCGCGCCATCTCGCTCGACTTCCGCAACCCAGCGGTGGAAAGCGCTTGGCGGAGCGTCGCCGCTGCCCTGCGGACCGACGGCCGGAGCGACGCGATCGCCCGCCTTGCTCGCGGAGACATCCTATTGCTCGGCGCCGCGACCCGCCATTTCGATCTCGAGTCCGCGGAACAAGCCGCCGCGCGGCTTATCGGCCTTGGCGCCGGGGCGACGCCCGCGGGCGACGATCTTATCGTCGGCTATCTCGCGGGCCTTTGGTCGTCAATTGCCGGCATTCCCGCGCGCGCCGTTTTTGCCGCCGGCCTCGGAGCGGCATTGCTGAGCTTGGCGAAACAGACGAATGACCACAGCGGCGTCTATCTCGCGGCGGCTGCGGCGGGCGAGGCGTCGGAACGCCTGGCCGCCGTCGCCGCATGCATTGCGGGCGGGTCGACGCCGACGACCCTTGCTGAAGCCGCCGCGGCCGCCATCGCAGTCGGTCATTCCTCAGGGGCGGACGGCGTTCTCGGCTTGCTCTTGGGTCTTGCCGCCTGGGGGCCCGAGGCGATCTTCAGCGAAAGCAGGCGCCTCGTCGACGAGACGCTTCCGGCCGCTGGCGTCGAGAGCTGGAAAAGTCCGCGGTGAAAAGCGTCCCGATGCGACGCCGCGACGCCCGTTTCGGCGAGCGTCGCGGCCAGTGCAGTTCGCTCCGCTTATGTCTTCTCGCCGTTCTTGCCGGCGCCGACGGAAGCAATGGCGGCCACGCCGCCTTCGCGCATGCCGACGACATAGCAGATGACGGCGAGCAGGACATAGCCCAAGGCGACTTGCGGCGAAGCCATCCACTGGAGCTGAATGCCGTGGATGAAGCCAAAGAACGCCAGCGCCGCCCCAGCCAGCGCATAGATCGCCGCCTTGTTGAATTCGCGGTCGATGATGAACGCCGCGATCGCCCCGAGAATCAGGCCGGCCAGCACCGCTCCCCCGCCCAACAACGCCATGCCGTTATAGATCACGCCATTGTTCCCCAACGCCGCCGCGCCAACCGCCGCAGCGTTCGTCCCCGCCGCGCCCAATCCGCCGTCAACCTGACCCTGCGTCCAGGACGCGATGTTTGGGATGATGGCTAGGACGACCGCCGGGGCATGTTTGGCCGGCGAAGCCGTGAACGCCTGGGCGCCGATGACGAGGCCTATGTAAAGAAGGATCGGCAGGATCGCGACCAACGGCACCACCGCCAGCAACAAGGCCGTCAATCCGAAGAAGCACACCAAAGCGATGACGACGCCGGTGGCTAGCGAGTAGCCGATGCGGCCGCCCACCGCCTTCCAGCCGGGATGGCCGATGTAGACCGCCGGCGGGAACGGGCTGCCCAGCAGCGATCCGACGATTGCGCCAATGCCGTCGGCGAGCAGGATGCTGCGCAGACCGTAGTTGTCGCCCGCCGCAGAGGCGCTCTCGACGTTGTTCATGCCCTCGGTGAAATTATAGACGCCGAGCGGAATGGCGGTCACCAGGAGCGGCCAAATGTTAGCGAGGCCCTTGAAGACGTCGCCGCTCGGGGTCGGCAGATGCACGCCGAACTGTCCGAACGCCGCGCCGACCTTTGCGCCCTGGACGATATCCGTCCAGCCCAGCATATAGGCGAACCAGCCGATGAGGGTGCCGACAATCACCGCAGCGAGGCCGCCGGGAACGCCCCAAGGCAGCTTGACGTTCGCGGTCCAGCTGATCAGCACGATGCCGAACGCGACGAAGGAAATCCACGGCACTTCCCACATCTGGAAAGCCGGCCGCATGGCGATGAAGGTGATCGATATGCCGGCAAGCGTGCCAAGCATCGCCGCGCGCGGCGTGAATTTACGGATGGTGGGGCCGACGAAGGCGCCGATCAGCACGATCACGCCGATGATGAAGGCCCAGGCGAGGCCCGCCTGCCAGGCGAGGATCGCGGCCGGCCCCTCGCCCATCGACGGCGAGTTCTTCAGGTAGATCGGCAGCATGATTGCGAAGACGACGATGAACATGTGCGGCACGCTGGGGCCGTACGGCATCGCCGTCACGTCGGTCCGCCCCTCTTGCTTGGCGAGCCGCCAGGCGAGATAGGCGTAATAGAGATTGCCGAGCGGCAGAGCGACGCCGAGCGCCGGCAGGATGCGCCCGTAGACGATGTCGTTGGCCGGCATATGGACCACGAAAAGGCACAGCGTGGTCAGAACGATAACGTTTAGAAGCACATTCGTGAAAAGTCCGAAGAAGCCGTTCCAATCGCCGGGCACCCACCACTGGATCGTGGCGCTCGTGTCTCGCTGCATGGTCATCGCGCACCCCCTTTTGTCGCGCTGATCGGCGAACGAATCGCCCTTCGCCGGGATCGCGCACCGGTTCCGGATCGTTGAACGCCTTGCGCACCGGCGCGGCGTCGCGTCGGCATTTGTCCTGCGCTCTACTTCAAGCGAATCGTCTCCAGCACTGGCAGCGCCTTCGCCGAATTCGACACCCATCCAAATATCCCGCCCTGCGCCTTGATCATGCGCAGCGCATAGTCCTGGAATTCGGGGAAATAAGAGGCGACGCAGTCCTCTAGCACCAGGCAATCGTACCCGCGGTCATTGGCCTCGCGAACCGTCGTCGTGACGCACACCTCGGTGGTGACGCCACAGACGATCAGTTGACGGATGTTGCGGGTTCCAAGCAGTTCGTTGAGGTCGGTCGCGTAGAAAGCGCCCTTGCCCGGCTTATCGACCACCGGCTCGCCAGGCCTTGGCTTCAATTCATCGATGATGTCGTGCCCGTGCTCGCCGCGGACCAGGATGCGGCCCATCGGGCCTTGATCGCCGATCGTGGTCTTGAGCCTGCCACGAGCCTTTTTCGCCGGCCAGAGGTCGCTGAGGTCGGCGCGATGACCCTCGCGAGTGTGGATGATGTGGAGGCCGGCTTTGCGCGCCGTTTCGAGAACACTTCCGGGTCGGCGGCACCGCCTTGAGCAGGAACGAGGTGTCGTTGCCGAGAACTTCGCCGAAGCCCCCGGGGTAGACGAAATCGCGCTGCATATCGATGATGACCAGGGCCACGCTGGCGGGGTCGAACTCGAAATCATAAGGTTCGGCGGGGATCGCTGCCATGTTCGTCTCCTATGATGGCGCCGACTGGCGCTGACCTTCGGCGTGGCGTCGCCGCCAACCGCCGGGTTCGGCGATGTCTGGCGCGTCGCTCGCGCCATAGGCCTCGCAGACGAAGCCTTTGACCTTCTCGCCGTCGGCGAGTTCGACCGTGCCGATGGCGAGCGGGCGCGGCGCGTCGGGCAGGGCTATCATTCGGGCCAAGCACGACGCCATTTCCCCCAAAATATTTGCTTATTTGATCGGCATGCAAATTTGTCATGACACTTGCATGCAATTTAGTATACATTCTTCACAGCGGCTGACAAGGGAAGATCGATGGTCACGCTGTGGAGGACAAACGGCGGGCGATCGAGGGTTCCGAGACCGATGCGTCCGGGAGGGCCCGCCCGATGACGACCGCGTCCAAAACCATACGGAACTTCTACCGGGATTCGGTCTCGCTGATGCAGTTGTCGTCGCGGCTCGCAGGGCTGCCGGGAGTGATTCAAGCCTCGGCCATCATGGCGTCCGAGGCGAATCTCGCTCTTCTCCGCGAAGCAAGTCTTCTCACCGGCGCCACCGGCGCCGGGCCCAACGATCTCCTCATTATTGTGGAAGGTCGGAGCGACGCGGCGATCGCCGACGCGATGAAGGAAGCGGAAGCCGCTTTCGACGACGCGCCGAGACCTCGCGACAGCGAAGGCTCGAAGCGCGAGCCGCTGCGTAGCCTGGAAATGGGAATCGAGCGGACGCCGAGCGCGAATTTCGCGTTGATCTCGACGCCGGGCGAATACGCCGCATCGGAAGCGCTGAAGGCGCTCCATCTCGGCCTCAACGTGATGATATTCAGCGACAACGTTTCCAGCGAAGACGAAATCGCTCTGAAGCGCTTCGCCGTCGACCACGGGCTGATGGTGTTGGGGCCGGATTGCGGCACCGCCATCCTGAACGGCGCGCCGCTCGGCTTCGCCAACGCGCTCAAGCGCGGCGCCATCGGCCTGGTCGCCGCCTCGGGCACCGGCTTGCAGCAAGTCGCCTGTCTCGCCGATCGGCTTGGCGTCGGCGTCAGCCAGGCGATCGGGACTGGCGGCCACGATCTCAGCCGCGAAGTCGGCGGCGTCACCATGCTGCAGGGTGTCGAGGCGCTTGCCGCCGACGAGGCGACCAAGGTCATCGTGCTGATCTCGAAACCGCCAGCGGCCGAAGTCGCCGAACGCGTGCTCGCTGCGGCGCGCGCCGCGCGAAAGCCGGTGGTCGTCTGCTTTCTGGGCATCGATCCGAAGACCATCGTCGGCGACAATCTGACGCCGGCAAGGACATTGGAAGATGCCGCCTACGCCGCGACGGCCCTCGCCAAGGGGCAAGAGCCGAAGCGCGCATCGCCGGAGATCGTCGCGGAACTGCCGACGCTGGAGCCAGGGCGGAAGTATGTGCGCGGCCTCTATAGCGGCGGCACGTTCTGTTATGAGGCTTGCCTTCTGCTCGGCGAGACTTTGTCGCCGCTGTACGCCAATACGCCGGTCGGACGGGCTTTGAGGCTCGAGGATGTCTGGCGGAGCCAGGCCAACACGCTGGTCGATCTCGGCGACGACGTGTTCACGCGCGGCCGGCCGCATCCCATGATCGACCATCGTCTGCGCAATGAGCGCATCGCCAAGGAAGCGGCCGATCCCGAGACGGCGGTGATCCTGCTCGATGTCGTCCTCGGTTATGGTTCCCACATGGACCCGGCGGGCGAGATCGTCCCCGTCATCGTCGCCGCGACAAAGCGCGCGGCGAAGGCAGGTCGCGGTCCTGCCTTTGTCGGCTTCGTCTGCGGCGCCGAGGGCGACCCGCAGAACCTCTCCAGGCAGGAGGCGGCGCTTCGCGAGGCGGGCATGATCCTCGCCCGCAGCAACGCGGCGGCCGTCCGGCTTTCGGCGCGAATCGTCGAGCGCGCCATCAAGCCGCCGGCAAAGCAACGGAGCGCAAAGTGAAGCTCTTCGACGAAGACCTCGAGGTTCTCAACGTCGGACTCGCCTCGTTCGCCGACGCGATCGTCGCCGCCGGCGGCAAGGCCAGCCAAATCGAGTGGGCGCCGCCTGCCCATGGCGACGTCGCCGTTGGTCGGGCGCTGGCCAGGCTCGTCAACCACCCAGACGTCGAGGCCGCCAACCGCAAGGCATACGCCGCCTACCTCTCTTCGCAGCCGATTCTCGAAGGGATAGGGCTTGCCAGGACCGCCATCCCCGGCATGGGACGACGGATGCTTCTGCACGCCGGCCCGCCGATTGCTTGGGCCGACATGTGCGGGCCGATGCAAGGCGCGATTGTCGGCGCGATCCTATTGGAGGGCTGGGCCGAGGATGCGGCGGGCGCAAGAACGCTCGCGGAGAGCGGCAAGATCAGATACGAGCCCTGTCACGACCACGGCGCGGTCGGGCCCATGGCCGGCATTATCAGCCCGTCGATGCCGGTGTGGATTGTGCGCGACGGCGAGCACGGTCATCGGACGTTCTCAAACCTCAACGAGGGCCTTGGCAAAGCGCTCCGTTTCGGAGCCAACGGGCCGGAGGTTCTGGCGCGGCTCCACTGGATGGCGGCCAAGCTGCGCAAGGCGCTCGCCCTCGCCCTGGAGGTCTGCGGACCGATCGAGTTGAAGCCACTGATCGCTCAGGCGCTCCACATGGGCGACGAGGTGCACAACAGGAACGCCGCCGCGACGTCGCTGTTTCTCAAGCGACTGGCTCCGGCGCTGCTCAAATCAAAGGCCAGCCGCGCCGATGTTTCCGAGGCTGTCGGGTTCATCGCTGGCAACGATCACTTCTTCCTGAATATTTCGATGGCCGCCTGCAAGGCGATGACCGACGCGGCCCGCGGCGTCCCGCTGTCGAGTATGGTCACGGCCATGGCGCGCAACGGCGTCGAGTTCGGGATTCGCATGAGCGGCGCGGGCGCGAGATGGTTCACGGCGGCCGCGCCGCTCATCGACGGGCTTTACTTCCCCGGCTATTCGATCGCCGACGCCGCGCCCGATCTCGGCGACAGCGCGATCACGGAGACTGCCGGCCTCGGCGGCTTCGCGATGGCGGCCGCGCCGGCGATCGTCAACTTCGTCGGCGGCGCGCCTGACGAGGCGATCGCGAACACCACCCGAATGGGCTACATCACGTTGGGCCGCAATAACGCACTGACGTTGCCGGCAATGGGCTTCGCCGGCGCGCCGTCGGGCATTGACGCGCGCCGCGTCGTCGATACCGGCATCTGCCCCGTCATCGACACCGGCATCGCCCACAGGGAGGCCGGCATCGGCCAGATCGGCGCCGGCGTCACGCACGCTCCGCTCGACTGCTTTGCGAGCGCCGTCATGGCGCTGGCGGCGGACTTGGCGGCGGACAGGGGAGGCTGAACATGGCGGACCAATCCAAGCTCGCCGTGGTGGCTGTCGGCGGCAATGCCCTTATCCGCGACAAGGACCATCTGTCCATCGCGGACCAGTTCCAGCAAGCCGAGGTCACCGCTCGGCACATTACCGATATGATCGAGGCCGGCTGGAACGTCGTCGTCACCCACGGCAACGGTCCGCAGATGGGTTTCATCCTCAGGCGGTCCGAATTGTCGATCCACGAAGTGGCGCCGGTCCCGATGGACTACGCTGGGGCGGATCTGCAGGGCGCCATTGGCTACATGTTCGTAAAGGCCTTCCGCAACGAGTTCAGGCGGCGGAAACTTGCCCGCCAGCCGGTGGCGGTGGTGACCGAAACGTTAGTCGACCGCAATGATTTGGCCTTCACGAACCCGACCAAGCCAATCGGCTCGCATATGGAGGAGGGTCGCGCCAAGGAGTTGGCCGCTCGACAGGGTTGGGTCGTCAAGGAGGATGCCGGCCGCGGCTGGCGGCGCGTCGTGGCCTCCCCGATGCCGAAAAAGATCATCGACCTCGACGCCATCAGGACGCTCGCGAGCGCCGGCTATATCGTCATCGGCTGCGGCGGCGGCGGCATTCCCGTCGTCGAGGATGACGACGGCAATCTCCATGGCATTGAGGCGGTCATCGACAAAGATCTCGCCTCGAGCCTCCTCGCCCGCACGATCGGCGCCGATCTCTTCATGGTTTCCACCGGCGTGGAGCGCGTCGCCATCAATTTCAACAAACCGAACCAGAAGTGGCTGGACAAGATCACCGTCGGCGAAGCGAGGCGATATGACGCCGAGGATCACTTCGACAAGGGCAGCATGGGGCCGAAGATCCAGGCGCTCGTCGATTACCTCGAGGCAGGCGGCGGGGAAGGCCTGATCACAAACCCTGAAAATATCGGCCGGGCGCTTGCTGGCGAGACCGGAACTCGCATCCTGCGTGGCTGATCAACGTCAAGGTTGCGCTCAAAGGGAGGCGCCGAAGCGCCTTTCAACTCTGGGCTCCGCCGCGCCGGCCGAGTTTCCGACCGCCGTTGACAATCGACAGTCCACGGCGCTCCCTTTTTTGCGAGCGGTTTGGATGCGGGATTAGGATTAACGGTTGCCCGCGCGGGGAATTATCACTGACAGGATGCGTTTGCGATGGCGGTTACGAACCGCTTGCGGGGTATGGCGGCGCGGGAGGCGCTGCGACGCATTGGCGCTTGCGCTGGTCTCGCAATGAATGTTTCCTCTCGGGGGCTCGACGTTCCGGCGCTAGAATTCGCCGATCGGGGCGAAAGCGCGACGTCGGAACGGTAAGGGGCTGGCGGCGGCAAGAGGAGGATTTGAGGTCGGTGAGTTCGAAACAATGTCCAAGCATTGCGCCTCAAAAACTCGCTGTTGGCCAATCGCTGTTTTTTGTTTAAGCGATTATCGCAAGCGAATGACAATCGGAATTTGTTTTCGATGAACGATCTTTCCGACAAAGACCCTGACCGCCCGCTCTCGGCAGAACGCGCTCTGTCTATCGCGGTCCTCGTCCCCTGCTACAATGAAGCAAAGACGATCGCAAACGTCGTCGAAGACTTCCGAAAGAGCTTACCGGGCGCTCGAATCTATGTCTATGACAACAATTCGTCTGACCGCACCGCCGAGGCCGCGCTTCAGGCGGGCGCGATCGTGCGAGCCGAAAGGCGGCAAGGCAAAGGCTATGTCGTTCGTCGGATGTTCGCCGACATCGACGCGGACGTCTATCTGCTGGCGGATGGAGACGCGACTTACGACGCCAAGGCTGCGCCCCGTCTGGTCGCGGAACTCCTCGCCGGGCCCTACGATCAGGTCAATGGCGCGCGCGTCCGCCAATCGGCCGAAGCCTATCGAACAGGCCATGTTCTCGGCAATCGGGTTCTCTCCGGCTTGGTGTCCTATATTTTCGGCGCCCAGAGCCGCGACATGTTGTCCGGCTACAAGGCCCTCTCGCGCCGTTTCGTCAAATCCTTCCCCGCCGCCAGCACCGGATTCGAGATCGAAACCGAATTGCTCGTCCACGCGCTCGACCTCGATGCGCCGATGTCGGAGATCGACACCGACTATTGCGAGCGTCCGCCCGGCTCGGTCAGCAAGCTGTCGACGATCAAGGATGGGTTTCGCATTCTCGGGTTGATCGTGCATCTTGTGCGCGACTTGCTTCCGCTGCAGTTCTTTTCGTTCATTGGCGCGTTGGCGATTTTCGCCTCGGTCGCCGCGGGAACTCCTGTCATCCTCGAATTCAGCGCGACGGGGCTGGTGCCGCGTCTCCCCACGGCGGTTCTGGCGGTCGGACTGATGATCGTCGGCGTTATCGCCGTATTCGCCGGCCTGATTCTCGATAGCGTGGCGAGAGGTCGCCGCGAAACCAAACTCCTCGCCTATTTGAGACATACCTCCGCACTGGGCGGCGAGGTTCGTCGCCCTCATCACGGACCTTCATCCATTTGAAACGTAAGCCTCGGGTTGGGATCGGAGTAGGAGCACCAGCCAAGCAACGGGCCAGCGGCATTAGAGCATTCTGCAATGAGATTGATGCGGGGGCGTCCCTGTTCCCTGTGCACGAGGAGAAGGTTAGGACGAGGGGCGAGGGCATAGGCCGTAGTGGCGCGGCTAATCACCCGGCCCCCACCCCAACCTCTCCCCGCAGGGGCGGAAGGGAATTGCGTTTCTTTTCGCGCTTCGCGTTCTTTCAAGGGCTTGCGGGGCGGAAAATTTCCGCTTCGCCGTCCTCGGCTGCCGGCTTCGGCGGCAGACGTTCCCTGGCTCGGCGGCGATTCGCCGCGGCGGCGCGGCGGCGGTCTCGGGGCGGCCGAAGCCGTGATAGCAATCGAGCAACACGCTCTAACCTTCCTTTCATTCGAAGGTGATAAAAATATTCGATGACAGTGGCCCAAGACGAAGACCGGTATAACCAACTGTCGTTCGTTTTCCTACCGTCGGGGAAAGTTGTCGGAGACGCTTTCGAGACATAAGGATAAGATTAGTCTCTTCCGCCCACTCGCTATTTCCAGTATAGTAACAAATAAATCGGAATAGATTGTCGCTATAGTGCACAAATGGCAACGAGGTATGGTGTTCGACTATAAAATATCGATTCGGAACGCTGATAAACACACGACGCGCTACTCGGCAAAGCTCGCTAACGAAAAATAGCTGGTTTTCAAACGAGCCCACATGCTCAAGCACGGCGTTGGAAGTTGCCACCTCGAAACTGCCGTCTTCAAACGGCAACCTTTGATTGGCGTCGATCCGAACGTAGTTGCACTTTGGAAATACGGCCTGAAATTCTTCAGCCGTGCCAATGCCGCACGCGGTTATCTGTTCAGGATATGCGTATAGCCTTTCAAGGACGTTCGCCCCAGCATTGATTACGTCTGAGACCCCGACATCCAAAATTCGATCCGATTGGGCTGGGCGCATGCGCTCTTCGAAATCGGCAAATATATTTGCGCGAGCTCGAATAAGAAGCCGTTCCGCAATAGAACCTGCGTGCGCGGCCTGATAATACTTTTCATCGACAAACCCTGCCATCGCCGCAACTCGCCATTATTCCTGAGATTGCCAACTCAGAGGAAACTATCATTTTCTTTTCAGTCTGCAGATGCGCACGAACGGCTTCTCTTCCATATTTGTGTCCACCAAAGCGCAATCATCTTCGCGGGTCAAGTGGTGGCTCGCCAGCGTCGAGTCGGCGACGCCGGGAAACACTTCGGGATACTCCATCCCCCATAGCGGGCCTTGGTGATCGCGAATGGTCGATTCGATCTGCGGCTCGAGCAGGCCCGGGCTGCCGGGACGAACGAGATTGGTGTTGGCGCCGATGGCGCGCGCCGTGTCCGGCATGAAGGGGACGAGATAGGAATAGGCGTAAGGGTCGAGAAACACGACCATTGCATTCGGCTCGATCGGCGGAAGGACGACCGAGATCGCCTGAGGGCCGCGTTGCGCGCGGCTCCACCAGGGATATCGCGTCGTCGCCATCGTCGCGACGACGACCAGCGCGAACAGGGCAAAGACCCAAGCCGACTTCAGGCGCGAGCCGAGGATCGTCGTCAAGGCGATCAGCGCCATCACGCCGCTCAGGCATTCCTGAATGGCGAGATAGCGATAGATCGACCACGCGTCCTCCCAAAGCGCATAGGAGGCGAGGAATACAATCGCCAGACAGAGGCCGACAACCTCGACGCTCTTGGCCGCGGGGCCGTCGCGCAGTCGCCGGACGGCGAAAGCGATCAGGACAATCACGGCGCTCACGCAGCCGATCAGGATGCGCGGATCGCGCATGTCCAGCTCGATGGCGTGGTGCGAGGACCGAAACGCCCAGTAGGCGGGATAGAACAGCGCCATCAGCGTTGTTTTCGGCATGAACCGGAGGTCTCTCCACGGCGAGTGATCGACGAGGTCCGAATCGAAAATCTGGTTCATCAACGGAAAGATGGGGTTTCCGTAGGCTTGCCAATTGCCCCACAGCCAGGAGCCATCGAGCAGGGCGAAAACGACAACGCCGGCGAGACCGAAGGCGAACGCCTGCCAGAAGGCCGACGGCCTGCCGAGGGCGCGCCGAACCGCAATGGCGAGGAACATGGCGACGAACAGGGGAGCCAGGGTCAGCTTCAAACCGACGGAGAAACCGGCGAGACAACCCACGGCAAGCGCAGTCCAAACATTATTGCGTTCCGCCCTTTCGAAATAGAGCCACGCCGCCAACGCGATCAGAACCGGCACGCCGGGAACGATTTCCGACATCGTCGTCGCCAAGGTCGGCAAGGCCGAAGCCCCAGTCAGCCCGAGGATCGCCGCGCCCGCGCAGGCGACGTTCCGGCCGTAGAAATCGGCGGCGACGAAGAGGCGCCCGATCAGGAAGGCGACGAAGGCGGCGATCGAATAGGGCAGCGACAGAAGGACGTTCAATAGGATCGGGTGATCGTTCAGCGCTGTAAAAATCGAGAAATATACGGCATCGACGCCAGGAAACAAAGCAGTCTGCAATTGCGCCGGGAAGATGTCCAGCGCCGAGCGATCGTGGTGCGCGGCGAAGCCGTTGTAGAAGTGATAGATCTTGAAATCGGGCGTTCCATCGGTCGAGAGAAACGCGGCAATGACGGCGAAAACCGCGGTGAACAGGAGCCACCAAGCGCCATGGTTTATCAAGAACCCGAGGAGCCCGCCTCTCTTTTCCTCGTCGGCTAGGTCGGGCATCAGGTGTTCCTCTCTCTCACGCCATCATCAGCGGCGGCAACGCATTCAAACGAAATTGAGAACGCCGGGCCTCGTCGACGCTTGAGCGTGGCCGGGCGGGGCGGGCGCATCCTCAGGTCAACGCCTCCACCAGCGCCTCGATGCCGCGCTCGAAGTTTTCGATCGAAAAATCGCTTGCGCGACGGGCGGCCGCCCGCATGATCCGTTCGGCGCGCGACCGATCCGCGCTCGAGAATATCTCGCGCGTCAAGCTCGTCATGACCTCCGGCGATTCATAGAGGTAACCGGTCTCGCCGTCTTCGATGATCTCCTTCGGACCGCCGGCGTTCAAAGCGAAGGCGATCGCCTGAGCCGACATCGCCTCGACGATGCTGATGCCGAAGTGTTCCGCCTTTTCCGGCTCCTTGCTCAGATCGGCGCCGATTCCCGCGCCATGCCAATAGACGAGCGCGTCGCGATAGAGCCCCTGAAGGTCCTGCTCGGAACAATTGACGTGGAAATAGATGGGATGGCCGACCGCTGAAGCCTTGAGCGCGGCGAGATAATCCATGTGCTCGCCGCCAGGGGTGGAGGAGCCGGCCAAGTGAAACTCCACGGGCTCGTCAAATTGATCGCAAATGGATTTGAACGCGGAGATCAGGACGTCGTGCCGTTTGGCGTGGCCGCCGACAAAGAAGCGACCGACCGTCAGGATCTTGCGCCGCTTGCTGGCGCAATCGCCCCCGACCTGCCGCACCGGCGGGCTGACGATCCGGATGTCCGGTTCCGGCAATCGAAGAGCGCTGAGCCCGGCGCGGACGTGCGCGGCGGCGTAGCGGGAATAGACGACGACGGCGTCGTAATCCGCCAGCAGCGCGCAATCGGCCGAGGACGGCGCCCCGCGCATGGGGAACGGGAATTGGCAAACAAAAACATTGGCCTTTCCGCGCGCGGCAATGGGGGGGATCACATGGTTGCCCAGGGCCACCATCAAGTCGGGCGAGCGAGCCTCAGCGAACGCCGCCTCGGTCGAAAAGCGCAGACCGGAAAGGTCGAGGCCGAATTGCTGACCAAGGTTGCGAAGGCGCAGCAGACTGTAGGCGTGCGGCGAAACGACCGTCACCCGATAACGCCGCGTGAGCAAGGCGGCGAGCGTCAGGAGATAGCGTTCGCCGCCCCCGGGCGTGAGCGCATAGGGCGTGTAGACCGTCGCTGTTCTCTCTGCGTCGGTCGGCCTCGCGGACGCCTGGATGGAGCTTGGAGGCGCGAAGCGCGCGCGCAATGCGGCGAGGTCGTCGGCGTTCCGCGATTTCAGGTATTGTCCCCAGCGGGCGACGAACTTGTCGCGGTTCAGATCTCCGAGCGCTTTGCGCCGCGCTTCCGCGACCGGGTCGCAGTTCGCCGAGGATCCTTCGATGTGGACGACCCGCGATTCCGGGCAAAACAGAATCCTGCGGGCCTTTGGGCGTTTAGAGCACGCCGCGACCGGCGACAGCATTACTGGAGACCCGCGCGGCGGT
>CAVWKL010000169.1:0-7583 GCA_963755075.1 uncultured Alphaproteobacteria bacterium
TTGTGGCGCCCGCCGAAGCCGGGAACCTGGTCGCCGAAAGCGCCGGCGATCGAAATCGAGTCGAGCGAGGCGAGGAACGCGCGCCCGCTCGCTGGGCTGGCCGCACCACCAGGTGGCGATGTTCGGCATCGCCAAGTCCGCGCCGATGAGACGGCGGGCGAGCGCGGGCAGGAACGCCAGCAGCGCGCGCGATTCCAACAGCCCGGCGCCCGGCATGTTCTCGACCGCGACGCCGCCGGCGCGAATGGCGTCGATGAGGCCGGGCACGCCGATGCGCGAGGCGGCGTTGAGCTCGAGCGGATCGCACCATTCGGCGTCGACATGGCGCCAGAGCACGTCGCAGCGCTTGAGTCCGGCGATCGTGCGCACGAAGACGCGGCCGTCCCGCATGACGAGATCGTCGCCTTCGACGAGCAGGAAACCGAGGTAGCGCGCCAGATACGCCTGCTCGAAATAGGTCGCGCTCAGCGGGCCGGGGGTCAGGATCCCGATGCGCGGCTCGGAGCGCTCGCCGCTCGCTTTGAGCCCGGCGCGCAATTCGCGGAAGAACGGCGCGAGGCGTTCGACATTCATCCGGCCGTAGAGGCTCGAAAACGCCTGCGAGATCACCAGACGGTTTTCCAGCGCGTAGCCCGAGCCGGAAGGCGCTTGGGCGCGATCGCCGAGCACCCACCAGCGCCCGTCAGGTCCGCGACCGATATCGGCGGCGTAGAGCCTGAGCCAGCGCTTTCCCGGCGGCGCGACGCCGCGCATCGCCGCGATGAAGTCGGTCGATCCGGTCAAGGCCGCGGCGGGCAGGACGCCCTCCGCGATCAGACGGCCTTCGCCGTAAACGTCGGCGAGCACGCGTTCGAGCAACTCGGCGCGCTGGGCGACGCCGCGCGCGATTTCGCGCCATTCGGCCTCGGCAATCACCAGCGGCATGCGGCTGAGCGGCCACACCCGCTCGGACGTCTCGCCCTGCACGCGGTACGACATGCCGCGATTGCGGATGCGCCGGTCCGCCGCGGCGAAACGTTGCGCGATCTCGCCGGGCTCCAGGGCCGCGAGCGCCTGCAACAATTGCTGCCAGTGCGGGCGACGCGCGCCGTCGGCGCCGATGAACTCGTCGGGAATTCCCGGCAGCGGCGCATAGACGCGCGTCCACGCGGCGACGCGCGCGAGCGCGTCCTCATCGTGCGTCGCAGCGGACCGGGCGCTAGCGGGCAATGGGCCTCCGTAAGTCCAACGTCATCGGAAATTCGCTCGACGACTCGTCGGGAGGAACGGTCGCCGCGCCCGCAGTATGACCGTGATCCTGAAATCGCGCCAGTCGCCGCGCTTCGGCCTCGTAGGAATTCACAGGCGAAGTTTCATAGTTGCGCCCGCCGGGATGGGCGACATGGTAGAGGCAGCCGCCGAGCGATCGCCCGTTCCAGGAATCGAGAATGTCGAAGGTCAGCGGCGCCTGCGGTTCGATCGTCGGGTGGAGACTGGAGGCGGGTTTCCAGGCCTTAAATCGCACGCCCGCCACCGCCTCGCCGGCGCGTCCGGTCGGCTGCATCGGCAGCCTGCGGCCGTTGCAGGTCAGGACATGGCGCCCGACAATGAGGCCCTTGGCCTTGGCCTGCAGCCGCTCGACCGAGGAATCGACGTAGCGCGCCGTTCCGCCCACCGCCGCCTGTTCGCCGAGCACGTGCCAGGGTTCGAGCGCCTGGCGGATTTCCAGTTCGACGCCGCCGTGGGCGACGCGGCCATAGGCGGGAAAGCGGAATTCGCGCTGCGCCTCGAACCAGGCCGGATCGAAAGCGTAGCCCGCGCCCGCGAGGTCGCCGAGGACGCCGAGAAAATCCTCCCAGACGAAATGCGGCAACATGAAGCGGTCGTGGAGGCTGGTGCCCCAGCGCACCGGCTGGCCCTGCTGCGGCTCGCGCCAGAACCAGGCCACGAGCGCGCGAAGGAGCAATTGCTGGGCGAGGCTCATGCGCGCGTCGGGCGGCATTTCGAACGAGCGGAATTCCACCAGGCCGAGGCGCCCGGTGGCGCTGTCGGGCGAATAGAGCTTGTCGATGCAGATTTCGGCGCGATGGGTGTTGCCGGTCACGTCGATGAGGAGATTGCGATAGAGCCGGTCGACGAGCCACAAGGGCGCCGCTTCGCCCGGCGCCGGCGTTTGCGAAAGCGCGATCTCCAATTCGTAGAGCTGATCGTTGCGCGCTTCGTCGAGGCGCGGCGCCTGACTGGTCGGACCGAGGAACAACCCTGAGAACAGGTAGGAAAGGGCGGGGTGGCGCTGCCAATAGAGGATGAGGCTCGCCAGCAGATCGGGCCGGCGCAGAAACGGCGAATCCGCCGGCGCGGCGCCCCCGAGCACGACATGGTTGCCGCCGCCGGTGCCGGTGTGGCGCCCGTCGGTCATGAACTTGTCCGTGCCGAGCCGCGACTGGCGCGCGTCTTGATAGAGCGCGGTCGTCGTTTCCACCGCCTGTCGCCAGGACGCGGCGGGGTGGATATTGACCTCGATCACGCCGGGGTCGGGCGTCACTTTGATGCAAGCGAGGCGCGGATCGAACGGCGGCGCGTAGCCCTCGATGCGAATGGGAAGGTGTTTTTCGCGCGCAATCGCTTCAACCGTGCCCAGAAGTTCGAGATAGTCGTCGAGCCTTGGCGTCGGCGGCATGAAGACGCACAGGACGCCGTCGCGCGGCTCGATGGTCAAGGCGGTGCGCACCGCGCCTTCGGCGGCGAATTGTTCGGTCTGCGTCTGTTGTTCCGCGCCGGTCTCAGCGCGCGCCACCTGGCGCAATTGCAACGGCTCCGGCAATTCGCCGCGCGGGTCCATCGGATCCTGCTCATGGACGAAAGGGTAGTCGGACGGTTTGACGTGGGGCAGGGTCTTCATCGGCAAGCGCAGGCCGACCGGCGAGTCGCCCGGCACGAGAAAGAGCTTGCCGCGTCTGAGCGGCCAGCGCTCGCTGCGCCAGGCGGGCTTGGCCTCCGCGTTCCAGCGTTGCACCGGCAGCACGAAGCCGGTCGGGCGCGACAGACCGTGATCGAAGGTGCGCACCATGCGGGCGCGCTCCTCGGGATCGTCGATCTTCGGGTCGCTGGGATCGACGTTGACCGGCAGCGCGCTCTCGCGCAACAGCCAATAGGGCGCGTCCTCGTAGGCCGGGATGACATAGTCGGGCTCGATGCCCAGGCGCGCCGCGACTTCGCCGGCGAGCGCCTCCGCGTCCCCGTCCGTCGCCGCCGCGCTTGCGCCCGCCCCGGCGATCAGCAAGGGATCCCGCCAGATCGGCTTGCCGTCCTTGCGCCAATAGAGCGCGAAGGCCCAGCGCGGCAGGCTCTCGCCCGGATACCATTTGCCCTGGCCGTAATGCAGGAAGCCGCCGGGCGCGAACCGCGCCTGCAGGCGTCGGATCAGCGCCTCGGCGCGCGCCTGCTTGGCGCCCCCGACGGCCGCGGTGTTCCACTCCGGGGCGTCATAATCGTCGATCGAAACGAAGGTCGGCTCGCCGCCCATGGTCAAGCGCACGTCCTGGGCGACGAGATCGCGATCGACCTTTTCGCCGAGCGCGTCGAGTTTCATCCAGGCGGCGTCGGTAAAGGGCAAGGTGACGCGCGGCGCCTCGCGCAGCCGCGTCACCTTCATATCGAAGCCGAAGGTGACCTGCGCCGGCTCGACGAGGCCGGTGATCGGCGCCGCCGAGCGGTAATGCGGCGTCGCGCACAGCGGCAGATGGCCTTCGCCGCAGAACAGGCCCGAGGTCGCGTCCATGCCGATCCAGCCGGCGCCGGGAACGTAGACCTCGGCCCAGGCGTGCAGGTCGGTGAAGTCCTTGTCCGTGCCGCGCGGGCCCTCGATCGGATCGACGTCGGCCTTGAGCTGGATGAGATAGCCCGAGACGAAGCGCGCGGCGAGGCCGAGCCGGCGCAGGATTTGAACCAACAGCCAAGCCGAATCGCGGCACGAGCCCGAGCGCAAGGCCAACGTCTCGTCCGGCTCCTGGACGCCGGTCTCCATGCGGATGACGTAGTGGATCATGCGCTGCAGTTCGGCGTTGAGCGCGACCAGAAACGGAATCGTCCGGTCGCGCCGCGTCGCGACCTCCGCCAGATATTTCCTCAACAGCGGGCCGTCCGGGTCGGGGGCGAGATAGGCGGCGAGTTCGGTCGCCAGCTCGTCCGAATAGGCGAAGGGGAATTGCTCGGCGTAGGGCTCGACGAAAAAGTCGAAGGGATTGACGACCGCCAGTTCGGCCGTCAGGTCGACCTCGATCTTGAATTCCTCGACCGGCTCCGGAAACACGTAGCGGGCGAGCCAGTTGCCGTGGGGATCCTGCTGCCAGTTGACGAAGTGATTGGACGGCGTGACGGCGAGCGAATAGCTCGGCACGCGCGTGCGGCAATGGGGCGCCGGGCGCAGGCGGATCGATTGGGGGCCCAGCGCGACCGGACGGTCGTAGGCGTAACGGGTGACGTGATGCAGGCCGACGAGAATCGCCAAGGGGTCGCCTTTCCGGACGGGACGCGCGGGCTCGCTAGCAAGGCGCGGGCCGAGGCGTGATATGGACGCGAAGGCGGCCGGCATGTCAAAGCCAAGCGGCGGGAACCGGGCGAGCGCGCCCAATTCGACGCCGCTCGGCGGACAAGGCGCCCAACGAATAGGCGCTCGCGGGCGCGCCGTCTCGCCGATCGCGGCGTCTGACGCCGGGCGCGCTCGAATTACGCCGCGCTTGCATCGAAATGCGGGTTGCGGCAAAAGAGGCGGCGCTAGGAGTGTAGCTCAATTGGTAGAGCACCGGTCTCCAAAACCGGGGGTTGGGGGTTCGAGTCCCTCCTCTCCTGCCAGTCGGCAGATTTAAATAGCTTTTATTGATCAATAGTTTCTGCAGAGTGGGTTATTGTGCGAACAAATTACTCTTGAATTTCGGTCCCGTTTCGGTCCCAATTTGGACCGGGGCCGACATCGGTCCTACCGCGTTTCCGAGGGATTCGAGCGCGATACGGCGGGGCCAGCATGCCACGACAAGAGCAATTGCCTAAGGGTTTCACGCGACGTCCATCTGGATCCTTGCGCGTGCAAATTCGGCTGCGAGGCCACGAGGCAGTGGCGCGCAATTTTCCTATCTTCCAGGACACGCTGGACGAGCGACACCGCCAAATGGCGGAGGCGAAGTCGTGGGCCGAAGAGGCTCGGCGACGGATGCTCGCCGGGGTCCACGTTTCGACCAGGGAAGCCGAGACGACGACACTGGCCGATGCGCTGCGACGCTACGAAAATGAAGCGTTGAAGGAACGGAGAGCTGGAAATGCCGCAAATGAGAGCTATCGGATAAAGGCGATTTTGGCGGATCCGATTGCCGATCGGACGATCGCCCAACTTCGCAAAACGGACCTTGCCGCCTTTCGTGACCGCTTGATCAACGCGGGGTGGCTCAAGAGTTTTCAACGAGCGGGCGCGCAGCACAGATCCATGCTCACGGCGTCGCCCGCCGAACGCAAGAAAAGGCAGACGGAGATCGGCGAGCTGCCAGGGCTATATCGCGAAGCGATCCAGGCGTCGGACTTGGGCGCACGGCGCGCAATCGAGGACAAGATCAAGGCCGTCTGCGATCGGGAGGGAATCCACGGCCCGGCGAAGACCACAATCTCAAACGTCGTGCAGCTCGTCACGCGGACCCTGAAGCACATCAGTCAGCAGATGGACGGCGTGCCTGATTTGAGCGGCGTCACGATGCCCAAGGCTACGCCCGGCCGCGAAAGGCGGGTTTCCACAAGCGAGCTTGAAGCGCTATTGGAAGCGGCTCAGAAAATCGACGCCATGTTGCCGTTGATCATTCGATTCGCGATCGCAACGGCGCTTCGCAGGGAGCGCGTCCTATTGTGCCGCGAGACTGATTTCAAAGACATCGGAGGCGGGAATAGGGCCATCGTCTTTCCGCGCGAGCAGGCGATCCGAACGAAGCGAACCGGGGTTATCCCTGTGACCCGCGAGATTTTGGAAATCGTGGCCGAGGCGAAGGCGATCAAGGATCGCACAGGGAAACGCAAGTCCGCAGATGCGCCGATTTTCGACGTTCACGTTGAAGCGTTCAAATCACAGTGGCGGCGTCTCATTGAACTCACGGGTATCGACGATTTGCATTTTCACGACCTGCGCCATGAAGCGACCAGCCGACTTTTCGAACGCGGCCTCACGACGGCTGAAGTGATGTCCATCACCGGCCACAGCACCACCGACATGGTTGATCGATATTCGCATTACTCCGCCGGCTTGGTCCTCAAGAAGCTTGATCGGGGCCAGGACGCCGAGGCGCTATTGGCGGAGATAGGATTTCTGTCGGATCAGTATCGCGCCGCTGGCGGCGACCCAGCGAAGTTGGCGGAACTGTTGAGGCCTTGAGGTGCCGAGCGTGAAATCGGCGCGCGCACGAATGCGGCGCGACAATCAGGGTGAGAATCCGCGACTATTCGTTCGCGGTCGTCCGCTTCGCCTGCCGCGATTGCCCGAGGATCGGGCGTCGTCGCTTCGCCGTGCTGGCCGAGCGATTCGGGGCGGATGCGTCGATGACGGATGTCCTCCAAGCGATCTCGGCGGCCTGCCCGAGTACTCGCAAAAGGCCCCCGGGAGACGATGTCATCTGTCGCCAAAGGTGTGCGCCTTTGTCGATTTCCTCGCCGACCTCTTCGGCCCGCGGTCCTATTGGGACCTGGTCGAATAAAGCGGAAGCCGCCCGGTGTGCGCCCCGACCTCCCCAAGCTCTCGCCGGTGACGATCAACGCCAAGGGGCTCGGGGCGATCTCGACCCTCATGGATCTCGCGATCGCCGAGTACGACGTCAATGGCAATCCCTGCAGCGGGCTTCAGTTGCCGATCCAGGACGGCGACCAGATCGAGCGGCTTCCCTTTGACCTCGTCGATCTGAAGCGTCTCTTTTTGGAGTCGCCGACCTATCGGAATCCGCCGAAAGTTTCGGCCGCGGGCGGCGGCGCCGCCGCCTTCTGGCTGCCGTTGATCGGTCTGTTCCAAGGCGCGCGGCTGGAAGAGATCGGCCAATTGCTGACCGAGGACGTCAGGGTGGAGGACGGCATCCCCTATCTTCACATCACCATCATCCAAGACGACGATGAGGAAGGCGGCGGGGCGGCCCGGCGAAAGGGATCGAAACGCAGCGTCGAGTCGCCTGAGAAGAGCTTGAAGACTCCGGCTTCGCGGCGGCGCTTGCCAATTCATCACGTGTTGATCGAGCTTGGGTTCCTGGACTACGTCGCGCGCCGTCGCGCCGCCGGCGACAAGCGGCTCTTTCCCCAACTGACGTCCTATCGTAGTCGATGGACCAAGAACTGGAGCCGCTGGTGGGGCCGCTACCAAGACAAGTACGTTTCGGCCGCCAGAGAGAAGTGCTTCCATTCCTTTCGGCATACGTTCATCGATGCAATGCGATTAGGCTCCATCCCGATCGAGTTTCAAGTCGCGCTGGTCGGCCATGCCGCAATCGAACGCTCGAACCAGCAACCCAAAAGAAGACGATCGATAAGTATGGGTCCGGCTATCCCGTCGCGGTTCTCAACGGGGAGCTTCAGAAGGTCGCCTATCC
>CAVWKL010000170.1:0-7510 GCA_963755075.1 uncultured Alphaproteobacteria bacterium
AATCCCATTTCGCGGCGGCGCTGGACATGGCCCTGATCGAAAAGAGTTCGCCGACGTCTTGTCGCGAAGAACCACCGACCTTGTGCAAAAGCTCCAGATCGCGCGACGCGATCTCGTCTCGAAGCGGCGATCGCCAAGCTCGACAAATATCATTTGCTGATTCTCGACGATCTCGCCTATGTCACCAAGGATCAGGCGGAAACGAGCGTTCTGTTCGAACTGATCAGCGCACGCTACGAGCGCCGAATCGATGCTGATGACCGCAAACCAGCCTTTGGCGAATGGGGAAAAATCTTCCCCGACCAAGCCATGACGCTCGCGGCCATAGATCGCCTCGTTCATCACGCCACGATCCTCGAAATGAACGTCGACAGCTATCGGCGAAAGGAAGCGCTCGACAAAGCGCGCGGAGCGGGACGCCCGCCGACGCGCGCGACAATCAAAGGATCCTCATGATTGTCGCTGAGCGACAACCAAATCACGCGTCATAAAAATACCGCTTGCGTTATCGTCGCGCCGCGACAATCATCTCCCCGCCGCGACCGCCAAAATGGCCATCCTGATTGTCGCAGCTTTCCCATCCAGATTGTCGCGCTACAGAGAGATTGATCCCCGTCCTGCGGACGCCTCCGATGTTAAGGGTGTCTCTCGTGATTCAGCCGCAACCAACCGTCGTCGAGGCGAAATCAAGACTGTCGATCTCGCAGACCTGGACGGCAAGTCCGCAGCGCAACAGCGTTTGTTTCTGCAGGCTTGGCGGGGCCATGTGCCGTCGGATTTGGTAATTATTTACCTCGGCCTCATCGGCCGCAGCGAGCCCTTCGATCTTCTCGCAAACGAGTGGAGGGCGGACGCTACAGCCGATGTCGACACACTTTGGGCCAAGCTCGACAATCGCTTCCCGAGAGAAGTCCTATTTCCGAATTCGCTGGCGGATGAGGTTGACCAGCGCCGGTTCCTCGTCGAGCTATTCGCAGGAGGGCGCGCACGCGCTATCGCAATGTCAGGCGACGCGTTCGACGCGCCATCGAGCGGCCTCGACAAAGGCGTGCTCTTTGGGAACTTGTACAAGACGCACGAGGACATCCGAGCCGCTGACGGGAAGGTGCGTTCGTTGATCACCCTTCCGGTCAGGCATGTCGATCCGAGCGGATACAGCCTCAGGGAGGCTAGCGGAATTTTTCGCCGGCTCGTCGAGACGATCGCGGCGGACTGCCTGTTTCTCGTCATGGATGGCCAGCGGGCGGCGCTGGAAGGAATCCTGAATGAGTCTGTCGAGATTGATCAAGCGACGATTGAGGAAACGGTTCGCCTGCTGCACGACCAGTTGCCCACAATTCTCGGAGAGCTAAAGCTACCCACAGAATACCGGGCACAGAAGGCGTTGCGCGAGTATCAGGCGGAAGAAACCCGCCACCATCATCTGCGCGCGTCGGCAAACGAGATGGAGGCGCTGAAGGAGAAACTTTGGCGGAAGGTATCCGATCTCGAGCTGGCGGCAGAGTTGCTGTCTGCCATTCGCGGCAAAATCAGGGACTTCGGCTACTCCGCAAGCCGCGTGCTCTTTGAGCTCTTTCAAAACGCGGACGATGCCTACAGGCAACAAGATGTTGCGACAAAGGACGCCTGCTTTCGGGTTGAAATTTCTTCTGAAGGCTCGGGTGGCTTTCGCGTCATCCATTGGGGCCGGCCGATCAATCACCTCGGGCCTGACGCCAAAGATGGGCGTCGTCTCGGTCATGACCGTGACCTGCTCAACATGCTTTTGATGAATTTCTCGGAAAAGCGGCCGAGCGATAATCTAACCGGCAAGTTCGGCCTGGGGTTCAAGAGCGTCCACGTGCTGTCCGACAGTGTAGGGATCGCCTGCGGCTTCCTTAGCCTACGCACACAGGGTGGATTCCTGCCAAAGGACTGGCACGCCGGCATGGATGTGGCGGAGAAGCTAAAGAGATCCGACGGTCGGCGATCGACAGTGATCGATATCCCCTTCTCTCCAGAGACTGCGTCGATTGGAATGGATGCGGTGACGGCTTTCCGCACCGCCATGAAGTGGCTGCCAGCATTCGCACGCAACATCAAGCATATCGAGTTCGGTTCGGATAGCATCGAATGCGAGGAAACGCGGCTCGAAAATTCAGAGGGGATCGATGTTCTTGCGCTCAAGCAGGGCACGTTAAATCGACGCGCTCTGCGATTCGATCTGGGTGGGGACTTCAGCCTGTCGCTTGAAATTGGTCACGCGGCGCCGATCGCCGCCCCGAAAGAGCTTGGGCGTCTTTGGAACCTCGCTCCGCTGGAAGAGCGCTTAGGCTCTGGTTGGCTGCTGAATGGGCCATTTGAGGTTGACCCGGGTCGTAGCCGGATTGCTGGTTCGGATGAATATCCCCAGAAGATCCTCCGGCGGCTTGGCGGTGCGTTGGGCGAGCGCCTCCTCAAACTACACGATCTGACAGTGTCGGACTGGTCAACATTGGCGCGCGCATTGAACCTGGATGCTTCGGAGAGCGTGGCGAGGGACCTCTTCTGGGCGGGCCTGTTTGACGTTTTTGCGCTTGATTTTGACGACGCCCTAGCTCGGTATCTTCATATTTACGACCGCGGATACGGCCGACTAGCAGCCGAGCGGCCTGTCGTGCCAACGCGCCTGCCGCGACCGTTTGACGGTCTCGTTAACGCTGTCGAAGTCGACCACTTCACTGCAGGCGCGCTCGCGGAGCCAGCCATTCTTGAGAAGGTACGAGACTGGCCGGCGCTATCCCAACTGGGCGGCAGGATAGTAGCTTCTGACATTGCTGGCCAATTGGGGAAACTTGGCTTCGGCAACATGCGGGCGATCAAGATATCAGATCTTCTTCGGCGCGAGATGGGGAAAGAGAAGCGCGTCGTCGCCGATCTCGCAAAGAAACTAGGTAACGTGATTACTCCTACGTCGATTCGCGGGGCGCCGCTTGATATTGAACTCTCGGACATCCTAACCACAGCAAAGGAGGCGTTCTTTTTAGCTCAGGACGGATCATGGCGGATCGCTCAGCTTCCCTATTCAACGGCAGCAGTCGATGACGAGGAACGTAGGTTGTGCGCATTTGCGCCCATGAAACACGTCCTTGACGAACGTTACTCCGGCTCGGCGCTTCACTTCTTTCGAGTGGCCCGTGAGCAATCGGGATCGGTGCTCAAGTCCGTGACCTCGCGTTGTGGGCGGCAGAAATCTCCGGCAAAGACCGCGACCGCCAGGTGGCGGCGCTCCGATACGTCATCGAGGGTCGTCACGGTCGCCAACTAGGCGAAGAAATTCAGCGGAACCGACCGGCATGGTTGCCCTCGCCCACTTCACGACTACGGGACAATGAACTGTTATCGCGCTGGAGTGAGAAGGAGAAGGACGACCTCCTTTATGCTCTTCAAGGCCGCGGAGCATTCGAACCCCCACCTGTGGCCGCGACTCTCGCGACCCGAACCTGAGACGGTTCTTCGCGCGATCCATACGTGGTGGGCTTCTGAAGGAGCTGATCTTCGGGCCTCATATTCGCGTCGAACCTATCCGGACTCTTTCTCACCATCGCAGCTTCGAGATGGGAGCGATCGCGCGATGTGGTTCACGATGTTCGCTCTGGGCTGCTTTCAGTCATTCGGCCGCACGCAGGACGGACAGCACCGCAGCTTTATTGAAGCTGGACGCCGAGAAGGCTGGTGGCCACAACTCGCAGAATTGCGGCCGCCCGGTGACGTGCAATCATGGCTTGAACGCCTTGAACGTTGGAGCGCGCCGGAACAATTCGATCAGCGGTACCTACTGTGGCGACGTGCGTTCGTTGATTTGTATGCGGTTGCTCATTGGCTAGATGAATACAGGGAAATCGCGGTCAAACTTCCTCGAATCATCGAGGACTACGGTGTGATCTCCCTAAATGGCGCGTTGCAGCCCAGCTACTGGGCACCGGCAATGCGTCTTTGCATTGATGCCGCGCCGATAAACCGTTCTCTCGGAATTGGCATGAACTGGATGATCCGTGAGATGCTGCGCCACGGCGTGTACGAGTTACGCGATGAGGGCCTGATGGCGCCCTACTGTTGGGCGCCGTCTCAGCGTGTCCGGAAACTTTTGAACGAACTTGGCGCAGACATCGGGGAGCGGGCGGACAAGGATGCCAGCCGTTCGATATACGAATTCATTGTCAAACACGTCGGCGTGGATCGTGCACGGTTTACCGGCGATTTTGATCTTCCGCTCCAGCTGATCACCCGAGGGGTGCACGAGCCGGCACTGGCCCAATGCTTTGCGGCAGCCGACCGCGCTGCTCCGACTTTCGAAGACTCAGACGGCGACAATGGAGACGAGTTTTTCTCTGAAATGGGCGACCAATGACGAACAAGATACAGCAATTGGAGGCCGGTAGTCCCGTCACCCATCCACGCCATGGAAGCGGTCGCGTCGTGGTAGATATGGGGCCCACGGTTATCGTTCGGTTTGAAGGAACGGTAGAACAAGTTCTCGCCAGCGAACTCATCGAGGTCCCATCACTCCATTCAGCGCTTCGAAATGGCTCGCTTAGCGACCCAACCGATGCAATCATTCGAGCGCAGGCGCTCGCCATTGGGTCGGTCAATGACCAGTGGGGGGTCTTCTCACGGTCGCGCGTGCAGTTACTTCCTCACCAATTGTGGGTTTGCCGGAAGGTGAACCAAGAATGGCCCTTCCGGTGGCTGGTCGCGGACGATGTTGGGCTTGGAAAGACGATCGAGTGCGGCTTGGTACTCATGCCATTGCTCGCCTCGGGGCGAGTGCGACGGGTGCTGATACTTGCCCCCGCGAAGCTCGTCCCTCAATGGCAGTTCCGACTTAAGGATATGTTTGATATTCGGCTCCAACGCTACGTGACCGAGGCAGACACTCAGCGCGGAGATTTTTGGGCGACTGCGTCAATGGTCGTCGCATCCTTCCACACGCTGAGAGACGATCGTCGCGGCGCCCGCCAAAGACTCCTCGAAGCTGATCCATGGGATTTGGTCATCGTCGACGAGGCTCATCACCTAGGCGTAGATGAAAGAGCTGGCGAGACGCTGGCTTACAGCCTTGTCTCGGCCCTTGGGGAGCGGAGCAAGATCAACTCTCTGCTCTTTTTCACGGGAACCCCGCACCGAGGAAAGGATTACGGTTTCTTTGGCCTGATGCATCTTGTGCGGCCCGACCTGTTCGATCCGGACGGCGACAAGATTGGCCAGCTCTCTCAGCTGCCGAAGGCGATGATCAGAAACAACAAGGCGACTGTCACGGACCTTCAGGGTCAACTCCTTTTCAAGCCGGTAAGTGTTAACAGCCGAGAGTACGGTTATAGCGCGGAAGAGACGCTATTCTATCGGACGCTAAGCGAGTTTATCCTAGATGGTCGTGCGTATGCCGGAACTCTTGACGGTCGTGCACAGACCGCGCGGATGCTTGTGCTCGTCACACTCCAGAAGTTGGCCGCCAGCTCGATTGCGGCCGTCCGAAACGCGCTTCGTAAGCGTCGAACAATGCTGGCAGACGCCGTTAGCCGTTCAAATGGCGACGCGCCGATAGCGCTGTTTGACGACGAGCAGGCGACGCTAGATGACTTGGCCGAGGCAGAGGAGGCCCTTCCCAGCTCTGCAGCGGCTATGCTGATGGAAGATGAGATACGACGGCTTGATGAACTGGTTGCTCTGAGTGAGGGGATTGCCAACGAAACGAAGATCGAGCGCCTGCTTAAGATGATTGGAGAGGAATTTCTCCCCGACGGCCAGTCCTGCTTTTTACGGAGTACAAGGCAACTCAAGCGCTGGTCGTGAACGCTCTCCACCGTCATTTCGGTTTTGGCTTGGCCACCTTTATCAACGGTGACGAGCGACTTGATGGGCTGGAGCAGGCGTCCGGGATGGCGAAGTCCATCAGCCAGCCTCGAGAGCAAGCTGCGGACGCCTTCAACGCGGGCAAAGTGCGCTTTCTTGTGTCGACGGAGGCGGGCGGTGAGGGCATTGACCTTCAAGAACGCTGTGCCGTGTTAGTTCACGTGGACATGCCATGGAATCCGATGCGCCTCCACCAGCGGGTTGGGCGTCTGTCTCGCTATGGTCAGACAAGGCCGGTTTCCGTCTATATTTTGCGAAATCCGGAGACGGTCGAGGCGCGCATTTGGGGCCTTTTGAACGAGAAGCTTGAGCGAATTCAGCAGGCGCTTTCCTCCGTCATGGAGGAGCAGGAAGACATCTCGCAGCTGGTCATAGGGATGGCCGGAAATTCGCTTTTCAACGAACTGTTCTCAGGAGCCCAAGGACTTTCCAATGACCGCCTAGGTGCATGGTTCGATCAGGCGAGCGCGACACTCGGTGGGCGCGACGTTGTCGAGACGGTTCGCGAACTCCTCGGCAACGTGTCGAGGTTCGACTTTCGACAGGTGGGCAAGGACCTGCCGAGGGTTGATCTTCCAGATCTTGAAAAATTCTTCACTCAAACAGTTGGCCGACACGGGCGGCGGATTTTCCGCCGCGACGATGGCTTGGAGATCAAGACCCCCGACGAATGGAGAGCGCGCCGCTATGAGCTTCGAGACAAATACGAGGGGCTGGTTTTCGATCGCAGCCTGCGAGGGCGGAATGCGGCCTCGCGTGTTCTAGGAATTGGCCACCTCCTGTTCGACACAGCTCTTATGGAAGCGCGACACCTCCCAGTGAGCCTCGCGTGTGTGGACGGGCTTACCGCTCCATTGCTGGTCGTGACGGTTGAGGATGAGGTTACCGGGACAGGAGCACTGGTCCATCGCTTGGTCTTCGGCGTGATGGAAAAGGAGGGGACGTCCGAAGTGCTCCGAGATTGGGAACTCCTTCAGGTGCTCAACACCTGTCTCCCGAATACCTCAGCGGGTAGCGAAACTGCGAATGTCGAAGCCGAGTCAACGGTCGATCGCCTGAAGAAGGCGTTTGACGTCGATCTCTCCTCGCACGCGCCGACTCTTCATAGGCCGGTCTCATGGTCAGAAATGCTTCTGATCCCAAACTTGCGACGCAGCTAAGGTAGTTCGCAGCTGATTGCGCGACTGCAAAATCGAGCGGGCCGTTTTCGTAGGTGCCAAAGGCACGCGGTGTGCCGAAGAGGTATTCTCGGGTAGCCAACGGATTGAACGCCGCCAACTGCGAGCCCAATCGTCTACGATCGCGAGAGAGCGTCGCCTTGTTTGGAGTTGATCTTCATGCCGATAGTGAGGTGCAATTGTTGCGACCCGCGTTCTGTCTCCTGCCGTCAGCACTAACGCCCGTCTCTCAGGACCGTGTCCCTAAGCGTGGGCAATTTTTGCTCTGCGACCGAAGTATATGAATTATCCGCCTGTTCGTCACCCTCGAACAGAGATTAATGCTATGGTCTTATTTAGTTGGAACGGGAGGGTGTAAAATGCCCCTCGACGAACTCCGCAACTGGCAGACTCTGGCGAGCTCGAAAAGACCAAAGCGGAAGCAATACGTAAACGGCGCCCAAGGTATGCAACATAACAAT
>CAVWKL010000171.1:0-5762 GCA_963755075.1 uncultured Alphaproteobacteria bacterium
TCTGCTCGAAGCCGAGGCGGACGATCGACTGCTCGATCGAGCGCATGACGCCATCGTAGCTGTAGTCGAACACCGGCCGCAGCGCGAGCGGCCCGGCCCAATGCAGCGTATCGTGCGGCTGGCCGCGCAACGGCGTCATATAGCGGCCGACCTTGGTTGACAGAATGAAGTCTTTCCGCGGCACGGAGCGCAGGAAACGCCCGACGCGCAACTCGCTCAGGCCGAAGCCATAGAACGGCGAGGTGTCGAAATAGCGGTAGCCGGCCTGCCAAGCTTCGGCCAACGTCGCGTTGGCGACCGCATCGGGGATCACCTCGTAGAGATTGCCAAGGCCGCTGCAGCCATACCCGATCGGCGCCGACATTGGATGGCAGCTCAACCCCTGTTTGCTTGCTTCAGTCATGATCTTCTCCGCGGTTTGCCTGCGGCGGCCGCGGTCTCTTTCCGCGCGCCGGCGCGCGATCCATTTTCCCCGGCTACCTCGCCGGGATCGCCAAGCGGTAGGCGTCGATTGCCGAACCGCCCATCACTCTCGCGCGCTCGGCCTCCGCAAGCCCGGACAGGCATTGTTCCAGCGCCGCCTTGATTCGCAGATAGTCGCCCGCCAACAGACAGACCGGCCAATTCGATCCAAACATGCAACGATCCGGCTCGAAGATATCGAGGACGCGGTCGACGAACGGCTGAAGTTGCTCGGGCGTCCAGGAGGCCCAGTCCGCCTCTTCCGCCATGCCCGAAAGCTTGCACCAGACGTGGCCGCGATGAGCCTTGAACCCGTCCATGAGTTCGGACCAGGGCGACCTCGCATTCGCCGCGATGTTCGGCTTGGCGATGTGATCGACGACGAACCTCAGATTGGGAAAGTCGGCCACGGTGCGCAACGCCGCCGGGATCTCGCGGACCTTCAGCAGCAGGTCGTAGACGAGACCATGCCGATCGAGCGCGGCGAGGCCGCGCCGAACGTCGTCGCGCAACAGCCAATCCGGGTCAGGCTCGTCATGAACCAAATGGCGAATGCCGACGAGGCCGCGCCCGTCCGCTCCGCTCCTCAACTCTTCAAGCGTCCGTTCCATCGCCGCGTCGGTCAAGTCGACCCAACCAACGACGCCCGCGACAAAATCCGTGCCGGCCGCGATGGCGAGAAAGTCCCGGGTCTCCTCGACGCTGTGCCAGGTTTGCACCAGCACGGTCGCATCGACGCCGTTCGCCGCCAGCGTCGGCCGCAGCTCTTCCGGGCTGAAACGCCGGCGGATCGGCTCGTGGACATCGGTCATCCACAAAAATTCGGTGACCGCGGGATCCCAGAAATGCTGGTGAGAATCGATGACCGTCATCGTCGCGTCCCTCCTTGACGAGTCGGCGCCCTCGCGGCGGCGAGGGCGCGAGCGCTTACCAGCGCTGATGCACCGCCGGTTTGATGCGCTGCTCGTAGACCGACTGGATCTGGGCCATCGTCTCCGGCGACAGAGGGGGGAGGGCTGCGGCGGCAATGTTCATGCGGGCCTCGTCGGGATTCATCGCGCCGGGGATGACCACCGATACTGCGTCGTGCATGAGGATCCAGCGCAGGGCCATTTGAGCCATAGTCGCGCCCGCAGGGACGAGCGGCCTGATCTCCTCCACGGCGGCGAGTCCCGTTTCGTAGGGAACGCCGGCGAACGTCTCGCCCACGTCGAACGCTTCGCCATGTCGGTTGAACTGGCGATGGTCGCCCGCATCGAATTTCGTATCGGGCTTAAACTTGCCCGCCAGCAAACCGCTCGCCAGGGGCACCCGGGAGATAATCGCCACTTGCCGGGCGCCCGCCCGTTCAAAGAAGAAGTCGGCGGGGCGCTGGCGGAACATGTTGAACACGATTTGAACGGCGGCCACCCCGGGATATTCGAGCGCCTTGAGCCCTTCCTCGACTTTCTCGACGCTGACGCCGTGGAAGCGAATCTTTCCTTCGCGCACGAGGCGGTCCATCGCCTCGAACACGTCCGGCCGATAGTAGGTTTCCGTCGGAGGGCAATGCAACAGCACGAGGTCAAGGGCGTCGACGGAGAGACTCTTGAGGCTGTCCTCCACGAACGGCGCAAGGTTCGCGTAAGTGTACAATGCCGCCCGCTGTTCCGGCAGGCGCCGGCCAATCTTGGTGCCGACGATCGGCGCGGTCTTGCCCGCAGCCTTGCGCTCCTTGAGCACCCGCGCAATCAGGAGCTCCGAGGCGTGGTCGCCGTAAACATCGGCGGTGTCGATGAAGTTGACGCCGCTATCGAGCGCCGCATGGAGCGCCGCGAGCGATTCCGAATCCTTGACCGGGCCCCACGCGGAACCGATCGGCCAGGTGCCGATCCCGATTTCTGCGACCTGCCATCCTGTTCTTCCGAATTGTCGCGTTTTCATTTTTCTTCCCCAAAGCCTGCGGCTCAGGCCAGCATGGCGTAGGACGCGAGAACGCCCCGGCCCTTCCCTTTTCCGACCCTTCACCGTTCAGGTTATCATGCCACCCGGTGGTAGGACAACTGCGACTCTGTTTCGCGGGGCGACCGCGTATCGTATCGCCGCTCGCCGACCGCGGGCCGAGCGTCGCCGGGGAGGCAGATTCGAACGGTCGCGTGGCCGGTCGATCCGAGAGCGCAAAGAGAGAAATCGGCCGCGATTACGATGGCGACCCTCCGCCCTCGCCGTCGCCGCGCACACGGCTGTAGCCAAACCGCCAGGCCGCAATTTCCCTAGCCGCCTTTCAACGCGCGCCGCAAACTCATCGACAATGGAAGCCCCATCCGCCGCTAACAGGACGCGAGCCTAGCAAAGCGGCGATCGCGGCGTCGCGAAACCGAACGGTTGGCGGACGGTCCGCAGGCCGGCGGCCTGGAGTCAAGCGAGCGAATTTGGCGGGACCACGCCCGATTTCTCGGCCCAATCGGCCAATTCCCTCCAGGTGACGGGATCAACTGGGATTCCTTCGGCCAGGCGTTTCCTGCGGCTTCGGAACTCCGGCTCCCCCGGATAGAGAACTTCCGACTCGCCCGATCGCGGCCGCGACGACTTCATATAATCGATCATGGCGCCGATCTTGGCCTTGAATTCCGTCATCGGCGTCAGGCGCTCGATGTCGATCGCCAAATACCAACAGGCATTGCCGTGGCGACCCGGGTTCGGATTGGTGACTCCGCCCCCCGATAATCCGCCCGCCAGCGCCTCAACCATCATGCTCAGCGCGTAGCCCTTATGTCCCACAGACCCTCCGAGTGGGAGAAGAGCCCCGAGCGGTTCGTTGTAGAGCTGCCACGGATCACTTGTCGGCTCGCCGTCGTGATCGATCAGCCAACCCTCGGGCGTTGGCGCGCCTCGGTTGCGATACCATCGAACTTTGCCTTCGGCGGCGACAGAGGTCGTAAAATCGGCCAGGAAGGCCGGCTCGCGATCGGCGGGAAACGACACCGAGAATGGATTGGTGCCGAGGCGGCGATCGACGCCAAGGAAGGGCGCCACCATTGGCGCGACGCCATTGATATTGACGCAGCCGAATCCGACCATGCCCTGCACGGCCGCCATGTGGGTGTAGTAGCCCACGCGGCCCATGTGGTTGCTGTTGCGCACGGCGACGCAACCGATTCCTGTTCGCTGCGCCTTAGCGATCGCGATCTGCATCGCGAAACGCGAGCAAGGCTGGCCGAAACCCCAGTGGCCGTCGACGGTCGCCCACGATTCGCCCTCGGCGGCGACCTCGGGCCGCGCCTTGGCGTCGATCAGGCCGCTTTCAACCTTTTCCAGGTATTCCGGCCCGCGTATGACGCCGTGTGAATCATGCCCGGCGAGGCTCGCCTCGACCAAATGGTCGGCGACATCCGCGGCGTCCGCCGATGTCGCCCCGTTCTTGACGAACAACGTGGCGAGGTAGTCTTTCGTCGGCTTCGCAGCGACTACGACCGGAGTAGCGTCGCCCGCCATGCTGAAGGCCTCCGTGACTCGGATCACGTCCTATGATAGGGTAACCTGATGGCACGTCGACGGACCGCGGTCAATGCGACACTGATGCGCCTTGGCCAGCGATCGTCGGGAGAGCGCAAGTCTCCGCGCCGAAGTTGCCTCCGCGGACAAGGAGGGTCCGAGCCGACCGCTGCAATGGAGGGGGCGTTGAGCTATGTCACCGCAAGGGGAGTGAAAGTTCCGGTTCTCGGGTTTGGCACCTGGGACGTCTTTGGCGCCGAGGGGCGCCGCACAATGGAGGAGGCGCTTTCGCTCGGCTATCGACACATCGATACGGCGCAGATGTACGGCAACGAAGATGAAGTCGGCGCCGCGATGCGATCGAGCGGAATCGATCGTTCGGACTTGTTCATTACAACCAAGATCGACAACGGCAACCATGGCCGTGACGCGACGCGCCGCTCGACCGAGGAAAGTCTGCGTCGGCTTGCGACGGACTATATCGACTTGTTGCTCATTCACTGGCCTTCGCGCTCCGTGCCGCTGGCCGAGACCCTGGAGGCGATGGCCGCGCTCAAGAGCGAGGGGAAGGTTCGGCATCTCGGCGTCAGTAACTTTACGACGGCGCTATTGGCCGAAGCGGTCGAACGATGCCGCGCGGACCTTCTCTGCAATCAAGTCGAGTATCATCCCTTTCTTCCTCAGCGCGACGTGCGCGCCGCGCTTGGCCGGTACGGCATGATACTGACAGCTTATTCGCCTCTCGCCAAAGGCCGCGCCGCGCGTGATCCGACGCTCGCCGCGATCGGCGGCAAATACGGAAAGACCGCGAGCCAGGTCGCGTTGCGCTGGTTGATTGAACAGGACGGCGTCGCTGCAATTCCCAAGGCGTCGAACCGCGCGCACATGATCGAGAACCTCGCGGCGCTCGATTTCGCGCTGTCGTCCGAAGACCAAGCCGCGATCGACCGCCTGGGCGCCCCCGAAGGCCGAGTCAATGATGTGTCCGGATGGTCGCCAGCTTGGGATAAGGAATAGCCGCGGAGACGCGACCGGTGATCTCACCCCGCGAACAGGAGATTGATCGCGCAAGCCCGCGCGCGTTAGGCAGCGTAAAGCGATCGCCCCTCTCCGTCGCACTCATCGCGCGTTGCGCAATCGTCCAGCGGTCAATCCGTTGACCAGAAATGAGGTGTCGTTATGTGGGCCGTCAGTGTTCAGGAACCGAACCGTTTGTCGTTGGTGCAGACCGAAACTCCGGAACCGGGAGTCAACGACGTCTTGGTGCGTATCGCGCGAACCGGGATTTGCGGTTCCGATATACATATTTATCGTGGGCACAATCCGTTCGCGCGCTATCCGCGCGTCATCGGGCATGAAGCAGTAGGCAAGATCGAGGCGATCGGCGCCCAAGTGACGGGCCTTGCCGTCGGCGACCGCGTGGTGCTTGATCCCGTCGTAAGCTGCGGCCATTGTCACGCCTGCCGAATCAGACGTCCAAACGTGTGCGCCAATCTCTCAGTGATTGGCGTTCACCGCGACGGTGGAATGCGGGAATTCGCGGTGTTTCCGGCGGCGAACGCCATCCGAGTGCCGGATGGAGTGCCGGACCGGACAGCGGTGATGGCGGAGCCATATTCGATCGCCGCGAACGTCGTCCTGCGCACCGACGCCAACGATAGCGACATAGCGCTCATTTACGGCGCCGGAACCGTTGGACTGACGGTGTTGCAGGCCTTCGACATGAAGCGCATCCCATGCATCGTAACCGACATCGACGACGCTCGCCTGGAGCGAGCAAGAAATCTAGGCGCGGCAGCAATACGTAATAACTTAGTCGAAGCACA